>NZ_JADBRD010000031.1:0-152857 GCF_014930495.1 Enterobacter cloacae complex sp. S3 | reverse complement strand
GGCGGGCACCGGGGCGGGCTCAGCGGAAGGCGACTGTTTTGGCCACAGCAGCGGTGCGGCAATGGCGGCAACGATCGCGACGGCAACCGGCAGCGTCCACAGGGGAACGCGGCGCTTTTTCGCGACGATCGGCACAGCCGGTTCCTGAACGGGTTGCGCAACGGCCGGGGCCGGCTCTGGCTCATACAGATCTTCCGGCGTGATGCGCACCACCGAGGAAGGGGCGATCAGCGGCTCGTCGGCGTGTTCAAAGGCTACAACCGGTTCTGGCTCAGGCTCGGGTTCAGGATCTTCAATCACAACGGGGGCGGGCTCAGGGACCAGCGATTCACGCAGGCAGTCGAGAACATCGTCGCGCGCATTCTCGTTCAGGTTGACGAACCCCCAGAAGCTGATGACCGGCTTTCCGTCAACCAGGAAGAGGAAGTTTTCACCCGGGAACTGAAACGCCTTCGACAGCAGAGAACCAAAAAGCTGCTGCGCGGTTTTGGGCGACAGGAGGCATTTCTTGCTTAACGACTCAACGCTGGCTAGCGTGTTTTCCAGGTAGCGCAGGGCGCGATAACGGTCATCTTCATCGGCCGCTTTCCAGCTGGTTACGCTCCCTTCAACGGGGGAATACCAGTCCACGCGGTCACCGCTGTCGTTGACCTGCGGAATAGCCAGACAGTCGACGATGGCCTGTTGTTTGCGCAACCGGAGCGCTTCCCGGATTTGTAACGCTGATTCAAAAACGGCTTGTCCGCCGCCGCCCACGGCCTGAAAGTCATCCAGGTTACCGCTGCGTAAAAGAGTTTTTGCCACGATTTGATCCCATATACTTCTTCACACCGTTACTTTAACGAAACGAGGAAGCAACCAAACGGGGGAAGAGACGCTAAAAGGACCGATTTCTTGCGGCATAGAAAGTGACGGTTGTGCTTGACGGATAATGGCCCTTAAGGCAAATCACCTTTTCGGGCGCTGGCTGTTAAAACAGCAAAAAACGCGGCTTTAGAATAACCTGATAGTGTTTCGTTATTTGCCAGGTCATATCGCCTGTGCTGTTATTACTGTCTTATATAATAAAACTGTCAGGGTTATAACCATGTCTACAGGGAAAACACTGCTCGCCCTTGCGCTGAGCGCGCTGTTACCAGCCGGTGCCGCATCGGCGGCAAACAACGACACCCTTATTTACTGTTCTGAAGCGTCCCCCGAGTCCTTCAACCCGCAAATCGCCAGCTCTGGCCCGTCTTTTGTGGCCAGCTCTCAGGTACTGTACAATCGCCTGATCAACTTTGACCCGGTGAAAAACACCCCGGTCCCGTCGCTGGCGGAGTCCTGGACGATTTCGCCGGACGGCAAGACCTATACCTTTGCCCTGCGCAAAGGGGTGAAGTTCAACAGCAATAAATACTTCAAACCGACGCGCGATTTTAACGCCGATGACGTTATTTTCTCGGTTCTGCGTCAGAAAGACCCTAAACACCCTTATCACAACGTGTCGCAGGGCAACTACGAATACTTTAACGACGTCGGGCTCGATAAGCTGATTCAGGACGTGAAAAAGGTCGACGACTATCACGTTCAGTTCACCCTCAGCGAGCCTAACGCCGCGTTTCTGGCCGACTGGGGGATGGATTTCGCCTCGATTCTTTCCGCCGAATACGCCGACGCGATGCTGAAAAAAGGCACGCCTGAAAACGTGGACACCTGGCCGATTGGTACCGGGCCTTATGTCCTGCAGCAGTACAAGGTAGATTCGCTGATTCGCTACGTCGCTAACCCGAACTACTGGGAAGGCGAGGTGCCGACGAAGCATCTCATCTTCTCCATCACGCCGAACGTGGAAACCCGTCTGGCGAAGCTGCAGACCAACGAGTGCCAGATTATTCCTGCACCGTCCCCGGTTCAGTTTGACGCCATCAAGAACAACAAAGACCTGACGCTGCACTCGGTCGATGCGCTAAACGTCGGCTATCTGGCGTTTAACACCGAGAAAAAACCGTTTGATAACGTGCTGGTGCGCCAGGCGCTTAACTACGCGACCGACAAGAAGGCTATCGTCAATGCGGTCTTTATGGGTTCCGGTACGGTGGCAAAATCGCCGATCCCGCCAAATATGCTGGGCTTTAATAAAGACCTGAAGGACTACAGCTACGATCCTGAAAAAGCGAAAGCGCTGCTGAAGCAGGCGGGGCTGGAGAAGGGGGCGGAAGTCACGCTGTGGTCAATGCCGGTTCAGCGTCCGTATAACCCGAACTCGCGCCGTATCGCCGAGATGATCCAGAGCGACTGGGCGAAAGTCGGCGTGAAGGCCAAAATTGTCTCTTACGAGTGGGGTGAATATCTCTCCGGGATGCGTAAAGGCGAACATGACTCCGCGCTGTTTGGCTGGATGTCCGATAACGGCGACCCGGACAACTTTGCCGACGTGCTGCTGGGCTGCAACAGCATTAAAACCGGATCCAACGCCGCGCGCTGGTGCGATAAGGGTTATGATGATCTGGTGCAAAAAGCGAAGCTGACCAGCAGCCCGGCCGAGCGTGCGAAACTCTACGGTCAGGCGCAGGAGATTTTCTACCAGCAGGCGCCGTGGATCGCACTGGCAAACGGGAAAACGTTCTATGCGACCCGCAGCAACGTGACCGGATACAGCGTGAGCCTGATGGGCAGCGATTTCTCTAAGGCGAAGCTGAACTAATATGTTGCCCGGTGGCGCTGCGCTTACCGGGCCTACGGTTCCCCTGTAGGCCGGGCAAGGCGCAGCCGCCACCCGGCGATTCACAAGGAGTGACAATGTCACATTTAAATGAAGTTACCGCCCGTGTCGATGCCGCCATTGAAGAGAGCGTCATCACCCATATGAATGAACTGCTGATCGAATTAAGTGATGATGCAGATCTCAGCCGTGAAGAACGCTACACCCAGCAGCAGCGTCTGCGTACCGCGATTTCGCACCACGGTAAGCAGCATAAAGAGGAGTTGGACGCGCGTGAGGAACAGCTGACCAAAGGCGGCACCATACTGTAACGATCAAAACTGGCGTCGCGCCACCAGCCAGGCCCCGACGACCAGCATCACCGCGCCGCACACCGGGCCAATCAGGGCGCGCAGCGGAATGCCGTTGCTCCTCAGCACGTCCATCACCAGCCCGCCAATCAGCTGGCTTGCCACCAGCACGGCGATAGTCGTGGCCGCGCCAACGTTCTGATATCCGCTGATGCTGGCAAACACGAAAAATGACCCCAGCAGCCCCGGGATAAGCGTCCACCAGCGCACCGTTGCGGCCAGCTCGCTGAATCCGGCTGCGCCCTGTTTCAGCAGCAGAATGCTGACAAACAGCACAATGCCGACCAGGGAGTTCAGCAGCATCGCGATAAGGATCGTGGAGGAGGACTGGGTGATACGCACCATTAAGGTATTTTGCACCACCAGACCAATTCCCGCCGCCACCAGAAACGCCAGCGTCAGTGATTGATTCATGGGATGGCGTCCGGATCGCTGCGCTCGTCCAGCTGCAGCTGCATAAATGTTAAGTCCAGCCAGCGGCCAAACTTGGTTCCCACCTGCGGCATCTGCCCCGTGGTGACAAAACCAAGCGTTTCGTGGAGGTGAATCGAAGCATGGTTTTGCGCTTCAATACCGGCCACCATCACGTGTTTGCCGATGGCGCGGGCCTCGTTAATCAGCGCGATCATCAGCGTGCGGCCAATGCCTTTTCCCTGATGGTCCGGGTGGACGTAGACCGAATGCTCAACCGTATGACGGAAACCGTCGAAGGCGCGCCAGTCACCGAAAGAGGCGTAACCGGTGATAACGCCGTCTTCCTCACTCACCAGAACCGGGTAACCCGCGAGCGTGCGCGCCTCAAACCAGGCGATTCGGTTATCGGTATCGACGGTTTTATCGTTCCAGATCGCGGCAGTATGCAGCACCGCGTGGTTGTAGATTTCGCCTATCGCAGCGCAGTCTTCCTTGCAGGCATGACGAACGATCATGATTAACCCTCTGTGTGTTGTTTACTATAGTATTACGTTATTCCTACGATATTACACAATCGTATCGCCCGATCGCTACGGCATAAGCCATATTTTTTTGTTATCAAAAGCCCATTGAAATGCCGTTCATACACTATAGTATGACGTCATGAACACCATAACAGACACAATGAATCAACGGATTAGCGCAAGAATTCGCCTTGAACGCGAGTCTCGCGGATGGTCCCTGAGCGAGCTTGCTGACCGGGCCGGGGTCTCGCGCGCGATGATCCATAAGATAGAACGCGGAGACAGCAGCCCGACAGCCACCTTGCTGGCCCGTCTGTCCGGTGCGTTTGGCATCAGCATGTCCACGCTCATTGCCCGGGCCGAAATGCAGGAGGGCAAGCTGCTGCGCCTTGCAAACCAGCCCGTCTGGCGCGACCCACAGACGCACTACCTCCGCCGCCATGTTTCTCCCCGCACCGATCTGCCCATCGACCTTGTTCAGGTTGAACTGCCCGCGGGCAGCGATGTTCCGATGCCTGCATCTTCTTACGCGCTGGCACGTCAGCTTATCTGGCTCCAGTCCGGCGAGCTGGTGTTTCAGGAGGGCGATACGCGCCACGAAATGCACGCCGGAGACTGTCTCGAGCTGGGGCCGCCAAATGACTGCCGGTTCATCAACGAAACGAATGAAACCTGCATCTATCTGGTCGTACGGCTTAACCAGTCTGCCTCGTAATGCTAATGCGATAACGCCGATCGTGAGCCAGGCTGTAATGACATTTGTACCAGAAGGAGATCCCGATGAATCAACCTGTTTCGCAAAATCGCCGCTGGGTACTGGCCTCCCGTCCTCAGGGTGCGCCGGTGGCGGAAAATTTTCGTCTCGAAACGCAGCCTGTTCCCGCCCCGGCTGAGGGACAGCTTTTGCTGCGCACCGTCTGGCTGTCGCTGGACCCTTACATGCGGGGGCGCATGAGCGATGCGCCATCCTATTCACCACCGGTTGAGCTGGGCGCTGTGATGGTGGGGGGAACGGTCAGCCGCGTTGAGCAGTCAAATCATCCCGACTTCAAAGCCGGGGAGTGGGTGCTGGGCTACAGCGGCTGGCAGGAATATGAACTCTCGGACGGCAGCGGCCTGGTGAAGCTGGGCGAAAATCCGTCACATCCTTCCTGGGCGCTGGGTATTCTGGGTATGCCGGGCTTTACCGCCTATATGGGATTGCTGGATATCGGGCAGCCAAAAGCGGGCGAAACGCTGGTGGTCGCCGCGGCGACAGGCCCGGTTGGCGCGACCGTCGGGCAGATCGGTAAAATCAAAGGTTGCCGGGTGGTCGGCGTCGCCGGTGGGGCTGAAAAATGCCGCCATGCCGTTGAGGTCCTCGGGTTTGACCTGTGTCTGGATCATCACGCGGCCGACTTTGCCGAACAGCTGAAACGCGCCTGTCCGCAAGGAATTGACGTCTATTATGAAAACGTCGGCGGGAAAGTATTTGACGCCGTGCTGCCGTTACTGAATACCTCCGCGCGCGTGCCGGTGTGCGGCCTGGTGAGCGGCTACAATGCGACGGGCCTGCCCGAGGGGCCGGATCGCCTGCCGCTACTGATGGCGACCATCCTGAAGAAACGCATTCGTATGCAGGGCTTTATCATCGGCCAGGATTACGGTCACCGCATTAAAGAGTTCCAGGAAGCAATGGGACGCTGGGTTCAGGAGGGCAAAATTCACTATCGTGAACAGATAACGGACGGGCTGGAGAACGCGCCCGAGGCGCTGATTGGCCTGCTCGAAGGGCGTAACTTCGGCAAAGTCGTGATTCGCGTCGCGAGTGACAATAAATAAACAGCACTATGGCGGGGTTTCCCGCCATATTTATTTGTGAAGATACGATATATTGTCTTTAATTAATGGACATGGCATTTCGCGCCCGCATCCCGGATGGGCCCGGAACCAATAAAAAAAACAAACTTTACTTTTTTGATGTTTTTACGTACTTCCCACCACCAGGCATGACGATACAGGATATATCGGACCAGCGTCGTTTTATTAAAACTGGCGTTTAAAAATAGCATTAAGTTTTAGCTACAGGAATTGAACATGCTTGATTTGGACCACTTAGAAAAAGCCCAAAGGGTCAGTCTTACTATGCAAGTTGAACACAGTTTGAAAGGAGCGTTAATTACAGGCTCACTCAAACCTGGGGCACGACTGATTACGAAAGAGATTGCCGATAAATTAGGAACCAGTATTACCCCTGTTCGCGAGGCGCTGTTGCGCCTGGTGTCATCAGGGGCGCTACACGCCACGCCGGCGCAGGCATTTCTGGTTCCGGAGGTCACGCTGGAGCGCTATAACGAGATTAACGCTATCCGCAAGCAGCTTGAGCCGATGGCGGTCGCCGCGGCCTGTCAGAATATGTCTGATAGCAAACTGGAGGCGTTGCGCAAATTGTCGGATGCCTTTCATGAAGCCATGCGCAACGGGAACGTCCAGCAGGCATTGCATGCGAATCGCGTCTTCCGATTTACGCTTTATCAGTATGCGGAAATGCCTACGCTTAATGCCTTAATTGAGCAGCTCTGGGTGCGCATCGGGCCCTGTATGAACTATCTGCATCAGGAGCTTAACGACATCAAAGCCTCGACATATCACTATGACGAACTGCTTTCCGCCCTGGAGCGAAGAGATGTTGTTGCCTGCCAGAAGGCGATTGATAAGGTGATTGATGAAGCGAATTTGCTTTTACAGCGACAATATTTTAACTAAGAGATTATTTAGCAGAGCGACTATATTTCGCCCCTAATTATTTATCTGGTGAATAACTCCTGATGGTTTATTGCCATCAGGAGCGTTATTTCATTAATTAAATAAACTTTTCTTATCGCTTACTCGAAGCGATAAGAGACCGACAGCCCGACCCCGTAGTTACGGCCTGGTGCAGGCTCGTAATAACGACCGTTAGACTCGTTGACAATAACCGAGCCCGCGTACTCTTTATCGAACAGGTTATCGACGCGGCCAAAGACGTCCATGCCCCAGCTGCCGTAGTTGAATTTATACCCGGTGTTCAGCCCGACCACCGTATACGACGGCGCTTTCGCCGTATTCTCGTCGTCGGCCATGATGTCGCTCATGTAGCGCACGTCTGAACCCGCGTACCAGCCTTCCTCCGGCTGCCAGCCAAACGAGGCGTAACCCATGTTGCGGGCAATGCCCGGCATACGGTTACCGTTACAGTCTGCGTCGCTGCAGACGTTAGTCCGGTAGGTGGCATCCAGGTAAGTCCACGCCATCTTCAGCTTCCAGTTCTCGGCAAACTGCTGGTCGAGGGAGACTTCCACCCCCTGACGACGGGTTTTACCGGCATTTTTATAGCTGGTACGCCCGCCAGAGCTGGCATCCACCACGATCTCATCATCCGTATCGGTGCGGAACAGCGCCGCGGTCAGCAGGCCATTGCCGATGCGGGTTTTGCTGCCCACTTCATACGTGTTGTTGGTGGACGGCTGCAGGCCGATGTTCAGGCCGCCCTGGTTATCGGCGCGATAGGAAAGCTCGTTGATGGTCGGCGTTTCGAATCCACGACCTGCGGCAGCGTAGAGGTTCCATGCGTCCGTCACCGCATACTTCACGGAACCGGCCGGGAGCCACTTGTGATAGCTCGCGTCACCGCTGTCATCGCCGTTGCCCGGCGTAATGTAATGGTCGTTGGAATCAAACCAGACCGAGCTGTAGCGCACTCCTGCATCTACCGACAGTTTCTGCGTCAGCTGCCAGCTGGTTTGCAGGTAAGGGTCAACGTTCCACATCAGGTTACGTTCGTTTCGACGCTTGTCACCCTTCACGCCGTAATCCGGCACGCCGTTGTTCATCACGAAGTTCTCGTATCCGCGACGGTCTTCGCTCAGGTTTTCGTAGTTCAGACCGGTGGTAAAGGTTACCGGCACCAGCAGCTCGCCGCGGTGCGTCCAGCGGGTATCCACGCCCTGATAGTGTCGCTGCATATCGATCACACCGCCGGAGTGGGAGGCTTTCAGCTGCGGCTGATACGGAATCGACTGGTACTGCGTCATTTCACGTTCGCCGGCGTACATCATCACGCTGAGATCGTCCTGGGTGCTGAGCTGACGATCGTAGCGCAGGCCGGCCTGGGTCTGCTTGATGGTCTTGCGGGTGTTGTACTGATCGCCGCGCGGAGACTGACGCGGATTGTTCTGCCACTCCTGATAGCTCAGCCCGCCCGGATCGTTGGCCTTCATGTCCACGCTGTTGAAAATCAGCGTCAGCTTGCTGACGTCGTCAATACGCACGCCCAGTTTGGCGTTAGCGAGGTTTTTGCGCGCGCCGCTGTGGTCGCGGTAGCCTTTGGTGGTGAAGCGGGTGGTGGAAACGGTGTAATCCACATCACCCGCGTGGGTGCCGTCACCCATCGCGCCGGTGGCTTTCATGCCGTAGCGCCAGGTACCGTAGCTGCCGTAATAGCTGCTGGCTTCAATGGTCGGCGGCTGCTGCCCGGTCTGGGTGTTGATGTTAATCACGCCGCCGGAGGCGTTGCCGTACAGGGCTGAGAAGGGGCCGCGCAGCACTTCAACGCTCTCCACGCTGGAGAGATCGATGTTAGAGGTCTGGCCCTGTCCGTCCGGCATGGTGGCAGGGATACCGTCGACATACATACGGATACCGCGCACGCCAAACGTTGAGCGGGCACCAAACCCACGCATTGAAAGCTGGAGATCCTGGGCATAGTTCTGGCGGTTCTGAATTTGCAGTCCCGGGACGCTGCCAAGAGATTCAGACAGGTTGATGCGCGGCGCGGCGTGGCGCATGTCATCGCCATTGACGACGCTGACCGCGGCCGGGGTATCCAGTTCCGATACGGTTTGCGGCGTGGCGCTGACGATCATGGTCTGTTCCTCCGCGCTCATTGCGGTTAGCGGCGCGAAAATAACGGGAACCAGCAGCAGCGGGAGAGAAGCCTTACGGGCAGAAATGATTTTCATGAATAAAACCGGTTGTGGTGTATAAACGAACCAAATGGAACATGTCCATACATGTTAAAGGTTTTGTAAATGTTTTGAAAACTATAACCGCACATTGCGTTAATGAAAGGCGAAGCGCGAAAGAAAAACTCCACATTCAGTTCATTAATGATTACTATTCTCATTATCAAAAGGCAATGCCATGACGTTGCCTGCCGGAAGTGATGTCAGCCCAAACCCCTCTTTTCAGAAAAGGAATTGTTATGTCTTTACGTCATCTGTGCTCGCCGCGTCTGAGCCTGTCACTGCTGTCTGCCACTTTACTGCTTGCCGGGACGTTCCAGGTGCATGCCGCCGAAGAGGTGCTGCGTAAAGCGGTGGGCAAAGGGGCGTATGAAATGGCGGTCAGCCAGCAGGAGAATGCGCTGTGGGTGGCGACCTCGCAAAGCCGCAAAACCGATAAGGGCGGAGTTATCTATCGCCTTGATCCGGTCACGCTGGACGTGACGCAGGCGATTCACAGCGATCTCAAACCCTTTGGCGCCACGCTCGACGGCGCGACGCAAACCCTGTGGTTTGGCAACACCATCAACGGCGCGGTGACGGCCATCGATGCGAAAACGGGCGACGTGAAAGGGCGACTGGTGCTCGATAATCGCCAGCGCAGTGAAACCATCAAACCGCTGCAGCCGCGCCAGCTGGTGGCGGATGACGCGACCAACACGATTTACATCACCGGTGTCGGCAAAGAGAGCGTGATTTGGGTGGTGGATGGCGCAAC
The DNA here is from genome assembly GCF_014930495.1 of Enterobacter cloacae complex sp. S3. Classification (NCBI taxonomy): domain Bacteria; kingdom Pseudomonadati; phylum Pseudomonadota; class Gammaproteobacteria; order Enterobacterales; family Enterobacteriaceae; genus Enterobacter; species Enterobacter cloacae complex sp. S3. Next base: position 143,126 of record NZ_JADBRD010000031.1, on the reverse strand, counting down.
GCTGAAGCTGAAAGAGACCATTGCCAATACCGGTACGTACAGCACCGGTCTGGCGCTGGATGCGCAGGCAAAACGTCTGTACACCACGAATGCGGACGGCGAACTGGTAACCATTGATACGGCCACCAATAAAATCCTGAGCCGCAAAAAGGTGCAGGATGACGGTAAAGAGCACTTCTACCTGAACCTCAGCCTCGATACCGCCGGCCAGCGCGCGTTCCTGACCGATTCAAAACAGCCGGAAGTGCTGGTGGTGAACCTGAAAGACGGCAGCGTGATTGAGAAGATCGCCGCACCTGAATCACTGGCCGTCCTGTTTAACCCGGCCAGCAATGAAGCCTATGTGACGCACCGCGAAGCCGGTAAGGTGAGCGTGATTGACGCGAAAACGTATAAGGTCACAAAAACCTTCGACACGCCGGTCTACCCGAACAGCCTGGCGCTCTCTGCGGATGGCAAAACCCTGTACGTGACGGTGAAACAAAAATCGACTCGCCAGCAGGAAGCCACCCAGCCTGACGACGTCATTCGTATCGCGCTGTAAATAAAAAAGGGAAGGCATTTGCCTTCCCTTTTTGATGCTTACGGACGCTTAACGCGAGGTTTCTTCCACCAGCGGTGCGTCGTGTTTTTCATCGTCGTGATGAACCGGCGCGGTGCTGTGGATCTCGTGAACGCGCTTACGCACGCCAAACCAGCCGGCAATCAGCAGTACCGCCAGCAGCGGAATGGTCGCAATGGTGTAAGTACCGTTCGGGTAGTCAAACGCCATCAGCACCAGCACGCTGAACAGGAACAGCAGGGTGAGCCAGGAGGTCACCGGTGCGCCCGGCATCTTGAAGCTCACATCAGCCGCTTTGCCTTCTTTGATCGCTTTGCGCAGACGCATCTGGCAGACCACGATGAAGGCCCAGGAGGCGATAATCCCCAGTGCAGCCACGTTCAGAACGATCTCAAATACGCGGGACGGCACCAGATAGTTCAGGAACACGCCAAAAACGTAAACCACCAGCGTTGCCAGAATCCCCGCATAGGGAACCTGCTGCTTGCTCATCTTCGACATGAACTTCGGCGCAGAACCGCCCATCGACATGGAGCGCAGGATACGACCGGTAGAGTAAAGACCGGAGTTCAGGCTGGAGAGCGCCGCGGTCAGGACCACGATGTTCATGATGCTGCCAACGTAAGGCACGCCCAGCTTAGAGAAGAAGGTCACAAACGGACTCTGACCTGCCTGATAGGCAGTCCACGGGAGCAGCAGAACCAGCAGCACCACGGAACCGACGTAGAACAGACCGATACGCCAGATCACGCTGTTAATGGCTTTTGGCACCATGGTCTGCGGATCTTTACATTCACCTGCTGCGGTGCCCACCAGTTCGATAGAGGCGAAGGCGAACACCACGCCCTGAACCAGAACCAGCGCAGGCAGCAGACCGTGTGGGAAGAATCCGCCGTTATCGGTTATCAGATGGAAGCCGGTGGCATTGCCGTCCAGCGGCTTGCCGCTGCCGAGGAAGACGGTACCCACGACCAGGAACACCACGATGGCCAGCACTTTTACCAGCGCAAACCAGAACTCCATCTCCGCGAACCACTTCACGCCGATCATGTTCATGGTGCCGACAATCGCCAGTGCGCCAAGCGCAAAGACCCACTGCGGCACATCGCCAAACGCGCCCCAGTAGTGCATATACAGCGCAACGGCGGTGATATCGACAATACCGGTCATCGCCCAGTTGACGAAGTACATCCAGCCCGCAACGTAGGCCGCTTTTTCACCGAGGAATTCACGGGCGTAAGAGACGAAGCTTCCGCTGGAAGGGCGATGCAGTACCAGTTCACCCAGCGCACGAAGAATGAAGAAAGAGAAGATCCCGCACACCAGATAGACCAGGGCGAGAGCCGGGCCAGCCATTTGCAGACGCGCACCCGCACCTAAAAACAGACCCGTTCCGATAGCGCCGCCGATGGCGATCATTTGAACCTGACGGTTGCCCATCGCTTTGTGGTAGCCCTCTTCGTGGGAGTTCAACCAGCGACGTTTAGCAGCATGATGATCGGCTGCGCTTTTATTGCTTGTTTTCATTGAGTTACCTGTTTGCCTGTCTGAACCATTATCGTGATAGTCCTGCCTGGCAGAGCGCAATACAAACGATTGCTTCTGCGCAAACACATGTCGCCTTCCCAGTCATTCTGCGTATGGATAAGGCGAAACATGGCGAGGCATCCTACCTGCAATTCATAAGCGACGCAAAATATAACCGTGCCGAAAGTGATGCACGTCGAAGGAAATCGTGTGGTCAGAGCAGACGGCGATCACAACACGCTGAATCGTGATGAGTTTTTAGACAAAACATTTGGCGGGTTGATTATTTAATCATCAGAATTTCTTAATTATTACCAGGTGGTCAAGATTTTGACTGCTGGAGAGCATCTAACAGTAACCTGAAAGCGGTAGTGTGCTGGCGACGGCTCGGATAATAAAGGTGATACCCCTCGAAAGTAGGGCACCACGATTCAAGGACCCTGACGAGCCGTCCGTGATTAAGCGCCCCCAGAACCGACGCCTCCGGCACGTAGGCTAATCCGAGGCCATTCTCAGCGGCGTCGATGCGCTGCGACAGGCTGCTCAGCGTAAGCTGCCCATCAACCCGAACGCGAAGCTCGCGCCCGTCGCGTTCAAATTCCCAGTGATACAGTCCGCCGCGCGTGGGCAGGCGCATGTTGATGCAGCGGTGTTCAGCAAGCTGCTCCGGCGTCTGCGGCACGCCAAAGCGAGCCAGATAATCCCTGGAACCGACCACGGCCATGCGCATATCCGGCGCTATCCGTACCGCAATCATATCTTTTGCCACCTGTTCACCCAGGCGTACTCCCGCGTCGAAACGGCCATCCACGATATCCGTCAGGCCGTTATCTACCGTCACTTCGACGTTAATCTCAGGATACTGCACCATAAACGCCTTCAGTACCGGCCAGAGCACGGCGTCCATCGCATGCTCGCCGGAGACGATGCGAACAGAACCTGCGGGTTTGTTGCGTGCGCTGCGAAGCGTCGTGAGCTCCTGCTCAATCTCCATCAAATGCGGGCTTAAGCGCGTAAAGAGCTGCTCACCCGCCTGGGTGGGAACAACGCTGCGGGTTGTGCGGGTTAAAAGGCGAACGTCGAGCCGCGCTTCAAGCTTGCGCATGGCATGACTCAGCGCCGATTGCGAGACGCCCAGCTGCGCCGCCGCGCGCGTAAAGCTGCGCTCGCGGGCGACCACCATAAAAGAGAGCAGGTCGTTGAAATTATCTTTTAGCATCGCGATTGCCTCTATTTATGAATTTCAATCATATTTCCTATCTGATTATGCACACTAATGCTCCGGATTGCTTTGCGCTACTGTTAACGCAACAGTAAACGAGGAGCATAAGATGAAAATTATCCGCAGCGGATCATTACCTTCAGCAAAAGGACCGGAAGCCTGGTTCACCGGCACCGTCCGTATTGACGCACCATTTCAGGCGAGCGAGCCTGCCAGCGTCGGCGGGGCAACCGTGACCTTTGAGCCGGGCGCGCGCACCGCGTGGCATACGCATCCCCTTGGGCAAACGCTGATTGTGACGCAGGGTCGCGGCTGGTTACAGGAGTGGGGCAAAGCGGCGGAAATATTGAATCAGGGCGATATCGCCTGGATCCCACCCGGCGTAAAGCACTGGCACGGCGCAAGCGCGCAAACGGCGATGACGCATATTGCCATCGCCGAATCCGTTAACGGCAGCCCGGTTGCATGGCTGGAAAAAGTCACCGACGAGCAGTATCCGAACGGCTAACCGCCAAAAACGGCAATCGCCTGCTGCAGGCGCGTGGTGCGCTGCGTCAGGTGATTCGCCGCGTGAGTGACGTTATCCACCATCCCCGTATTGTTGTGGGTCATTGCGCCGATACGGGAGATAGAGGCGTTGATGAGCGTCAGCGCCTGGGTTTGCTCCTGCGTGGCGTGGCCGATCTCCTTAATCAGGGAGGAGACCCGCAGCACGTTGTCGATCATAACCGTCAGCTGCGTTTCGGTTTGTTCTACCTTCTCCACGCCAGCGTTGACGCTGGCGACGTTTTTCTCAATCAGCGCTTTGATCTCTTTCGCCGCCGTCGCGGAGTGCTGCGCAAGGTTGCGCACCTCAGCCGCCACCACGGCAAAACCGCGCCCGGCTTCACCTGCGCGCGCCGCTTCCACGGCAGCATTCAGCGCAAGAATGTTGGTCTGGAAGGCAATACGATCGATAACGCTGATAATATCGACGATCTGGCTGTTATCCTGCGACACGGATTGCATCATACCGATGGTCTCTTTCATCATCGCTTCACCGCGGTGGGCGCTGTCGCGGGTGCGATCCGCCATCTCCGTGGCTTCTTTAGCCGTTTCTGCAGTCTGCTCCACCGCGCTGGCGATCTCTTCCACCGCGGACGCGGTTTGCTGCAGAAAGTCTGCGGTCTCTTCTGAACGCGTCTGCAGCGCTGCACCTTCTTTCGCGACCTGCTGGCTGATGGTGCCAATCCCGCTGATTTGCGCCCCGACGTCGTCAACCAGCGAATTGAGGTTCAAGCCTGATTGATTTACCAGACGCATCATCAGCCCGATGTCGTCGATCCTGTCAAAATGGTAATAGTCCGTTTTACGTCCTGAAACCACGCGCTGCATCTGTTGCACAATAGATTTTACCGGGCGGGCGATCTGCGCATGAAGATAATAGGCCAGGGAAGTAAACAGCAGTACCAGACTTCCCGACTGCACAAGTTTATCAGGGAATAAATACACCGCCAGGCAGGAGAGTAACGCCGTCGTCGCAATACCCAGATGGATACGTTTACTTGTGCTAAGACATTTAAAGAGCGACATAAACGAAAATAAACCGCGCCGAACCAGTAACCCTTTATAAAAGCGGTAATGTTTTAATTCGTTATTACGCGCTTTTGCATACAGTTTTTCACTGGCCGCAATCTCTTCCCGTGCGGGTATATTTCGCACGGAAATATACCCCGTCAGGGATCCACCCTGCCAGACAGGCGTTACGTTTGCCCGCACCCAGTAGTGGTCGCCATTATGACGACGGTTCTTCACCAGCCCCGTCCAGGTCTCACCCTGCTGCAGGGTAAACCACATGTCGCCAAACGCTTCGGCAGGCATGTCGGGATGGCGGATGAGGTTATGCGGCTCACCCAGAAGATGTTCTTCTTTATATCCGCTGGCTTCAATAAAAGCGGAATTAGCATAGGTAATATGGCTTTTGGTATCGGTGGTCGACATTAACGTCGAACCATCGTTAAGTAAATGCTCGTTTTGTGTAACGGGACTGTTACGCCTCATGAGTAACTCCATGATGATGTGCAAGAATAAAAAAACGTCCGGAAAATGCTCCGGCAAGAGTAATGTGATTATTTTTATATAACGGCCTGCTGCATATTCTCTCTGAAATTCTGACTGCCTTAAATACCCGTTGTTCATTATTTTTAATTTGCTAATGTTCTCGAATGTAATAAAAATGAAAATATTTCTAGGGGCGTGTTCTGGCGTCGCTGCAAATAAACGACATAACCCAAACTGAAAGAGGGAGATCGTCTCTCAGGAAAAATTGTCATGTTGAAATAGCGTTTCGTTAACAGGATGAAAACGCTATCATTTGGTCAGTTTTCGATAACACAGTGAGGCTGAGGTGAAAATTAACGTCATCGGGACCAGCGGGAGCGGAAAAAGCACGCTGGCGAAGCAGATTGCGACCGAACTGGCTATTCCCTATATCGAGATGGACAGACTCTACTGGCGACCTGACTGGCAGGGAACGCCGGACGATGTGTTTCAGGAAACGCTGGAGCAGGCGCTACAGGCTTCGCCAGACTGGGTGCTTGACGGCAACTATAACCGCACGCGGCCGGTGAAATGGCGTAATGTCGACGTTGTGGTGTGGGTGGATTATGGCTTTGCCCGCACCCTCTGGCAGGCGGTCACCAGGGCAGTCAAACGCGCCTGGCATAAGCGCGAGCTCTGGCCCGGCACCGGGAACAAAGAGAGTTTCCGGCGCGCGTTCTTCAGCAGAGAGTCCATTCTCATCTGGACGATGAAAACCTGGCGTAACAACCGCGCGCGTTATGAAGCCGATCTGCAAAACCCGCAGTATGGACATATTCGCTTCGTCCGCATTACCCGGCGCGGGCAGGGGAAAACGCTGATTGCCGACTTAAAGTCTTATTCTTAGCATGGTTTTATATATCTGATTTCCGGCAAACTAAATGTAAATTAATTGTTTCTCAGTGGTGAAATGCGCCTTTAATAATGTCGACATGTTAAGTCAAACGAGAACGCAACATGTCATGGCGAATCAGCATTCTTGATAAAAGCCCCATCGCTGAAAACGAAACGGCTGCCGATGCACTGGCGCGTACGCTGGCGCTGGCGCAGCAGGCAGAAAATCTGGGCTATCACCGCTTCTGGATTGCCGAACACCACAACACTCCCCACCTTGCCAGCCCCTCGCCGGAGCTGCTGATTGCCTGGATCCTCGGGCAAACCACGCGCATCCGCGTCGGATCCGGCGGCGTGATGCTCCAGCACTACAGCCCTTATAAAGTCGCCGAGAATTTCAACGTGCTGGCGGCGCTGGCGCCCGGCCGCGTGGATCTCGGCGTCGGAAAAGCCCCCGGCGGGCTGCCGCTCTCAACCCGCGCGCTGCAGCAGGGGCTGAATCAACAGGAAAAGGGCAGCTTCGCCGAACAGCTGGCCCAGCTCGATCGCTGGATCCGTCCTGAGCATCAGTCTCATGAAGAGGCCGTTCGCGCCACGCCGCTGCCGCCGCTGCCTGCCGAGGGTTTCCTGCTGGGCGCGAGTATCGATAGCGCGCTGCTGGCCGCCGGGCTCGGCTGGCACTTTGTCTTTGCCGCGCATCTGAACGGTGACCCTGAGCTGCTGCGCGAGGTGGTTTCGACCTGGCGTAAGCACAGCGCGCGGGACGTGATTGTGGCGGTACAGGCGATCGTTGCGCCGACGCAGGCCGAGGCGGATGCCCTGGCGCAGAAGGTCGAAGTGTGGGGCGTTGAGCTGGCAAACGGCCAGCGTGTCACCGTGGCCAGCGAAGAGCAGGCCTACGCCTTTGCGCGCCAGGCGGGCAGCGAGCCGGTGCGCATTGCACGTCGGGCGCAGTCGCTGCTGGCGGGTACGGCTGAATCGGTGCTCGAACAGCTTAACGCCCTGCATGAAAAGTGGGGCGTTGACGAATTTATCATCGACACGCCGGTCGCGGAGGGGGCAACGCGCGTCGCGTCGCTGCGCCTGCTTGCCGAGGCGCGTCTTAACAAGGAGGTCACCGTATGAGCTTTGGCGAACAGCTGATTGCCTGGCGTCGCGAGCTGCACCAGAACCCGGAGCTCTCCGGCCAGGAAGTGGAAACCACAACGCGCCTGCGCCAGTGGCTGACGAATGCCGGGATTACCCCGCAGCCTTACGACCTGTCGACCGGGCTGGTGGCGGAAATCGGCTCGGGCAACAAACTGATTGCGCTGCGCGCGGATATCGACGCTCTGCCGATTGAAGAGCGCAGCGGCGTGCCGTTTAGCTCCCAGCGTGCAGGCGTAATGCATGCCTGCGGACACGATATCCACACCAGCGTGATCCTCGGCGCCGCGTTAAAGCTGAAAGAGCGGGAAGCGTCGCTTAACGGCCGGGTGCGGATCCTGTTTCAGCCTGCCGAAGAGAACTTTGGCGGTGCGAAGAGCATGGTGCGGGCCGGCGCCCTGCGTGACGTCAGCGCCATCTTCGGCATGCATAACGAGCCCGGCCTGCCGGTCGGTGAGTTCGCTACCCGCGGCGGGCCGTTTTATGCCAACGTCGATCGCTTTGTGGTCCGCATTACCGGTAAGGGCGCGCACGCCGCACGTCCGCACGAAGGTAACGACGCCATCGTGCTGGCGAGCCAGCTGGTGACGGCGCTGCAAAGCGTCGCCAGCCGCAACGTCAATACGCTGGATTCGGTGGTGCTGAGCGTGACGCGCATTGCAGGCGGTAACACCTGGAACGTGCTGCCGGAAAGCGTCGAGCTGGAAGGCACGCTGCGCACCCATCGCACGGAAGTGCAGCAGAACGTGAAAGCCCGCGTGGGCGAAATCGCCGCCGGGTTTGCCAGCGCCTTTAGCGCGCAGATTGATATCACCTGGTATGCCGGGCCCACCGCGCTGGTGAACGACGAGCGCTGGGCCGATTTCGCCACCTCGGTCGCCAGAGAAGCAGGCTACGAAACCCGGCACGCCGAGCTGCATATGGGCGGGGAAGATTTCGCGGTCTATCTGCAGCAGATCCCGGGGGCGTTTGTCAGCATCGGCAGCAACAGCCCGTACGGTTTACACCATCCGGCATTCAATCCGGATGAGGCATTAATTGAGCCCGCTGCCCGCTATTTTGCACAGCTTGCGGAAAAAGCCCTGCAACACGTTTAATTCTGAAGAGGTGAATATGTCTGCACATCGTCAACTGCGGCTCGGGACCATTTTGCATGGTGCATCGGGAAATATGTCCGCCTGGCGTCACCCTGAGGCCGTCGCCGATGCCAGCATCAATTTTGATTTCGTCAAAGCGACGGCGTTAAAGGCGGAGGAGGGCAAACTCGATTTTTTATTCGTTGCCGACGGTCTCTATATCAACGAGAAATCGATCCCGCATTTTTTAAACCGCTTTGAACCGCTGACGGTGTTATCCGCTCTCGCCAGCATCACCTCGCGCCTGGGGCTAGTGGGAACCTTATCCACCTCCTACAGCGAGCCCTTCACCACGGCGCGCCAGTTCGCCAGCCTCGACCACCTCAGCAACGGTCGCGCGGGCTGGAACGTGGTGACTTCGCCGCTGGAAGGGTCAGCGAAGAACTTTTCCCGTGAAAAACATCCCGAGCACGCGCTGCGCTATCGCATTGCGGATGAATATCTCGACGTGGTGAAAGGGCTATGGGATTCCTGGGAAGGCGATGCCTTTGTGCGCAACAAAGAGAGCGGTCAGTTTTTTGACCCGGCAAAATTGCATACCCTGGACCACCACGGTGATTTCTTCCAGGTCGCCGGTCCTCTGAATATTGGTCGAACGCCGCAGGGGCGGCCGATTGTCTTTCAGGCGGGCGCGTCGGACGACGGGAAAAAGCTGGCGGCGAAACATGCCGACGCCATTTTTACCCATCACGAGACCCTCGATGAGGCAAAAGCGTTTTATCGCGACGTGAAGCAGCAGCTGGAAAGTAACGGACGCCGCGCGTCAGATTTACATATTTTCCAGGGCGTCAGCGTGATTGTGGGTAAAGACGCCGATGACGTGGAAAACCAGTATCAAACCACGGCGGCGCTGGTGTCGATTAACGATGCTCTCAACTACCTCGGACGCTATTTCGAACATCACGATTTCAGCCAGTACCCGCTCGACGAGCCGTTCCCGGATATCGGCGACTTAGGCAAAAACAGCTTCCGCAGCACCACCGATGAAATCAAGCGTAACGCCCGCGAGCGCAGCTTAACCCTGCGTCAGGTGGCGCTGGAAGCCGCATCACCTCGCCCGCGCTTTTCCGGTACGCCGGAAGAGGTGGCCGACGGCCTGCAGGCCTGGTTTGAAGGCTATGCCGCAGACGGCTTCATCATTCAGGGCGGTACGCCGGACACCTTCCCGCGCTTTGTTGACCAGGTGGTGCCTGTTTTACAGGCGCGCGGCCTGTTCCGTACCGACTACCCGGGCACCACGCTGCGCGAAAGCCTCGGCTTAGACGAACCTAAAAACCAATACACACAACAATAAAAGAGAACCCCGCTATGCAGAAAACAACGCTTATTCTGGCGCTCGCGCTGGCCTTTACCCCTGCCGTCTGGGCAGAGAATGTGAATATTAACGGCACAGGCGTGAGCATCGAGGCCAATAAAACACCGGTTAATACCGTCAAAAACAGCGAGGCGGTGGCACAGCTGCCGAAAGATTATCGCTTCGCCGTGCCGGGGAAATTTACCGTGGCGGTGGCGGGCCTCAATCAACCGCCGCTGACGGTGTTTTCCGATGACAACAAAACGCTGCTGGGGAGTGAAGTGGACGTCGCCCGTCTGGTCGCAGACAGCCTCGGGCTGGAGCTGAACGTGGTGCCAACCTCCTGGGAAGACTGGCCGCTGGGCGTGGCTTCCGGGAAATATGATGCCGCTATCAGCAACATCACCGTCACCAAAGAGCGTAAAGAGAAGTTTGACTTTGCCACCTACCGCAAAGATTCCCTCGGGTTCTACGTGAAATCAACCAGCCCGATCAAGTCGCTGCAGAAGGCGGAAGACATCGCCGGGCTGCGGATTATCGTCGGCTCCGGCACCAACCAGGAGGCCATCCTCCTGGCCTGGAATGCCGAAAACCTCAAGAAGGGGCTGAAGCCCTTTACCCCGATCTACACCAAAGACGATGCGGCACAAACGCTGGCCCTGCAGTCCGGGCGCGCGGATGCCTACTTTGGCCCGAACGTGATTGGCGCCTGGAAAGCGGCGCTGAACGGGAAAACCAAACTGGTGGGTAGCGTCGACGGCGGCTGGCCGAAGGCGGCGCACATCGCGGTTACGCTGAAGAAAGGCAGCGGGCTGGTTGAGCCGGTGCAAACCGCGCTGAACGGCGTGATCAAAAACGGCGACTACGACAAAGTGCTGAACCGCTGGGGGGAAGGCGTTGAGCGTATTCCTCAGTCAGAAGTGAACCCGGCTGGCCTGGGCGATTAAGGAGGCGTGATGAGCGAACGATTTCGTGATGTTTCCCCGGAAGACGCCGAGCTTCAGCCCATCATCGAGGGGCTGTTCGGTGAATATGCCGCCCGCTACGGGGACTACTTCTCCAAAGACGCGGAAGTTGAGCTCACCGAGTGGTATTTAGCGCCGCAGGGGCTGTTTATCGTACTTGAGCGCGACGGGAAGATTATCGCTACCGGCGCGTACAAACCTTTCGACGAACGCACCGCGGAAATCAAACGCATCTGGACGGACAAAACCCTGCGTCAGCAGGGGCTTGCCGGGCGCGTGGTGCAGGAGCTTGAGCGCAGGGCGGTGCTGGCAGGATATAGCCAAATCTACCTGACAACCGGCTTTCGCCAGCCGGAAGCGGTACGGCTCTATCTCAGCCAGGGCTATCAGGCGCAGTTCGATCTGAACCGCGATCCGGAAGAGTACAGCCAGCCGCCGTTTGACGGCCGGCTGCGCTTCACCAAAACGCTGGTACGCGAAGCGTTCAGTAAAACCGCATGAGGAACGACGATGAGCAACGTTGAAACCATTAAGGTGGTCCCGGCGCGTTATCCGCTGCGGGCCGTCGGCGCCGCGGTGGCGCTGTTTGTCCTGGCGGTCGTGATTCAGTCCGTGGCCTTTAACCCGCGCTGGGAGTGGACGGTGTTTGCCCGCTGGTTCTTTGACCCGGTAATCCTCGAAGGTGTCGGGCAGACCCTGCTGCTGACGCTGATCGGCACCGCGCTGAGCGTGGTGCTTGGCGGCATGCTGGCGCTGGCGAGACTCTCTTCATCCTGGCTGCTGAGCAGCCTGGCGTGGGCCTACATCTGGCTGTTTCGGTCGCTGCCGCTGATCGTGGTGCTGATCATTCTCTACAACTTCTCCTATCTCTACGACACGCTCTCGCTCGGCGTGCCGTTCACCGGCATCACTTGGGGCAGCTTTGAAACCATCAACGTGCTGGGTCAGTTTTCTACCGCCGTGGTGGGGCTCACCCTGGTGCAGAGCGCCTATACCGCCGAGATCGTTCGCGGCGGATTCCTCGGGGTCGATCACGGCCAGTATGAGGCCGCCGCCGCGCTCGGTCTGCCGGCCTGGCGACGCACGGTGCGCATCATTTTGCCTCAGGCGCTGCGCACCATTCTGCCGTCGGGGTTCAATGAAATCATCAGCCTCGCCAAGGGTACGGCGATGGTATACGTCCTGGCGATGCCGGAGCTGTTCTATACCATCCAGATGATCTACAACCGCACGCAGGAGGTGATCCCGCTGCTGATGGTCGGTGCCGCCTGGTATCTGGCGATCACCACCGTCCTGTCCGCTATCCAGTATGGCGTCGAGCGCGCGCTTGCCCGCAGCGAACGCCGCTCTGCCGTTAACCAGAACCGTGCCGCTCGTCGCACCCGTTCTGTCACCACCACGCCAGCACAGGAGCCCGTCCATGCAAGCCTCTCCTGAAGGACATATTTCGATTACCGGCGTCAGTAAGTATTTCGGTCGCCATAAGGCGCTCGACAACGTTTCGCTGGAGATCCCGCCCGGGTCCGTGACGGTGATCCTCGGGCCGTCCGGCTCCGGCAAATCGACGCTGCTGCGCACCATTAACCACCTGGAGCGCGTCGATGAAGGTTTTATTCAGATCGACGGAGACTACATCGGCTATCGCCGTGAGGGCGACAGGCTGTATGAGCTGAAGGAGAAGGAGATCCTCAAGCAGCGCGTCAACGTGGGCTACGTGTTTCAGAACTTCAATCTCTTTCCGCACCTCACGGTGCTGGAAAACCTGATTGAGGCGCCCATCGCGCATAAAAAGCTCAGCAAAAAAGAGGCGGTGGAAAGGGCGTACAGCCTGCTGGACGTGGTCGGGCTGCGGGACAAAGCCGATGCCTGGTCTCGTCATCTCTCCGGCGGACAGCAGCAGCGTATCGCCATTGCCCGCGCGCTGGCGCTGCGTCCCCGCGTGATGCTGTTTGATGAGCCCACCTCGGCGCTGGACCCGGAGCTGGTAGGGGAAGTGCTGGACGTGATCAAAAAGCTGGCCCGGTCCGGCACCACGCTGGTGGTGGTGACGCACGAGATCGGCTTTGCCCGTGAAGTGGCGGATCAGGTGGTGTTTATGGTCGACGGAAAAATCGTCGAGCAGGGAAGCAGTGACGAGGTATTAAACCGTCCGTCACATGCGCGAACGCGCCAGTTCTTGTCAAAAGTGCTGTAAGGAGCGCCAATGAAATATGGACTTCTGGCGGGGCTGGTCTTCACGACGGCGAGCCACGCCAGCATTGATTTGAAAGCCAACGAACAGCCGCTGCCGGTGACGGTGGATCGGCAGGCCGTGGCGAAGATCCCCGCCAATTACAAATTCGTTGAGCCGGGTACGCTGACGGTCGCCGTTTCGGCGCTGAATTCTCCGCCGCTAGCGCTGCTGGCCAGCGATAACCGCACGCGCATCGGCAGCGACCCGGATATCGCCCGCCTGCTGGCGGGCAGCCTGGGGCTAAAGCTGAAGCTGGTGCCGACGGCGTGGGAAGACTGGCCGCTCGGGATCGCCTCCGGGCGCTACGACGTGGCGCTGGTGAACATTGCGGTGACCGAACAGCGTAAAGAGAAATTTGATTTTGCGACCTACCGCGTCGATTCGCTGGCGTTTTCGGTGAAATCCACCAGCGAGATCCAGTCAATCAAAAGCGCGGGAGATCTGGCCGGGAAAAAGGTGATCGTCGGCTCCGGTACGAATCAGGAGCGCATTCTGCTGGGCTGGAACGAAGAGAACAAAAAGGCAGGGCGGGCGCCTGCGCTGCCGGTCTATCTCCACGACGATGCCTCGGGCAATCTCTATATTCAGTCCGGCAGGGCGGATGTGTTCTTTGGCCCTCAGTCGGTTTCAGCCTACAAAGCGGCGCTCACGGGCAAAACCCGCGTGGTCGGTTTAGGGCCGAAAAAAGCCTATGTCGCGACCACCACCAAAAAAGGCAATGAGCTGGTGTACGCGCTGCAGGCCGCGCTGGACGGCGCGATTAAGCGGGGTGATTACCAGAAGGTGCTGGCGCGCTGGGGCGAGCAGGGCGAAGCGGTGGCGCAGTCGGAGGTCAACCCGCCTGGGATAACCTACTAATGGTGCTCTACACTTAGGGTTTTCATCCCGCAGGGGGCAACATGATTAAACTCTATGGCGTACCCGGCTGGGGCTCGGCAATCGGTGAAGTGATGCTAACCCTGGCCGATATCCCTTATCAATTTATCAACGTGGACGGGTTTGACCAGCCCGGTCCGCAGCGTGAGCTGCTGCAAAAGCTTAACCCGCTGTGTCAGGTGCCCACGCTGGAGCTGGAAAATGGCGCCATCATGACCGAAACGGCGGCGATTGCCCTGATGGTGCTCGACAGATGTCCCGATCTTGCGCCGCCCGTGGGGCAGGCCGAACGCCAGCAGTTTCAGCGCTTGCTGATCTGGTTTGTGGCCAACGTCTATCCCACGTTTACGTATGCGGACTATCCCGAACGCTGGGCACCGGATGCGCCTGAACAGCTGCAGAAAAACTGCATCGAATACCGGAAATCTCTCTATTTGTGGTTCGATAATCAGCTCAAGGTCGCCCCGTTTGCGCTGGGTGAACGGCTGACGCTGCTGGATGTGTATATCGCGGTGGCGCGCACCTGGGGGCCACGCCATGACTGGTTTGCAACCAATACGCCGAGGTTTACGGCTATTGCGGACACCGTATGTCAGCTGCCGGAACTGCACAAGGTGTTAAAGGCCAACGGTATTATCTGATAACGTGGAGCCCTGACTCACAACTGGAAGCCTGCATATGCCACACGTAGATATCAAATGTTTTCCCCGCGATTTGAACGACGAACAAAAAACCGCACTGGCCGAGGATATTGCTGAGGTCATTATTCGCCATTTCAACAGCAAAGACAGCTCGGTGTCCGTTGCGTTGAATCAGGTGAACCAGGAGGACTGGAAAGCGCAGGTCTGGGATACCGAAATAGGACCGAAGCTGGACGAATTAATCAAAAAGCCAGGCTATTCAATGTAAGCGCAATTGCCGGGGGGAACTCTCCTCCCCGGTTTTTCCCGTCTCGTCTTCCCGCTTTTTCGCAAAAATCGATAAAAATGCGTTTTATCTTATCCGTTACACTTTACGTTTCTGGCTGACAGCCCATCAATCCTTAGGAAAGATCTCAAACAGAATCAGTTAAGGACAGACACGCTAAAGGATAATTTTCTCATGACAAAATTACCCCGTTTTTCACTCGCCTTTCTTCACCCTCGTTACTGGCTAAGCTGGGCTGGCATCGCCGCGCTGTGGCTCATCATGCTGCTCCCTTATCCGCTGCTGTTCCGAATCGGCCACAGTCTTGGACGGCTGGCGATGCGCCTGCTTCCGCGCCGCGTTGAGATTGCCCGCCGCAACCTGGAACTCTGTTTTCCGGAGATGAAAAAGGCGGAGCGAGAGTCACTGCTACAGCGTAATTTTGAATCGGTAGGAATGGGGGTAATCGAAACCGGGATGGCATGGTTCTGGCCTGCGTGGCGGGTGAAGAAATGCTTTACCGTGACGGGTTATGAGCACATGGAAAAGGCGCGGGCAAAGGGAAATGGCGTGGTGCTCGTTGGCATGCATTTTCTCACCCTTGAGCTGGGCGCGCGGATCTTTGGCATGCTCAACCCCGGCATTGGGGTGTATCGTCCGAATAATAACGCGCTGCTGGACTGGCTTCAGACGCGCGGGCGCCTGCGCTCCAATAAAACCATGCTCGATCGTCATGATTTAAAGGGCATGATCCGCTCGCTGAAGCAGAATGAAATTTTGTGGTACGCCCCGGACCATGACTATGGCAAAACCAATAGCGTCTTTGTGCCGTTCTTTGCGGTTGCGGATGCCGCCACGACCGCTGGAAGCTATATGCTGGTCAAAAGCGCTAAGCCTGCCGTCATTCCCTTTGTGCCGCGCCGCCGGGCGGACGGTACAGGCTACGAACTGATTATTCTGGAGGATATCAGCGAGTCGCTGCAGGGGGGCGATAAAGAATCTGTTGCGACGCAGATGAACAGGGCGATTGAGCAGGCGGTACGGATGGCGCCAGAACAGTATATGTGGCTGCACCGGCGCTTCAAAACGCGTCCTGAAGGTCAGCCTGACCGGTATGCCCGCCGCAAGAGCGTGGCACCAAAGGCTGATATCCTGTCTGCCGCCGATCTTTCCGAACGGTCGGGCGTCCAGCATTAAGGCAGCAATCCAGCCCTCACCGTGCAGTGAGGGCTGGATCGAGGCTTACAGCGCAGACCTGCGGTACGGCGCATAGTCCGCCTGCCACCAGGTCTTCTCAATACGCGCCATCAGCGTCTCATCATCTATCGCCGGAGCCACGCCCTGTTCAATCGCGGCCCGGGCGACGGCGACGGCAATCTGGCGTGAAACCGTTTCAATCTGATCTACCGGCGGCAGCAATCCGCCTTTTTCCGTGGTGACCAGCGGAGACTGCGCGGCCAGGCTGCGGCTTGCTGCCATCAGCATCTCTTCCGTCACCCGGCGCGCGTTGCAGGCCAGCACGCCCAGCCCCAGGCCCGGGAAAATATAGGCGTTGTTACACTGGGCGATCTCGTAGTGTTCATTCTCCCAGAATACCGGGGCGAATGGGCTGCCGGTGGCCACCAGCGCGGCACCCTGGGTCCAGGCGATAAGATCCTGCGGCTGGGCTTCCGCCCGCGAGGTCGGGTTCGAGAGCGGCATGATGATCGGGCGCGGACAGTGGCGATGCATCTCTTTGACAATCTCTTCGCTGAACAGCCCCGGCTGGCCCGAAACGCCGATCATCACCGTAGGATGCGCGTTTTTCACCACGTCCAGCAGGGAAATATTTTGCGAGTCTACCTGCCAGCTGCAAACGGCGTCGCGCGCGGTAAGCAGGTTTTTCTGGAAATCGAGCAGGTTGGTCATGTCGTCGGTCAGCAGGCCGAAGCGATCGACCATAAAGATCCGCCTGCGCGCTTCGGACTCGCTCAGGCCGTCATCCACCATCAGCGCCACAATTTTTTCAGCTATTCCGCATCCGGCAGAGCCGCTGCCCAGGAAGACCACGCGCTGGTCGCGAATGCGCGTGCCCGCGGCATGGGCCGCCGCCATCAGCGTACCGGCGGTGACGGCGGCCGTGCCCTGGATATCATCATTGAAGCAGCACAGCTGGTCGCGGTAGCGCTGGAGCAGCCTGGTAGCGTTTTTCTGCGCGAAGTCTTCAAATTGCAGGAGCACATTGGGCCAGCGCGCTTTAACGGTGCTGACAAACATATCCATAAACTCAGCGTACTGATCGTCGCTGATGCGCGGGTGGCGCCAGCCCATGTACATCGGGTCGTCGAGGTGCTGCTGATTATTGGTGCCGACATCCAGCATAATCGGCAGGGTAGAAGCCGGATGGATCCCTCCGCAGGCGGTATACAGCGACAGCTTACCAATTGGGATACCCATTCCGCCGATACCCTGATCGCCAAGCCCTAAAATACGTTCCCCGTCCGTCACCACAATCACGCGAACGTCGTTGCGCGAAAAGCTTTGCAGCATCTCATCAATACGATGGCGATTCGGCCATGAAATAAACAGGCCGCGCGCGCGTCGATAAATCGTGGAGAAATGCTCGCAGGCTTCACCGACCGTCGGGGTATAGATAATCGGTAACGTCTCTTTGAGATGCGAACGCAGGAGGTTATAAAAGAGCGTTTCATTGGTGTCCTGAATATTTCGCAGGTAAACATGACGCGAAATATCGCTTTTAAAATGACAAAATTGCACCCAGGCGCGCTCGGTTTGTTCTTCAATGGTTTCAACGTTGTGCGGCAATAACCCGTGCAGATTAAAATTGTCACGCTCTTCTTTAATGAATGCGAGTCCTTTATTTAGCAGCGGATTTTCCAGCAATACGGCCCCGTTATAGGGGGTGTACAGAACTTCTTTCCGGGACATGGTTAACTCCTGAATTTTTTATTTAAAGCAGATTAAGAGATGAAATAGATCATAATGCCTTCGGTCATGACCCCGACGGCAGTGCCAATTAATATGGAAGAGGATGCGGTATCAATATAGGTATCGCTGCGTAAGGCAAACATCCCTGCGGCAATCGCGGAAGGCGTTGCGCCAATAATAACGACCTGCTGCAGTAAGGTGTGGCTCAGGCCAAAGGCGAGTCCTGCGGCGGCCATCATTGCCGGCTGAATAAGGTTTTTAATACTGATGTTGGTAAACGTCTGCACGTTCAGTTTAGGGCGCTCACCGTAAAACAGCAGGCCGAGGGCAAACAGGGATAGTCCGCCTGAAACTTTGCCAACCATTTCGATAGGCATGCTGAGAATGGACGGTATCTGCACGCCGGCCAGGCTGAGCAAGACGCCGGAGACCGGGATCCAGACGATAGGATTGCGCGCCGCCTTGATGAGGTTTTGCACGATCATCGCGCCCGGGTGCAGTGCCTCCAGGCCATCTTGACCGTTTTTATCACCCATACGAATCAGGACGATAGTCAGAGGGATCATGATAACGCTGGTAATAATATTGCCAATCAGCACGCCGATAAATCCTTCCGGCCCAATCAATACCGCCAGGACCGGTGCGCCAAAGTAGGCCATATCCGGAAAGGCGCAAACCAGAGACTGAATGGCGCTGGTTTTGATATCGTGGCGGAAAACGTAGCGCGAAATAAATAGCGTCAGTAAATACGACCCCATTAAACCGACAACTAAAACGGCCATAAAGGTCAGGTTCTTAATTTTATTCGGGTCGGTATGCAGTGCACCGATAAAAAGATGGAAAGGAAGGGCGAAACGAATCACCACGGTTGCCATAACGTTTGCATCTTCACGCCGGGAATATCCCAGCTTTCCACTTAGCCATCCAAGTAACATTATAAAGACGAGCGGAAACAGTGACTGTAATAGTAATGAAGGCATAGTATTTCCTGTAGGGTATTTTATGTGTTTTATTGCAGCGCTAATCTAGCGCTTAGAAAGCAGGGCAGGAGTGACAAGGGTCACACTCTCTCTGGTTTTATTAATTTCAAAAAGATTGCATTAGTTGGATAACTAATACTTTCGTCAAATATTGATAAGACGCAAGAAAGCGACAATGGCCGCCATAAATAACTTTAGTTACTTAATACTGAATTAAGTTATTTAAAAGCAAAGAGCCGAATTGTTCACATTTCTCCCGGCAGGCCCGTGCTAATTTCATGTTGAGCCTGTTTTTAGAAAAGGCCATCTAAGTCTTTATTTATATTTAAGAACATTTATTCGTATCAGGAATAGTTTCAGTTATTCCTTTCTCTGTTTATCCGAACACAAATTCAGGTGATTATATGAAAGATAATCCTGTACCGACTTCTGAACTGTCGACCTCGCGTTTTGCCTTTGGGCTCAACAATACCGAGGTGGGCACGGTCCCGTTGATGCTGTTCGTCGGGATTGCCGCGATTGTGGCGACGTCCGCCTGGGCAGGGCTGCTGCCAAAAAATATGATTGGTGGACTCGCGGTCATCATGACCCTCGGCTTCGCGTTTGCCAAGGTAGGGCGTCAAATCCCGGTGCTGAAAGATATCGGCGGCCCGGCGATCCTGTGCCTGATGGTCCCCTCCGTGCTGGTCTATTTTGGCGTATTCGGGAAACATACCCTTGATACCGTGCATCTGCTGATGAAAGAGGCGAATCTGCTCTATTTCGTCATCGCCTGCCTGGTGGTCGGCAGCATTCTGGGGATGAACCGGGTGCTGCTGATCCAGGGGATGATGCGCATGTTTGTTCCGCTGGTGGCCGGAACATGCATGGCCGTGCTGAGCGGCCTCATTGTGGGCTCACTGTTTGGTTATACGCCTTACCACACCTTCTTCTTCATCATTGTGCCCATCATCGGCGGCGGGATTGGCGAGGGGATTTTGCCGCTGTCCCTGGCCTATTCGGCAATACTGGGGCAGACGCCGGACGTCTACGTTGCGCAGCTGGCACCCGCTGCGGTCGTCGGGAATATCTTCGCCATTATTTGTGCGGGCTCGCTGGCGCGTCTCGGCGCGAAACGCCCTGCGCTTTCGGGAAATGGCATGCTTACGCGGAGTAAAGACGACGCCAGCCTTTTTGCCGGGGCGCAAAGCACGCAGCAGACGGATTTTCATCTGATGGGGGGCGGATTGCTGATGGTGTGCGCGTTTTTCATCGTCGGCGGATTGTTTGAAAAACTGGTACATATTCCCGGCCCGGTGCTGATGATCCTGATTGCCGTTCTGTGTAAATACTTCAGGGTGATCCCGGCCTCAATGGAGCAGGGCGCGCACAGCTGCTATAAATTCGTCTCGGCTGCGCTGGTCTGGCCGCTGATGATCGGCCTCGGGATGTTATACGTGCCGCTTGAGAGCGTGGTGTCGGTCTTCTCGGTGGGATACGTGGTGGTGTGCGGTTCGGTTGTAATTGCGATGGCGCTGAGCGGCTACTTTATTGCGTCGCGTCTGAATATGTATCCTGTGGAAGCGGCCATTGTGACCTGCTGCCACAGCGGGCTGGGCGGAACGGGGGACGTGGCCATTTTGTCCGCGTCTAACCGGATGTCGCTGATGCCGTTCGCGCAGATCGCCACCCGCATCGGCGGCGCGTCGACGGTGATTTTCGCCACGCTGCTGATGGGCTGGATTATGGCGCACTGATCCGAAACGTCAGGATGCTGAATCGCAACGACATTTTCAGAGTGCCGCTGCGGTTCAGTCCTTTATAAAACTCACCGCGCTGTATAGAATTACCGCACCCACAGTGACGGGATACCACACGATGACCGGAAGAGTTGATTATCAGATTGAAAAATATCTCCTTACCGAAGCCGCCGAGCCGGAGCGCCTGACGCGCCAGTGGGCAGAGGTGATGGAGGAATGTCGTGAGCAACAGTCCGGTGCAGAGGAGCGGCTGCGCCTCGCGTTGCTTAATGTGGATTACGTCACCAGCTTCGAGCTGCCCTTCAGGCTGCTCCTTACCCGTGCGCCCCAGCTGATAGACATTGTCAGAAAAGAGCTTCAGCTCAGTCAGAAAAATGTTCTGTTTAACGGCAAGCGCTTTGGCTGCGTCTATAGTCTTAAAAGAGATCTCGGCGGAATACCTGACGAATTTACCTATCAGCTGAAAACGCGTATCCAGCGCAGTGACGCGACAGGATTCAATGAAGTGCCTTACCGGCAAATTGCCCAGCAGGTTAAAGCCCCGAAGGAACGACTTAAGCTGGCGCTGGAAAACGGGCTGTCGGTGACGGCACTCGACGGGCTTTTCTGGTTTGGCATTCAGCGCATCGCGGCCGATGTGCAGAGATTACGCAAAACGGGGATGAGGATCGTGACGTCCGACGCCGAGGTGTTTGATACGCTCACCAAAACAACCCGGCGGATCCCTGTTTATAGCCTTGCTCGCCCGGAATGAGTATTCGCCGCTGACCGGTCGACGGCATCAAACATGACGGAAAATTGCGGCCAGTTTTTTTACAGCGTCTTCTATTTCCCTTTCCGTGTAAGCAGCAAATCCCATCAAAAAACCGGTGGACGCGGGGGGACCTGTATATAAATTGGTAAGACCAAGTATATCAACACCCGCGCGTCGGGCGGCGGTGGCTATTTCTTTCTCGGATATGCCGTGCTTCAGGTGACAAGGCATTTGCATTCCCCCCGCAGGCGTTTCACAGGTAACATATTCGGAGAGATATTCGTCCATCATGCTTGCCAGCGTGTCGCGACGAGCAACATAAATACTCCGCATCTTACGAACATAGGCGCCAAAATGGCCTCCCTCCAGAAATTTAGCCAGCGTCAGCTGGGTTATTGAGGCGGTGTGACCATCCATTAATGTCCTCGCCATGGTAAAGGGCTCTGTCAATTCTGAGGGAACGATCATGTAGGCAATTCGCAGCCCAGGGAACAGAGACTTAGTGAACGTGCCGATATAAATTGTCCGGTTATACGTATCAAGCCCCTGAAGACTGGCCATAGGCTTACCTTCGTAGTGAAACTCGCTGTCATAGTCATCCTCAATAATCCAGGCTCCGTAACGGTTTGCCCATTTAACAACTGCCAGTCGTCGGTCAAGAGAGAGCGTCACCCCGGTGGGGTACTGATGAGAAGGCGTAAGGTAGATCGCCCTGGCAGGCTCGGTCAGAGAATTAAGCCCGTCAACCGAGATGCCTTTTTCATCAAGAGGAACCGGAATACAGAGAAGCCCTGCAGCGTTGAACGCTTTGTGTGCCCCTTGATAGGAGGGATCTTCAATGACAATGCCATCCCCGGCGTCCATCAGCACGTGGGAACAGAGCGCAAGCGCCTGTTGAGAACTTGTCAGAACGATGACCTGTTCTGCCCTCGCACGCGTTCCGCGCTCAAGGTTGACATATTCCGCAATTGCCCGTCGCAGACGTTCTATACCCTGGGGTGGACTTTGCTCTAACGCCTGGTGCTGAAACTCCTTCAGTACCTGTCGCTGAAGACGCTCCCAGATCGGAAGGGGAAACATGCGGGTTTCAGGAATGCCGGGCGCAAGGGGGCGAGGTGAAGAAAACTCGCGGATCCCGCCGCTTTCATAAACGATCTTTCCCCGGACGCTGAGTTTTGCTTTTCGTATCTCAGCGGTTGGCTGATGCTGTCGAGGACGGGGTTTTAAAAAACGCGCGCTGGAAGAGACGAAGCTCCCTCTGCCTGTTTGTCTCTCAATAAAACCTTCGGCATGCAGGCTGGAGTAGGCCGCTTCAATGGTGTCCCGGGAAACGCTGAGAGAAGCCGCCAGAGCGCGTGAAGCAGGAAGGGCCTTACCGTGAGATAATATCCCTTCCAGTATCAGCATTCGTATTGCTCTCTGGATCCTTTCATGAAGCGGTAGCGATCCGTTAGCGGGGTCGTTAATCCATGCCTTAACCGTTTCTAGCTGCGCGTGCTTAAACATTACGTTGTCCACTTTCCCTCTGTATCTCTTGATTCTAAAGCAATAGTGCACGCAGCAGGATGAAAAATTGGTCTGCCTTGATGGCGAGAATTGGCGGGGCAAAACGTGCCATTCAGCGAATACACTCTTCCTGAAACGAATAAACGGATAAGCAAAGAGGCAATATGAATAATACGAGCGTGATAATTGAGGCAGTTAAAGAACGTGATTTTGAAAGCTGGATGCCGCTATGGGGAAAATATCAGGCGTTTTACAACGTCGATCTGTCCGGGACCATTACTGAACGAACCTGGCAACGATTTTTCAGCCCCGTTGAGCCGCTATTCTGCGTGGTGGCACGATGTAATGGAGACGTAGTGGGTTTTGCGCATTATCTTTTTCACCGTTCGACATGGGCTGAGAGCGATTACTGCTACCTCGAAGATTTATACGTCTGCGAAGCCGTAAGGGGCAAACACATTGGCAAACAGTTAATAGAATATGTTCAGAGAGAAGCCAGAAAACATCATGCCAGTCACCTTTACTGGCATACGCATGAAGCCAACTATCGCGGGCAACGATTGTACGACTGGATTGCGAAGAAAAGTGGAATGATTGAATATCGTATGCACGTAAGATAAACCCCTCTGCTGACATTATGCCCCTTACATCTTTACGGGGCATTTTTCAGGGGATAATAGGTATATCCTTATGATTTAGCTTGTAAAAGTATCTCCATCAGCCCTGGAAAACGGGCATCCAGATCCTCTCTTCGCAACGAAATCATGTTCTCCCGCCCCTGCGGGCGCTGCCAGATAACGCCGCTGTCGCGCAGTACGCGCCAGTGGTGGGTCATTGTCGATTTCACCACATCCTCCGGGCGCAGCGCGTTACAGCTGAGTTCGCTGCCATCGGCCAGACGGCGAATTATCGCAAGCCGGAGCGGGTTGCCGAGGGCAAACAGCACATTTTCCAGCAGTATTTGTTCAGTTTCAGGGTGGTTTGGGATCATCGTTTTCCTGCGTTTGGCGTCAGATTGAGCTATATCAACAATAGGTCAACCGTTAAAAAATAGTTCGATAATACTCGTACAATAGGACTATTATAGCAAACGAACGAATGCACGACCATCCTGGTCGTCACAGACAAGTCATAGTGACTAAGGAAATATCATGCCCCGACCCATCCCTCTCGAACGTTATCGCAACATCGGTATCTCCGCGCATATCGATGCCGGTAAAACCACCACCACTGAGCGCATCCTGTTTTACACCGGGATGAGCCACAAGCTGGGTGAAGTACACGATGGCGCGGCAACCACTGACTGGATGGCGCAGGAGCAAGAGCGCGGGATCACGATTACCTCCGCGGCCGTCAGCTGCTTCTGGCCGGGTATGGACAGAGGCTATGAGCCGCACCGGATCAACATCATTGACACCCCGGGGCACGTGGATTTCACCATTGAGGTGGAACGTTCCATGCGCGTGCTCGACGGCGCCGTGATGGTGTATGACTCCGTGGGCGGCGTGCAGCCGCAGTCGGAAACCGTCTGGCGTCAGGCCAATAAATATCACGTTCCGCGTCTGGCCTTCGTCAACAAAATGGACCGTCCGGGTGCCGATTTCTTCCGCGTCGTACGGATGATGCAGGAGCGCCTGAAGGCCAATCCGGTGCCGATTGTCATCCCGGTGGGTGCAGAAGATCATTTCACCGGCGTGGTGGATCTCATCAAGATGCGCACCATTCTGTGGGACGACGCGACGCAGGGCATGGTGTTCACCTATGCGCCCGTGCCGGACGATTTGGTCAGTACCGCCCAGGAATGGCGGGAAAAAATGGTCTCTGCGGCGGCGGAAGCCAGCGACGAGCTGATGGACAAATACCTGGAAACCGGCGACCTGACGGAAGCGGAAATTATCAAAGGGCTGCGTATTCGCACCATCTCGGGTGAAATTCAGCCGATGCTGTGCGGCAGCGCGTTCAAAAATAAAGGCGTGCAGCGCATGCTCGATGCGGTCATTGAGCTCATGCCGTCGCCGCTGGACGTGCCTGCCATTGATGGCGTGGATGAAAAAGGGCAGCACGCGAAGCGTCATCCAAGCGATGATGAGCCGTTCTCGGCCCTGGCGTTCAAGCTGATGAGCGACCCGTACGTCGGTCAACTGACCTTTATCCGCGTGTACTCTGGCGTGCTGCGCAAAGGCGACGCGGTGTACAACCCGGTGAAAGGGAAGAAAGAGCGCATCGGGCGTATCGTGCTGATGCATGCCAACGATCGCCACGAGGTGGACGAACTGCGCGCCGGAGACATTGCGGCCTGCGTTGGGCTGAAGGATGTGACTACCGGCGACACGCTCACCGATCCGAATGCCGTGATCACGCTTGAACGCATGGAGTTCCCGGACCCGGTTATCTCGCTGGCGATCGAGCCGAAAACCAAAGGCGATCAGGAGAAAATGGGGATCGCGCTGCAGCGTCTCGCGGCGGAAGATCCGTCTTTCCGTCTGCATACTGACGAAGAGTCCGGCCAGACCATTATCTCCGGGATGGGTGAGCTACACCTTGAGATCATCGTCGACCGCATGAAGCGTGAGTTTGGCGTTGAGGCGAACATTGGCCGCCCACAGGTAACCTACCGTGAAACCCTGCGTAAAACGGTGAAGGATATCGAAGGTAAATTTGTTCGTCAGTCCGGCGGTAAAGGGCAGTACGGCCATGTGGTGCTGAGCCTGGAGCCGCTGGAGCCCGGGAGTGGCTTTAAATTTGAAGATGCCACCAAGGGCGGCGTGGTGCCGCGCGAGTATATCCCGTCCGTTGAGAAAGGGCTGCGGGAAGCGATGAACAGCGGCGTGCTGGCGGGCTATCCGGTCGTTGATGTCAAAGCGACGCTGACGTTTGGCTCGTATCACGACGTCGACTCGTCTGAGATGGCGTTCCGCATGGCGGCGATCCTCGGCTTCAAAGAGGGCGCCCGCAGGGCGGATCCGGTGATTCTCGAGCCGATCATGCACGTGGAGGTGGAAACGCCGGAGGAGTATGCCGGTAACATTATGGGCGATCTTTCTTCCCGCCGCGGCATGGTGCAGGGGATGGCAGAGCAGTACGGAAGTCAGATTATTCGCGCTGACGTGCCGCTGGCAGAGATGTTTGGTTATGCCACGACATTGCGCTCGATGTCCCAGGGACGCGCGACGTATACGATGGAGTTCCATCATTTTGCGGAAGCCCCGCGGAATGTTGCGGATGAGATTATTTCACGACGTGCGAAGTAATACGGTTACCCTCTCCCTGTAGGGGGAGGGTTTTCTCAATCCAGCGCCTTCACCATCTTCCCGCTCGCGACAAACGTCCCGGCACCAAGATGATGCAGCGTATTCAGCTTATCCCCGTCAAACTGCCAGCGCCCGGCGATAAACGCGCGTTCATCGGCTGCCGCTGAAACCACTTCACCAAACAGGGTATCGTATTTCTCAGCCGCGGAGGTGACGGGTAATAACCGACACTCCATCCATGCCAGACATTTCTCTTCAATTACCGGCAGGCCAAGTTCAGGACCGTTCACGACCGGGATCCCGTAGCAGTTGAATTTGTCCTCATCGCGCCCGCTGACGCTACCGACCGCGTATGTCCAGTTGGCCGCCGCCACGCCGGGGATGACGATGCCAAACTTCCCACTGCGCTCAATCAGCTCGCGTGACCAGGTACTTTTATCCACGACTATTGCGATGCGCGGCGGTTCAAACTCAACGGGCATTGACCATGCGGCGGCCATCACGTTGCGTCTGTCGAGGCTTTCATCCCGACTGGTGATAAGCACAGTTGGGCCGTGGTTCAGCAGACGGCTGGCATGACGTAATTCAACGGGGCGAAAGTGGCTCATAGGATCTCCTCATCTACACCGATGTAGTATGACGAAAAAGCACGTAAATCAAAGTGGATGCGTAAAATTAGTTTATAAACAGAACATCTCAATCAAAGGAAACTGATGCATGTCCCCATTTCTGACCGCCTATTTTGCCCGCATCGGCTGGGCGCAACCGACGCGGGTGGATATAGATACCCTGCGCGCGCTGCATTTACATCACAACTGTGCCATCCCTTTTGAGAATATTGATGTCGTTCTGCCGCGCGAAATCCAGCTTGACGATCGGTGTCTGGTCGACAAGCTGGTCACCGCACGTCGCGGAGGGTACTGCTTTGAGCAAAACGGCCTGTTCGAGCGCGTCCTGCGTGAAGTCGGGTTTACGGTGCGTAGCGTGCTGGGGCGCGTGGTATTAGCGAATCCGCCGCAAATGCCGCCGCGCACGCACCGTCTGCTGCTGGTTGAGCTTAACGGTGAGCGCTGGATTGCCGATGTGGGGTTTGGCGGCCAGACGCTGACGGCGCCGATTCGACTGCTCGCTAATGAAGAACAGGAGACGCCGCACGGGCTGTATCGTCTGCTGAGCGAGGGGAACGACTGGGTGCTGCAGTTCCGTCACCACGAGCACTGGCAGTCGATGTACCAGTTTGACCTGACGACGCAGTATTTCAGCGATTACGTGATGGGGAATTTCTGGTCGGCGCACTGGCCGCAGTCGCATTTCCGTCATCATCTGTTGATGTGTCGCCATCTGCCGGACGGCGGCAAGCTGACGCTAACCAACTTCAACTTTACCCACTGGCAGAACGGTCACGTAGAAGAGCAGATCCATCTGCCGGATGCTGAGGCGCTTTACCAGCTGATGCAGGAACGCTTTGGGCTGGGGGTTGACGATCCGAAGCACGGCTTTACACTGGCGGAGCTGACGGCGGTAATGGCGGGCTTTGATACACATCCTCAGGCCGGGAAATAATGCGCAGGCCGGGTAAGGCGTCGCCGCTACCCGGCAACATCACTGCTTAGACGGCGTATTAAACAACTCGAGCGTGATTAATTTATCAAGATGGTTATTAAAGGCGGCTTCGTCCATTTCGGGCATGTTTAAGATGTACATTCCGTCAAGACCGCACACCAGACCAATCAAGCGCCAGGCAATATTTTCCGCTCGATCGCCCGGTTTTAATGCCCCGGCCTCCGTTCCCGCTTTGATAAGCGCCACCGTTTCCTGGTGCCACATCTCCATGGTCATCACATACGCGCCCTTGATATCGGCATCGCGGCTGGCCAGGATCTGCGCCTCACGCCACAGGCGAATATAGGGCTCAAACCTCCCGTCATCGCTGCCGAGCATGGCATGAAGCTGCTCCCGCCAGCTGGCCTGTTTACCCGCGACATCCGCATCCAGCAGCTCGCGAATTAGCCGTACGAAGGCCAGCGATTTTAGCTCGCCGCCGGACGTAAAATGATGATGCACCTGGCCGGTGGCGACTCCGGCTTCGGCGGCAATACGGCGTACCGTCATTGCCGCCAGTCCTTCAGCCAGCGCCACGCGCATGGCAGCCTGTAAGATGGCTTCCCGCCGTTCATCCTTGCTCAGATATCGCATGTTTACTCACTCTCAATGGGAATGAAACGAGTGTAACAAAAAGCTGGACATGCGTTCAACTTTACGTAGGATCGCATCCTGGACATGTGTCCATGTTTTAAAAGAAAAGGAAATTTATGTTTCGTCAGTGGTTAGCGTTAGTGATTATCGTGCTGGTGTATATCCCGGTGGCGATCGACGCGACGGTGCTGCACGTGGCGGCGCCGACATTGAGCATCACGCTGGGCGCCAGCGGCAATGAATTGCTGTGGATCATCGATATTTACTCGCTGGTGATGGCGGGAATGGTGCTGCCGATGGGCGCCCTGGGTGACCGCATTGGTTTTAAACGACTGCTCATGATTGGCAGCACGCTGTTTGGTCTGTCGTCGCTGGCGGCAGCGTTTGCCCCGTCAGCAGGGTGGCTGATTGCGGCGCGCGCCTCGCTGGCAATCGGCGCGGCGATGATCATTCCGGCTACGCTGGCAGGGATCCGCACGCTGTTTATCGACGCGCGGGATCGTAATATTGCGCTCGGCGTCTGGGCCGCGGTGGGGTCCGGTGGCGCGGCGTTTGGCCCGCTGATTGGCGGTATGCTGCTCGAGCATTTCTACTGGGGCTCGGTGTTTTTAATCAACGTACCGATCGTGCTGGTGGTGGTTTCGCTGGCGGCGCGTTTTGTGCCTCCTCAGCAGGGACGCCCGGAGCAGCCGCTGAATATCAGCCATGCCATTATGCTGATAGTGGCGATTTTGCTGCTGGTCTACAGCGCAAAAACAGCCCTCAAAGGCGCACTGTCGCCGTGGGTGGTCGCGTCCGCGCTGGTGACCGGCTCGGTGCTGCTGTTTATCTTCGTGCGTATTCAGCTCCGCGCCCGCGTGCCGATGATCGACATGCGTCTGTTCTGCCATCGCATCATTTTGAGCGGCGTGGTGATGGCGATGACCGCCATGATTGCCCTGGTCGGGTTTGAGCTGCTGATGGCCCAGGAGCTGCAGTTTGTTCATGGCTTTACGCCGTTTGAAGCGGGAATGTTCATGCTGCCGCTGATGGTGGCGAGCGGGTTTAGCGGTCCGATCGCGGGCGTGCTGGTCGGGCGATTAGGGCTACGCATCGTCGCGGCTGGCGGAATGGGGCTCAGCGCCGTCAGCTTTAGCGGCCTGTCCATGCTTGATTTCAGCACGCAGCAGCTGCTGGCTTCTGCCCTGATGGTTCTGCTCGGCTTTAGCGCCGCCAGCGCGCTGCTGGCCTCGACCTCGGCGATTATGGCCGCTGCGCCGAAAGAGAAAGCCGCCGCCGCAGGGGCCATTGAAACCATGTCCTATGAACTGGGCGCCGGGCTGGGGATCGCCATCTTTGGTCTGCTGTTGACCCGCAGCTTCTCGGCGTCGATTGACCTGCCGCAGGGGCTGAACGCCTCGCTCGCAGATAAAGCCTCGTCATCCATTGGCGAGGCGATGAAGGTGGCGCAGGATCTGACCCCGACGCTGGCGGAATCGGTGATTGAGGCGGCGAAAAGCGCGTTTATCACCTCGCACAGCGTGGCGCTGGGCAGCGCGGGCGGAATGCTGCTGTTGCTGGCAGTGGGGATCTGGTTCAGCCTGGCGAAGGCCAGGCCGCAGTAATACAGGGCGCGCGGTTGGCGCGGGTGGGGCAGATGGGCTATGTTTTTTAAAGGATTATCTGACTCTTGCTGGAAAATATGCGCCCTCGCCACAGCAGTGAACCGTCCCAACCGCTCTCCCGGTTAACCCTGCTTGCAGGGGGCGCGCTGGGCGTCGTTTTTGGTGATATCGGCACCAGCCCGCTCTATACCTTCCGCACGGTGCTTTCGCTCTCTGAGCATGACCCGACGCCCGGCGTCATACTGGGCCTGCTCTCCCTGATTACCTGGACACTCATCCTGGTAACGTCCATAAAATATGCCGCCTTTGCCATGCGAATTGATAATCATGGCGAGGGAGGCATCATGGCCTTAATGTCGCTTCTGGTGGAGAAAGGCAAAGGCGGGCGCTGGGTTATTTTTTCCGCCCTGATCGGTGCCGCTTTAATTTACGGTGACGGCGCGATAACCCCGGCTATCTCCGTGCTTTCTGCCCTTGAAGGGCTGGAGATGGTCATTCCTGAATCTCAGCCGTACATATTACCCCTGACGGTGGCGGTTCTGCTGGGGCTGTTTCTTCTTCAGCCTTTTGGCACTGCGCGAATAGGGAAAATATTTGGCCCGGTCATGGCGGTTT
The DNA here is from genome assembly GCF_014930495.1 of Enterobacter cloacae complex sp. S3. Taxonomy (NCBI): domain Bacteria; kingdom Pseudomonadati; phylum Pseudomonadota; class Gammaproteobacteria; order Enterobacterales; family Enterobacteriaceae; genus Enterobacter; species Enterobacter cloacae complex sp. S3. Next base: position 112,773 of record NZ_JADBRD010000031.1, on the reverse strand, counting down.
GGTTTTTGGCGATTGCTGCCCTGGGCGTGCGGGGGATCGTTCAACACCCCTCGGTATTGCTGGCCCTCAACCCTGCGTACGGCATCGCGTTTTTGTTTTCGAACGGGTACACCAGTTTCCTGGTCCTGGGCGGCGTTTTTCTCTGCGTGACGGGTGCCGAGGCCCTGTATGCAGACATGGGGCATTTTGGCAAAAAGCCCATCTGGCTTGCCTGGTACGGCATAGTCTTTCCTTCGCTGCTGCTCAACTATGCCGGCCAGTCAGCGCTGATTCTGGCCGGTGCCGACAGCAAACAAAACCTTTTCTATACGCTCTGTCCGCCGGTGCTGCAGGTTCCGCTCATCATTCTTGCCGCGCTGGCGACGATCATCGCCAGTCAGGCGATTATTACCGGCGCTTTTTCCATGACGCGCCAGGCCATACAGCTTGGCTGGTTACCCCGATTACGCATCAAGCAGACGGCGGCGGAAAGCTACGGCCAGATTTATATCGGGATAATCAACTGGCTGCTGATGGGGGTGACCATCGGGCTGGTGGTGTTCTTTAAATCCTCCGATAAGCTCGCCGCCGCGTACGGCATTGCCGTGTCGTTAACCATGCTGATGACCACGGGGCTGCTGTTTGTGGCGATGCGCGAAGTGTGGCGCTGGAGCCTGGCCAGCAGCGCGGTGATTGCCCTCTGTTTCCTGGTGATTGATGCCACCTTCTTGTTTGCCAATCTGATTAAGGTCCTGGAGGGTGGCTATATTCCGCTCCTGATGGCCGCTGCTATTTGTACGGTGATGCTGATCTGGCACCGCGGCATTAAGGCGGTATCCGCATCGGTGGGCGAGAAGGGCGTCAGCGTGGATGCGTTCTTTGCCCAGCTTCAGCAAAAAACGGTGCCCAGAGTGGCGGGCTCCGCCGTCTTTTTGACCCGTACGCAGAACAATATCCCGCCGGTCATGCGCTGGCACGTCGCGCGAAACCGGGCGCTCCAGCAGGATGTGTTGTCGCTTACCATTGATATTCTGAATGTGCCCTACGTGGGGGAAGAACAACGCATCAGGGTAGAGCAGCGCGCGCCGGGCTACTGGCACGGCGTGGCGCAGTATGGCTTTATGGAACATCCGGACATCCCGCGTTTGCTGCAGGGTGTCAGCGAGATTAACGCGCTTTTCGCCACGGATGACGCCACCTGGTATGTCGGGCATGAAACCATTGTGGCAGGCGAGGGTGAGGCAGGGATGGCGGCCTGGCAACGGCACATCTTTGCGTTCATGAAGCGCAACTGCACGCACGTCATCAACCACTATCACCTTCCCAGCGATCGGGTTGTCGAAATCAGCCGACGCGTTGCCGTGTAGATTCTGGCGAAAGCAGAGGTCCTCTGCTTTCGCACCGTTCTATCTCTCAAGGGACGCGGACAGGACGCTATGCAATAACACGTTCGCCCCTTTCTCCGCCCACTCTGGCAGGATCCTTTCCGCTTCGTTATGGCTGATGCCTTTCACGCAGGGGATAAAGATCATGCTGGCGGGCGCCATTTTGCTGACATAGCAGGCGTCATGTCCCGCACCGGAGACCATCGGTTTCGATGAATAGCCCAGTTCCGCCACGGCCTTCTCCGAACGCGCCAGGCATTCGGCGTCAAACGCGATGGGCGCGTAGTCGAAAATACGCTCAACGGCAGCCGCGACGCCGCGCAGGCTGAGGCTTTCAGCCACCTTATGCAGCGCAGCTTCCATGGCTTCCAGCGCCTGCTGCATAGGATGGCGAAACTCAACGCTGCATTCCACGCGAGACGGCACGACGTTGCGCGAGTTTGGCGTAACCTTCGCCATACCGATCGTCGCGCGTCCGTCCGGCGCATGCCGGTAGCCAATCTCTTCCACCTTCAGCGCCAGCTCTGCGAAGGCGGTCAGCGCGTCGCGGCGGCTGTGCATCGGCGTCGTGCCCGCGTGGGCGGCGAATCCGTCCAGCGTCAGGGTAAACCAGCGCTGGCCCATTGCCGCGCGGACTAACCCGATATCAATGGCTTCATCTTCCAGGATCGGGCCCTGTTCGATGTGCAGTTCGTAGCAGGCGTGAACCTGAAACGCGCGGGCAGGGGTTTCACCCCGGTAGCCAATGCTATCCAGCGCTTCGCCCACGGTGATGCCATCGTTATCCGCGCGGGCATGGGCGTACGCTTCGCTAAACTGTCCCGTCCAGACCCCTGAAGAGAGCATAGCTGGCGCAAAGCGCGCGCCCTCTTCGTTAGTCCAGTTCACCAGCACAACGTCACGCTCGGTCTCAACGTTATGATCGTTAAGGGTTCGCAGCAGCTCCAGCCCGGCCAGCACGCCGTAAACCCCGTCGTAGTTACCGCCCAGCGGCTGGGTATCCACATGTGAACCCGTCATGACCGGGGCAAGCTGCGGTTTTTTCCCCGCGCGACGGATAAACATATTGCCCATGCTGTCGACCTCGCAGGTGAAACCCGCGTCCAGCGCCCAGTCGCGCAGCAGGTTACGGGCAATCCGGTCTTCCTCGCTCAGCGCCAGGCGGGTCACGCCGCCGGCGGGCGTGCCGCCGATCTGCGCCATCATCTCTAGCGTTGACCACAGCCGTTCGGCGTTGACGCGGATCATGTTTTGTCCTTACTGCTGCGGTAGCGGAAATCACAGCACGAACCGCCCTGCATGATGGTGGTCGTGCGGGTCAGCTTCACGTCAGGCGCATAGCCAACGATGAATTTTTCATCGCGCGCGCAGGAGAGCAGATGACCAATCTCGCCCAGCCCCATTTCGTGATACATCTCCGCGTAGCGACAGCGGGTTACGTTGTAGTTGTACTGCTGGTCGTCGGCGTCGATCACCTTCACGTCCAGGGCGTTATCTTTCTCCCACAGATACTGCAGGGCGATGAAGCTCCTGACGTCCGCGCCGTTGGGTTCTTTGCTGGCAAAAGCTTTGCCAGCGTCAATCGCGGCCTGCTCAATGGCCTCGCCAATGACCGCCTGGGCGCGGGTTTTCCCTATCTCGCGCACCAGGATTTCATAAATTGGCTTTATAATTTCTGCTTCAATTTTGCGGCGGGCGAGAATGCCCAGCTCGTTATTATCACTCATCACATTGCCTCGCTGCGTTACTTCGCTTTTGCGCCACCCAGCACGGTCTGCGGCTGCCATTTGCCGTCGACAACTTTGTAAACGGTGAACGACGGCGATTTCAGGTTACCTTCTTTATCAAACGCGATCTGGCCGGTGACGCCGGAGTAGCTGATGGCGCGCAGGGCGGGCAGATAGTCGGACGGCTCAACGGAGTCTGCTTTTTCCATCGCCGCAACCAGCACGCGGGTGGCGTCATAGGCGAACGGGGCGTGCAGTTCGATATGGGTGTGGTAGCGTGACTGGTACGCCTGTTCGAACGCTTTACCGCCCGGCATCTGCTCAACCGGCAGGCCTGGTTCGAGGGCGACAACGCCTTCGCCTTCTTTCTGCGCCAGCTGCAGGAACGTCTGGCTGACAAATCCGCCTGCGCCCATCAGGGTGGCGTTCATGCCCAGCTGTTTGATACGACGCGCCAGCGGTGCGGCCTGGCTGTCGACGCCGCCGAAGAAGATCAGATCGGCGTTTTTACTCCGGATGGCGGTCAGCACGGCGCTGAAGTCCACCGTTTTGTCATCAACGTACTGACGATCGACAACCTTCACGCCCTGCGCTTCAAGGGATTTAATGAACTGGTCCGCCAGCCCCTGACCAAAGGCGGTACGGTCGTCGATCACCGCAATGCGTTTGGCTTTCAGCGTATTGACCGCGTACTGACCGGCTAGCTGACCGCCGTCGTCGTCGTGGCCCATCACGCGGAAGCTGGTATCAAAACCCTGCCTGGTATAGGCGTGACCGGTCGCGACCGGTGCCACCTGTGCGATGCCCGCATCGTGATAGATACGTGCGGCAGGAATGCTGGTACCGGTGTTCCAGTGACCGACAACGCCCGCCACGCCGCTATCCACCAGACGCTGCGCCACGGCCACGGCGGTGCGCGGGTCGGACTGATCGTCTTCGGACTGCAGTTTGAAGGTCACCGCTTTGCCGCCGATGGTCGGGTGCTGCTTGTTAATGTCGTCAATGGCCAGCTGCGCGCCGTTCTCCAGATCCTTACCGATACGGGCAGACGGGCCGGTGAGCGGGCCTGCCAGGCCGATAACCACGGTTTCACCGTCGGCTGCCCACGCGGCCGTCGAGGCAAAACTGCCGAGGAGGATAGCGGCGCTGAGCGCACTGATTTTTACTGTTTTCATTGTATTTCCCTGATGTTGGCTGGTGTTGTTAAACGGGCATTTCGCCCAAATAAATCTGTGCAATCTGGTCGTCATTGAGCAGCGCTTTCGATTCGCCATGATGAACAATGCTGCCGCTGTCCATCACCCACGCGCTGTCGGTCACCTCCAGCGCGAGACGGGCGTTTTGTTCGATGAGCAGCAGGGCAACGCCGCGCTCGCGCAGGCCGGCAATGACGGCAAAAATGTTCTCGACCATCTTCGGGGCAAGGCCCATCGAGGGTTCGTCGAGGATCAGCAGGCGCGGGCGGCTGAGCAGGGCGCGGTTAAGGGCCAGCAGCTGTTGCTCACCGCCGGACAGCAGGCCAGCGAGCTGATGCTGGCGTTCTCCCAGGCGCGGGAAGCGCTCGAAGGTCTCGTTCATCTCACGCTTAACGGTGACAATGTCACGCCTGAGCCAGGCGCCCATCTGCAGGTTTTCCAGCACCGTCATTCGGGAGAAGATCCCCCGGCCTTCCGGGACCATCACCAGACCGTCACGGAGCAGGGTTTCGGGCCTGTGCTTACGCACCGCTTTACCGTTGAATTCAATACGGCCGCTAAAGCTTTCCAGCCCGGTAATAGCGCGCACCGTGGAGCTTTTCCCCGCGCCGTTAGCGCCGATCAGCGTAGCCTGTTCGCCCTCGCGCAGGGTAAAAGAGACATCGCGTACGGCCTGAATGCCGCCGTAATGCACGTCCACGCGTTCCACCTTCAGTAATTCAGACATGGGCGTTGCCTCCAAGCCAGGCGGCGATCACCGCCGGGTCGCGACGCACGCTCTCCGGCGTGCCGCTGGCGAGCGTTTTGCCGTAATCAAGCACCGTCAGGCGATCGCAGATGCCCATCACCAGCTTGACGTCATGTTCAATCATCAGCAGGGTTTTGCCGTCATCGCGAAGGCGGATAAGCAGCTCGCCGAGCGCCACTTTTTCAGCAGCGTTCATCCCGGCGGCGGGTTCGTCCAGCGCCAGCAGCAGCGGATCCGTTGCCAGCGCGCGGGCAATCTCCAGACGTCGCTGATGGCCATACGCCAGATCGCAGGCGCGGTAGTGGGCGAACTTCGCAATGCCGGTGTACTCCAGCCAGTGCCAGGCCAGCTCCCGGGTCTGTTTCTCTTCTTCGCGAGCGCGTTTGTGACGGCTCAGCGCGGCCCACAGGCCGTTACGGGTGCGCACGTGGCGGCCCACCATCACGTTTTCCAGCACCGACATGTCGTTAAAGAGGCGCACGTTCTGGAAGGTGCGCGCGATCCCGGCGGCGGTGACTTTCTCAATGTGCTTTGGGAAATAGGGCTTATCGGCAATGGAAAATTCACCGCTGTCCGCCGGATAAAGCCCGGTGATCAGGTTAAAACAGGTGGTTTTTCCCGCCCCGTTAGGACCAATCAGGCCGTAGATCTCGCCCTTGTTCACGGTAATCGAAACGTCATCCACGGCGGTAAGCCCGCCGAAGCGTTTGGACATGTTGCGTACGGTTAACAGACTCATGTATTCACCTCCTTGTGGCGTACCGGCCAGATCCCGGCAGGACGCACCAGCATGACCAGCACCAGCGCCAGGCCGTAGAACAGCTGACGCAGCACTTCCGGGTCAATCAGTACCGTACCGAACAGCGCCTGCTGAACCGGGGCTGCCTGACTGCGCAACAGTTCCGGCAGGGCGGTAAGCAGTATCGCGCCGAGGATCACGCCCGGAATGTGTCCCATCCCGCCCAGCACCACCATCGCCAGTACGGCAATGGATTCCTGTAACGTGAAGGATTCCGGGGAGACAAAGCCCTGGAACGCGCCGAACAGGGCACCCGCCACGCCGCCAAAAGAGGCACCCATCGCAAAGGCCAGCAGCTTATAGTTACGCACGTTGATGCCCATCGCGCGGGCCACATCCTCATCTTCACGGATGGCGTGCCAGGCGCGGCCAATACGGGAATGCTGCAGGCGCAGGCAGACAAAAATAATCGCCACAATCACCAGCATCAGCAGGTAGTACCACAGCCACAGCGCGGGCACTTTGAAACCTAACCAGTGGTATACGCCGCTAAACTTCAGGCCGAACAGATTCAGCGTATCCACCCCGGTAATGCCCTTCGCACCGTTGGTGATGTTCACCGGACGGTCGAGGTTGCGCATCAGGATGCGGATGATTTCGCCAAAGCCGAGGGTCACTATCGCCAGGTAGTCCCCGCGCAGCTTCAGCGTGGGAGCACCCAGTAAAATGCCGCAGACCGCAGCGACGAGCGCCGCCAGCGGAATAATCAGCAGATATGAGGTGTGCAGCCCGTCCGGGAACCAGACGTTGAGGATCGGGAAAACCTCCAGCAGGTGTGGCGAGGCCATCAGTGCTGCGAGATAGGCGCCGACCGCGTAAAAGGCGATAAACCCCATATCCAGCAGGCCGGTATAGCCGACCACAATATTGAGCCCCAGCGCCAGCATGATGTAGAGCAGGGCGAAGTCGATAACGCGCACCCAGTAGTTGCCGCCAAGCTGCGTGGCCACCACGGGAGCAACCAGCAGCGCGAGGCAGAACAGAATCATGCCTGACCAGAATTTGCGCGTCGTCGCCGGGGTTTGTAGTTGAAGCGTTGTCATTGTTTCCCTCACGCCCTGTGCGCTACGCGCTCGCCCAGCAGGCCTGCCGGACGGAAGACCAGCACCAGAATCAGAACCATGAAGGCAAAGACGTCCTGATAGTTACTGCCGAAGACGCCGTGGGTCAGTTCACCCAGGTAACCTGCGCCCAGCGCTTCGATAATGCCGAGCAGGATCCCGCCAATCATGGCGCCACGAATGTTGCCAATGCCTCCCAGCACGGCGGCGGTAAAGGCTTTGATCCCGGGCAAAAAGCCCATCGAGAAGCTGGCGTTGCCGTAGTTGCTGGCCATCATGACGCCTGCCAGCGCGGCAAATACGCCGCCAATGGCGAACGTCAGGGTAATAATGGCATTGGGGTTAACCCCCATCAGCGTGGCCACGCGCGGGTTTTCCGCCACGGCGCGCATGCCGCGCCCCAGGCGGGTGTATTCCACCAGCAGCCATAGCCCCGTCATCACCGCAAGCGCCAGCGCCACGGTAACAATGCCGGTGACGGTCGCAATGGCGGGGGGATGCATTTCACTTCCCGACGTTACGGCGATCGGTTCCATGGGCAGGATCTGCGGGAACATCAGCGGATTGCGCGTCCAGATAATCATCGCCACGGTTTGCAGCAGGACCGAGACGCCGATACCTGAGATAAGCGGTGCCAGGCGCGGGGCGTTGCGCAGTCGACGGTAGGCAAAGCGCTCTACGGCCATTGCCAGCAGGGCGCAAACGGCCATGGCAATCGCCAGGGCAACGCCAAGCTGCAACAGCAGCGGCATGTGAGGAAAGGTAGTGTTCAGGGCGTTAATGGCGGAAAGGGTGGTGAGCGCACCGACCATCAGAATATCGCCGTGAGCAAAGTTAATAATGCGCAAGATGCCATACACCATGGTATAGCCCAGCGCGATCAGCGCGTAAATGCTGCCCAGCATCACACCGTTGATCAATTGTTGTATGAGTGTATCCAACGTCTGTTCCCGCAAAGTCTTCTTTCTGCGGCTACCATCCGATAAATGAATTTAATTGTAAAATACACATATATTATTTCTTATGATAAACCGCTATTGTTTTATCTTAATGATTTATATAAAGATAATGTAATCGCGTTCTCTGGTGAAAAGCCTAAAGAAATCAACATATGAATAAAACAGAACAATTGGCGGGTTTGCCTGCGTATGCAGACAGCCGTCTGGCAAACGATCCGCCGCTTCGGGCCGTCCGTGCCTTTGAGGCCATCGCCCGGCTGGGCAGCGTCACGCTTGCCGCGCAGGAGCTGGATATCTCACCGTCGGCGGTCAGCCATCAGCTCAAGGTGCTCGAAGGGTATCTGCAAATGCCGCTGACGGCGCGTCAGGGGCGCAGGCTGGTGCTGAGCCAGCACGGACGGGAATATTACCGTTCGATCCGTGCGGCGTTTAACGTGCTGCGCCAGGCAACGGAGCATCTGGCCGGGCAGGCGCAAACGCGTCAGGTCACCATCAGCCTGATCCCGCTTTTTGGCATGGGGTGGTTTATCCCGCGTCTGCCTGATTTTATGCGTGCCAATCCGCAGACCGAGATCAACGTAGTGTATGCCAACCATCGTAACTATCTGAGCGATGCGTCGGATATGTCGATTCGTTTTGGTAACGGCCAGTGGGCGGGCTATCAGAGCGAAAAGCTGATTTCCGGACAGATGGTGCCGGTGTGCAGCCGCGCGTTTTTGCGCATTCATGGCCATATCGACACGCCTGAGCAACTGCTGCAAATGCCGCTGCTGCATGATGAGGAGCGCACCACGTGGCCGCAGTGGTTTCTGCTGCAGGGGGTAAAACGAGCTCTGCGGCGCAGCGGCCCCCTGTTTGAAGACGGGCTGTTAACGCTGGCGGGCGTGCAGGCCGGGCTGGGCTGCGCGCTGATGCGCGAGCCGCTGATCGCGCCTTATCTTGAGAGCGGCGAGCTGGTGAAGATATTTGACTTACCCATTGATGACGGGCGCGACTATCACCTCTGCGTGCGTTCGGATTCGGAGATGACCGAGGACGGTAAGCTGCTGCAAAATTGGCTGCGTCGGGCGGCGAGCGGGGAGCCGTCAGCCGGGTAAAAGTGACGGATAAAAAAAAGCCAGCTTATTCAGCTGGCTTTTGTACAGACAAGATTTAGAACTGGTAGGTCAGACCCAGCGCAACGATGTTGTCGGTACCGATGCCTGCCTGGCGAGTGAACTGGTTGTCGTCGAGCAGGTTGATTTTGTAATCCACATAGGTGGACATGTTTTTGTTAAAATAGTAGGTCGTGCCAACATCGATGTATTTAACCAGATCCTGGTCGCCGAAGTTTTCGATGTCTTTACCTTTGGACTGCAGGTAAGCGATGGATGGGCGCAGGCCAAAGTCGAACTGATACTGAGCCACAACTTCGAAGTTTTGCGCCTTGTTTGCAAAACCGTAGATGTCGCTGCGGTTACCGTTAGAGGTACCGAAGCGGGTTGCGTTATAGGTCTGAGAGTACTGTGCAGCAAGGTAAATGTTGTTTGCGTCGTATTTCACACCACCGCTGTACACTTCAGCGCGGTCGCCTTCACCGTATACGCCAGCCGCATTCTGGTCAGCGGTACGACGTGAAGAGGACATTGCGCCACCCACGCTGAAGCCTTCACCCAGATCGTAAGTCAGGGACGCGCCGTAACCGTCGCCGTTCTGGTTCAGCAGGCTGCGACCGCTGGTGTTTTCACCGCTTACGCTGCCGTTTTTGCCCTGATACTGCAGAGCAAAGTTCAGGCCATCAACCAGACCAAAGAAGTCCTGGTTACGGTAGGTCGCAACGCCGTTTGCACGAGACTGCAGGAAGTTGTCGGCACCGTAGGTGTCGCCGCCGAATTCTGGCAGGACGTCGGTCCAGGAGGTCACGTCGTAAATTACGCCGTAGTTACGACCGTAATCAAAGGAGCCTGCTTCAGCAAACTTCAGACCTGCAAACGCCACACGGGTCCAGGACTGGTTGTCGCCTTCGTCTTTGTTACCCTGAATCTGGTATTCCCACTGGCCGTAGCCGGACAGCTGGTCGTTAACCTGAGTTTCGCCCTTGAAGCCGATACGCATGTAGGTTTTATCGCCATCTGCGCCAGCGTCATCAGAGAAATAGTGCAGACCTGTTACTTTACCGTACAGATCCAGCTTGTTACCGTCTTTGTTGTAAATTTCGGCAGCGTTAACAACGCCTGCTGCCAGCATGGAAGTGACTGCCACTGCAACTAATTTAAGTTTCATCTTAAATGTTCCTTATAATTTTTTTTGAGTATTTCCTGAACCACTGTAAACGATTTCTAAACGAGGCTGTTCGTCAATGGCATGCTATTTTTAAAAATCTCGTAGTCTTATTTCAATAATAAGTTTCAAAATATTAGAGATAATTTCAATTAGTGTGATCTCGATCGTGCAAAAAGGCTATTATTCAAACAATGCGACCGAATTTCATACGATTAATAATTGTGTATTCTGCGGGACTATTGCTATCGCTATAATTTCTGCGTGTTTTAGTCTATTGCGTTAGATTTCGGTATTGTCGATGCTTTGAGGGGGTTATTATTATTGTTTTGACTTAAGAACAGTAGGTTAGGGGTAAATCACGACGTATATTGCGAATATTGCCATGAACACGTCAGAAATGAATTATTGCATTTAATGCTATCCATGACGTTAATATTCGCAGTTAATTAATTTCATGGTGTTGTCAGTTTGTGTCAATTATCTTTTCGGCCGTTTACAGAAGACGGCAAATATAAACCGAATTTAAACGGAAATGCGATAATTATGATAAATATTCTGAGGAGCGATCACACTTTAAATTTATGTTAATTATGTTGCCGGGCTGAAATTCGCCCGGCCGTTAGAGAAGCATTATTTTCTTGTTGCGTACCAGCAGAGCAACGACCCGGCGCAGACCATCAGCGCGCCTTGCCAGAACGAGAATGAGAGGGGCGAACTCAGCACTGCGGCGGCAAGCGCGGCGGAGAGGACAGGGGTAAAATAGGATACGGCAGCGAGTACCGTGACGTTACCGTGAAGGATGCCAATATTCCATGCGGCGTAACCAAATCCAAGCGCAATACCGCACATGACCAGTTTCACGACCACCGGAAGCGTGAACACCATCTCGGGCTGATCGCTGAGAAAATATTTCACCCACAGGCTCAGCGCGGTCAGTAAAACAAACAGGGTAATGCCGTTTTGTCCTTTCGCAAATTTGCTGGTGACCGTGCAGTAGGCGGCCCAGATAAATGCCCCGGCAAACGCCAGCGCGTAGCTCAGCGGGCTGGAAACGATGTTGCGGGTTATTTCATCGAGATGTAAACCCTGTTCACCGCCCAATACCCAGCATACGCCCAGCAATGAGACGGCTAAGCCGGGGATCACCCACAGGGTCGATTTCTGCCCGTTGAACAAGATGGCAAACACAATGGTCAGGCTCGGCCAAAGGTAATTGACCATGCCCACTTCAATAGCCTGCGATCGCGTTGCGGCATAGCCCAGCGACAGCGCCAGGCATATTTCGTAGCTGACAAATAAAACGCTGCCGGCAATAAGATAGCGGGGCGAAAACCGCCTGATATCAGGAAATCCTACCGTCACCAGACACAGTAATCCGCTGAGGGTGTAGATCATCGCCGCACCGCCTACCGGGCCGAGTCCCTCACTCACGCTGCGAATAAGGCCGACCATGGTGCTCCATAACAGTATTGCCGCCAGCCCAATAAGCGTTGCTCTCTTTCTGTCCATTACTTCGCCATTGCAATAAAAATCAGAGGAAAAATGTATCGCATTCTTCCTGACGCTGTCGCCAATTATTCTCTTAAACCGTTAATCAAAAAGGAGTATTTAAAGGTTCCGGGGGTGACTATTAAGGGGGTGAAGGCAGATGACCTTGATTTGACGCAAAAAAAACAGGGGCTTTGCTGTTAGTTTGCGGCGCGAAGTCTTATATTAAAACGAGGACAACAATGGACGTCAGCCGCAGACAATTTTTTAAAATCTGCGCGGGCGGTATGGCCGGAACAACGGCAGCCATGCTGGGATTTGCTCCCAAAATGGCGCTGGCTCAGGCACGCAACTATAAGCTGCTGCGCGCGAAAGAGATCCGTAACACCTGCACATACTGCTCCGTAGGTTGTGGGCTTTTGATGTATAGCCTGGGCGATGGCGCGAAGAACGCCAGAGAAGCGATTTACCATATTGAAGGGGACCCGGATCATCCGGTGAGCCGCGGGGCGCTTTGCCCGAAAGGGGCGGGGCTGCTGGACTACGTTCACAGCGAAAACCGCCTGCGCTACCCGGAATACCGCGCGCCGGGTTCCGACAAGTGGCAGCGTATTTCCTGGGATGAGGCCTTCTCCCGTATTGCCAAATTAATGAAAGCCGACCGCGACGCCAACTTTATTGAAAAGAACGCCCAGGGCGTAACGGTTAACCGCTGGCTTTCCACCGGGATGCTGTGCGCGTCTGCGGCGAGTAATGAAACCGGCATGCTGACGCAAAAATTTGTGCGCTCTCTCGGCATGCTGGCGGTAGACAACCAGGCGCGCGTCTGACACGGACCAACGGTAGCAAGTCTTGCTCCAACATTTGGTCGCGGTGCGATGACCAACCACTGGGTTGATATCAAAAACGCTAACGTCGTGGTGGTGATGGGCGGTAACGCCGCGGAAGCCCATCCGGTGGGGTTCCGCTGGGCGATGGAAGCGAAAAACAACAACGATGCGACGCTTATCGTCGTCGATCCGCGCTTTACGCGTACGGCATCGGTGGCCGATATCTATGCGCCAATCCGCTCCGGTACGGACATTACGTTCCTGTCCGGCGTGCTGCTGTACCTGATCGAAAACAACAAAATTAACGCGGAATACGTTAAGCACTACACCAACGCGAACCTGCTGGTGCGGGATGATTTTGCCTTCGATGACGGGCTGTTTAGCGGCTATGACGCCGAAAAACGCCAGTACGATAAAACGTCCTGGAACTATCAGTTCGATGAAAACGGCTACGCGCTGCGTGATGAAACCCTGACGCACCCGCGCTGCGTGTGGAACCTGCTGAAACAGCACGTTTCCCGCTATACGCCGGAGGTGGTGGAAAACATCTGCGGCACGCCGAAAGCGGACTTCCTGAAGGTGTGTGAAGTGCTGGCCTCCACCAGCGCCGCCGACAGAACCACGACGTTCCTGTACGCGCTGGGCTGGACGCAGCACACCGTCGGCGCGCAGAACATCCGCACCATGGCGATGATCCAGCTGCTGCTCGGCAACATGGGCATGGCGGGGGGCGGCGTAAACGCGCTGCGCGGGCACTCCAACATTCAGGGGCTGACCGACCTCGGTCTGCTCTCCACCAGCCTGCCGGGCTACCTGACGCTGCCGTCGGAAAAGCAGGCCGACCTGCAAACGTATCTTGAGGCCAATACGCCGAAAGCGACGCTGCCGGACCAGGTGAACTACTGGAGCAACTATCCGAAGTTCTACGTCAGCCTGATGAAATCCTTCTACGGCGACGCGGCGCAGAAGGAGAACGACTGGGGCTTTGAGTGGCTGCCGAAGTGGGACCAGGCGTACGACGTCATCAAGTATTTCAACATGATGGATAAGGGCGACGTCACGGGGTATATCTGCCAGGGCTTTAACCCGGTGGCCTCCTTCCCGGACAAAAATAAAGTCGTTCGCAGCCTGAGCAAGCTGAAGTACATGGTGGTTATCGATCCGCTGGTGACCGAAACGTCCACCTTCTGGCAGAACCATGGGGAATCGAACGATGTCGATCCGGCGTCGATTCAGACCGAAGTGTTCCGCCTGCCGTCCACCTGCTTTGCGGAAGAGGACGGTTCTATTGCCAACTCCGGCCGCTGGCTGCAGTGGCACTGGAAAGGCCAGGATGCGCCGGGCGAAGCGCGTAACGACGGCGAAATCCTGGCCGGGATTTACCATCGCCTGCGCGAAATGTACCGCACCGAAGGCGGCAAGGGCGCTGAGCCGCTGCTGAAGATGGGCTGGAGCTACAAGCAGCCTGACCATCCTGAGTCAGAGGAAGTCGCCAAAGAGAACAACGGCGTGGCGCTGGCGGATCTCTATGACGCCAGCGGCAACCTGGTGGCGAAGAAAGGCCAGCTGCTGAACAGCTTCGCGCTGCTGCGCGATGACGGCACGACGGCGTCGTCCTGCTGGATCTACACCGGCAGCTGGACGGAGCAGGGCAACCAGATGGCCAACCGCGACAACGCCGACCCGTCCGGGCTGGGCAATACGCTGGGCTGGGCATGGGCGTGGCCGCTGAACCGTCGCGTGCTGTACAACCGCGCGTCTGCAGACGTAAACGGCAGGCCGTGGGATCCGAAACGCATGCTGATCCAGTGGAACGGGGCGAAGTGGGCAGGGAACGATATCCCGGACTACAACACCGCCGCGCCGGGCAGCAACACCGGGCCATTCATCATGCAGCCGGAAGGGCTGGGACGCCTGTTTGCCCTCAACAAGCTGGCGGAAGGGCCGTTCCCGGAACACTACGAGCCGATGGAAACGCCGCTCGGCACCAACCCGCTGCATCCGAACGTGGTCTCCAGCCCGGTGGTGCGTATCTACGAAGACGACGTCCTGCGCTTAGGCAAAAAGGACAAGTTCCCGTACGTAGGGACGACCTATCGCCTGACCGAGCATTTCCACACCTGGACCAAGCACGCGCGGCTTAACGCCATCGCGCAGCCGGAACAGTTTGTGGAGATCAGCGAGACGCTGGCGAAGGCGAAAGGCATCGCCAACGGCGACCGCGTGAAGGTAAGCAGCAAGCGCGGCTTTATTCGCGCGGTGGCGGTGGTGACGCGTCGTCTCCAAAGCCTGAACGTGCACGGCCAGCAGGTGGAAACCGTCGGGATCCCGCTGCACTGGGGCTTTGAGGGCGTGGCGCAGAAAGGCTACATCGCCAACACCCTGACGCCAAACGTCGGCGATTCCAACTCGCAAACGCCGGAGTACAAGGCGTTTCTGGTCAACATCGAGAAAGCGTAAGGAGCGATTAAATGGCGATGGAAACACAAGACGTTATCAAACGCTCCGCGACCAACCCGATTACCCCCGCGCCCCGCGCGCGGGACTACAAGGCAGAGGTCGCCAAGCTTATCGACGTCTCCTCCTGCGTGGGCTGTAAGGCCTGCCAGGTGGCCTGCTCGGAGTGGAACGATATCCGCGACGAGGTGGGGCACTGCGTGGGGGTCTACGACAATCCGGCGGATCTGAGCGCCAAATCCTGGACGGTGATGCGCTTTAGCGAAACCGACCAGAACGGCAGGCTGGAATGGCTCATCCGTAAAGACGGCTGTATGCACTGTGAAGATCCGGGCTGCCTGAAGGCGTGCCCGTCTGCCGGCGCAATTATCCAGTACGCCAACGGGATCGTCGACTTCCAGCAGGACAACTGTATCGGCTGCGGATACTGCATCGCGGGCTGTCCGTTTAATATCCCGCGCCTCAATAAAGAGGATAACCGGGTATATAAATGCACCCTGTGCGTGGACCGCGTCAGCGTCGGGCAGGAGCCTGCGTGCGTGAAAACCTGTCCGACCGGGGCGATCCACTTCGGCACCAAAAAAGAGATGCTGGACGTGGCGCAACAGCGCGTGGACAAGCTGAAAGCGCGCGGCTACGAGAATGCGGGCATTTATAACCCGCCGGGCGTGGGCGGTACGCACGTGATGTATGTGCTGCACCATAACGACCAGCCGGAGCTGTACCACAACCTGCCGAAGGAGCCGGCGATCGATACCTCCATCAACCTGTGGAAAGGGGCGCTTAAGCCGCTCTCGGCGGCGGGCTTTATCGCCACCTTTGCCGGGCTGATTTATCACTACATCGGTATCGGGCCAAACAAAGAGGTGGATGAGGACGAGGAGGAGCATCATGAGTAAGTCGAAAACGATCGTGCGCACGAAGTTTGTTGACCGCGCCTGTCACTGGACGGTCGTGATTTGCTTCTTCCTGGTGGCGGTGTCGGGGATTTCGTTCTTCTTCCCGACGCTGCAGTGGCTGACCGAAACCTTCGGCACGCCGCAGATGGGGCGCATTCTGCATCCGTTCTTTGGCGTGCTGATTTTCGTGGTGCTGATGTTTATGTTCGTGCGCTTTGTCCACCACAACATCCCGGACAAGCAGGATATCCCGTGGGTGAAAGGGATCGTCGAAGTCCTGAAGGGCAACGAGCATAAGGTCGCGAAGGTGGGAAAATACAACGCCGGGCAGAAGATGATGTTCTGGACCATCATGAGCATGATTTTTGTGCTGCTGGTGACCGGCGTGATTATCTGGCGTCCGTATTTTGCGCACTATTTTCCGATTCAGGTGATTCGCTACGCGCTGCTGATCCACGCCACCTCGGCCATCATTCTGATCCACGCCATCCTGATCCATATGTATATGGCGTTCTGGGTAAAGGGATCGATTAAAGGGATGATTGAAGGGAAGGTGAGCCGCCGCTGGGCGCAGAAACACCACCCGCGCTGGTATCGTGAAGTGGAACGACTGGAAGCGAAACGGGAAAGCACGGAAGGAATGAAGTAAGACCTGCGCCGTCGGCTTTGCCCGGCGGCGCTGAGTTTGCGCAGACAGGGCAAATGCCTGACCGGCTGGCGTCATGTATTAGTCAATAAACGATCAACTGCCGCTATAACGTCATGACGTGCGTTGCGTAAGTTACAAACAAAGTCTTTAGGATTTATTTTGTTATTGTTAAGGCTGGTTATCATTGGAGAATAAATCAGAAATGTTTCAAAATCGATATTTACGCCTGGAGCCAGATGGCTCTGCCATAACGGTAATTTATTATTTCTCGCGAGCGGCACAATGACGCGCGTGGCAAGATCATCATAACAATCATCCTGAATGAGCATATAATAGGGAAGCTTATCCCGGGTGGCCGCAGATGTATTTCGGAAAACATTAAATTGTCTCAGCATTAAAGCACCCTGAAAAACTCATCATCAGTAATGGTTCCATTTTTTTCGACAAACTCATTCATAGAGCGAATAAATGAACGATCCGCTTCTGATGGCTGACGCGGGTCAGCGGAGTCTGGTGCGGTGTTGCTCGACGGTTTTGCCGATTTTATGCGTTGGGTGGGGGTGTGCTCTGCTGGGTATGTCATCAGTATCTCCTTTGTTGGTGCGGTCATTATCAACCGCAGCCAACAAAAAACAATACCGTATCCCCTGGTAATCTACATTCTGCGAGGCGTAATCCAGTAATTTCAGAACCGCTCCTCCACATACCGGAACGGATATTTTGTGGGTTTGACTTTACCAATTTTACGTTTCGGTAAATCCACTTTTTCGACGTGAATTTCTTTATAGGGGATTTGGGTGAGCAGGTGAGAAATAATATTCAGACGCACGCGTTTTTTATCTTCTGAACGTGCTACAAACCACGGCGCCCAGGCGGTATCTGTCGCTTCAAACATGGCGTCGCGCGCGAGGGTATACTCGTCCCACAGGTTAAAGGATTTAATATCCATCGGCGATAGCTTCCAGATTTTACGACCATCGTTAATACGGTCGCGCAGGCGGCGCTCCTGCTCTTTAGGCGTGACCTCCAGCCAGTATTTCAGCAGGATAATCCCGGCATCCACCATCGCTTTTTCCATCACCGGCGCACCATCTAGAAACTTTTCAACCTGCTCGGGGGTGCAGAATCCCATTACCCGCTCGACGCCCGCGCGGTTGTACCAGCTGCGGTCGAAAATGACGATCTCCCCGGCGGCAGGTAGATGGGGAACATAACGCTGAAAATAGAGCTGGGTTTTCTCTTTCTCGGTGGGTGCAGGGAGGGCAACAACGCGAAACACGCGAGGGCTGACGCGCTCGGTAATCGCTTTAATGGTGCCGCCTTTACCCGCTCCGTCGCGTCCTTCAAAAACAATACACACCTTTAGCCCTTTGGCGACGACCCACTGCTGGAGCTTAACCAGTTCAACGTGGAGGCGACGTAGCTCTTGTTCGTACTCTTTGGTCTTTAACGGAGCATTCTTTACGACATCAACAGCGACACTGGTTTTCTTTTTGCTTCCCATGATGGTCATCCTCAGATTGTCCGGCGCGGAAAAAAGCGAGGCCGCACTATGAAGTGTAATCCACCTGATATTATACGTATTGTTTTTAGGTAATTAATTTAACAACACTTTTTCAAGCAGTTACTTAGGTATTCACGAAGGTGCTTAGCACCCGTTCCCCTTTTAGAACGTCACGGATGCGAAAAATCAGCACGTTTAATCCCACGCGCTAAATGTGGTTATCGTGATAATTTCGTTCTTATTTACTTAAAGGAACTAAGAATGAGTTGGAATAAAGAAGCTGCGGTTTCGTATCTCCGTTCACACGCTCTGGGGCACTCTCATAGTGAATGTGCGAAGTTTACCCGCCTGGCCATTCTGGCTGGAGGCGTTAAGGTGCCGAACACAGATTATGCAAAAGATTATGGGGCGCAGTTATTACGTGCTGGGTTCAGTGAGCTGCCGCCCGGCTCTACTTTAATTTCTGGCGATGTGGCTGTGATACAGCCGTATCCTGGCGGAAATGGCATAGGTCACATGACTATGTATGACGGTACGCAGTGGATTTCTGACTTTGTTCAAAAAAGCATGTATCCGGGGCCTGGGTACCGCAAAATGCAACCATCCTTTAAAATTTACAGGATGCACTGATGAAAAGGATATTTTTATCATTCGTTATGCTGCTGGTGGGATGTAGTTCGGCTGCCCGTCAAGATCAGAGCGCGCAAGACGCTACCGAATCATTTTATAAATCCTATCTTTCCGCATTCGGCAGCGATGAAGCCAGGCCTTATCCTGCCGACGCACTGCGTAAATATGTTTCTGCTGATACTATTGCTCGCATTAGCGCCATTCAGGAAATCTCTGAACAAGAGTTAATCGAATCTGATTATTTTACGTATACCCAGGATTACTCTCGCGATTGGATACCTGCGTTACGAGTGGGAAACGCAAGGCCATTTTTAAACGGTGAAGTAGTCCAGGTCATTGAGGGGGCGGGTGATGGAAGAAGCATACATCTTGAAGTCTTTCTTCGTCGTGAAGGTGATGCATGGAAAATCTACCGCGTTCGTGACATAACGAACAATCACGAGCACCCTATTTTCAATGCTGGCGCTATTACACGCGCTAAATCAGCGGCAGAAAGCGAACTGTAAAAGCTAAACCTTAAAACCTTTGTAGCCCTGACACCAGTCGGGGCTTTTTGTTTGCCATTCCCGCCGCGTAGCAATTGGAGAAAACTCCTGAATTAATGGATTAACCTGCCAGCCAACGGATTTGAACTGGCTCACCATACAAGATTATTCAATAATGTCCGTCGCGTGTGATTAACCAGTGGTTGAAGTATGAAAAAGACAATTTTTTCGTTGGCGCTTGGCACATTTGGCCTCGGAATGGCCGAATTTGGCATTATGGGCGTGTTAACCGAGCTGGCACATGACACCGGTATTTCGATTCCCTCCGCCGGGAATATGATCTCGTTTTATGCGTTCGGCGTGGTGATTGGCGCCCCGATTGTGGCGCTGTTCTCAGGCAAGTTTTCGTTAAAGACCACGCTGCTGTTTCTGGTGGCGATGTCCGCTGTCGGCAATGCCCTGTTTACGTTTTCCACGTCCTATTTCTGGCTGGCGGTGGGGCGGCTGATTTCCGGCTTTCCGCACGGGGCTATTTTTGGCGTCGGGGCGATTATCCTGTCTAAAATTGCGCCTCCGGGTAAGGTGACGGTCGCGGTGGCTGGGATGATCGCCGGTATGACCGTGGCCAACCTGATGGGCGTTCCGCTGGGGACCTGGCTCGGGCACCAGTTTAGCTGGCGCTATACCTTTTTTCTGATTGCCGTGTTCGATGCGCTGGTGATCCTTTCGGTTCTGCTCTGGGTGCCGGACATCCGCGACACATCAGAAATCAAATTAACCGAGCAGTTCCACTTTCTGAAAAAACCAGAACCCTGGCTGATCTTTGCCGCCACCATGTTTGGCAACGCCGGGGTGTTCGCGTGGTTCAGCTTCGTTAAGCCGTTTATGGTCAACGTCTCCGGTTATTCAGAAGGGATGATGACGGCCATCATGATGCTGATGGGGCTTGGCATGGTGTTGGGCAATCTGTTGAGCGGTAAGCTCTCGGGGCGTTTTAGCCCGCTGCGCATTGCGGCCACCACCGACATGGTGATTGTCGCCTCGCTGCTGCTGCTTTTCGCCTTTGGTGAACTGAAAACGGCCTCGCTGATCATGGGCTTTATCTGCTGTGCCGGGCTGTTCGCGCTCTCTGCGCCGCTACAAATTCTGCTTCTGCAAAATGCGAAGGGCGGTGAGATGCTGGGGGCGGCAGGGGGACAGATGGCGTTTAATCTCGGCAGTGCGATTGGCGCGTACTTTGGCGGAATGATGATTGTCCTCGGCTTTAGCTGGCGTTACGTCACGCTGCCGGCGGCAATACTCTCTTTCTCAGCCATGAGTGCACTGCTGATCTACGGTCACCTGCGGGCCAGACGGGCTCAGGCTAACGCTCGCGCGCTAGCCTGACAGGCTTCAGGCAAGCCAGGGCTCACCCAGGGTCAGCATCAGGCGGTTGGCCCAGGCGAAGAACGCGGCGGATTGCACCAGATCGAGCTGCGCTAAGGTATCCAGCCCCTCTTTTTCCAGCGCGGCAAGGTGCAGCGGCGTGGCGGCAGGCGGCGTGACCGACAGCGCCGCCGCAAAATCGATTTCCGCCTGCCAGCGTGCGGATTGCCCCTCGCTCAGGGACTGCCCCGGCCTCACGGCCAGCAGGGCTTCTACCGCCGCGTCATCCTTTGACAGCTGGCTGGCTTTACGCGCATGGACAGATGCGCAGTAAATGCAGCCGTTGATTTTACTGGCGACCGTTGCGGCCAGCTCGCGCTCGGCGCGCGGCAATCCCCCCGATGTATAAAAAATGCCTTTATCCGTTAACGTGCGCTGTTCAAGCACCGGCAGGTTGCGCGCCAGCAGGCGGAAGTACTCGGAATCGGTATGGCCAAATTTCGCCAGGATGGCAACCTCATCGTCACGGAAATCCGCCAGCGGTTTGGCCGCTATCCACGGTTCCCATCCCAGCTCCTGCTGGGTGAACGCGACGGGGGCCGCCTTTCCGGTGACCGTTGTTGCGGTCGTGTGCCAGATGCCTGCCGCCACCGGCGCATCGCTTTTGGCGACGGGCCTGTCATTCAGCAGCCGCAGCCCGGTGATGAGTCGGCTCTGGAAGCTCACAAACGCAATAAGCTGCGCCAGGGTAACAATGCCTTCCTTGCTCCATCCCGCCTGGGTCAGCGCCTTTAACGCTGCGGGCGTCGCTTCGACGGGGGAGAACGTCAGCAGGCGCGCGAAGTTCAGCGCCGGGGTCAGGCGTTCTGAGGTGGGATCGGCCAGGCCAAACCCCGCATAGTGCGCGGCCAGCGCCTCCGCGCTGTGCCACCTGGCGACTTTTGCCGCCACGGCGAAGCGCTCGTCGAGTGCAAAATCAGCATTCTGCTGGCTAAAGAGAATTTCGTAGCTGCCCTGCGCGTGGCGCGTGGCGGCATCACGCGTGGCGCGCGCCTCTGCCAGAGGGGAACCGGGTTTAATTTCCGCCAGCTCGGCGAGAATGTCCTGACTTAACGACATAGGTGTCTCCTCAAAGGATGTGGGGGGCAATACGTTCGGCGATCAGTTCGATGGACCGCAGCGTGTCGCGATGCGTGGGTTCGACCGAATGGACCTGGAATGAGATATCCGTGGCGCGCCTGAGAATGGAGTCGGCATTCAGCGAATGCAGCACCGTATCGGGCGAACCAATATGGGCGTCAAACTGGCGGCGATAATCGGTGACGTTGTCACCTTTAACCACGTGCCCGGCAGCGCGATGCTGCTGGGCCTGTTTCGTGAGGCCCGGCGTTGCGACCCTGAGCGCATAGTCGTCGCTGTCGGCGACGAACGCCGTACGGGAGGCCAGAATGCGCGGTGCGATGCCCGCAGGCAGCGCCTCAAGGTAGGCATCCACAATCGGGTTCTGGATCTCGTCGAGCGTTAAATCCAGCCGATCTGCCGGGCGCGGCTGCGTGCGGGAGAGCATTAAACCGTGTCCGGCCCGGGCGGCGCGAACGGCTCCGTCAACAGAGAAGGTGGCAATCCAGATACGGTCGGCAAGCTGTGGCGCAGGCGGGTAAAGGTGGTTATCCGGATGGGTCAGCGAATCCCCGCGCCAGGCGCTTTGGATAACATGCAAATGGTCAGCAAACGCCGCGCCGCGCTCCTCGAACGTCAGGCCGAACGGCAGAAATGAGGTCGGTGTGCCGCCCGAACCAAAACCGACCTCAAGACGACCATCGGCGAGTAAATCGAGCACGGCGGCATCTTCGGCGACGCGCAGCGGGTTTTCCATCGGCAGGGTGATGATGGCCGTGCCCAGCCGGATGGTTTCGGTATGCGCGGCTACGTGCGCCAGAAACAGCAGCGGCGACGGCAGGCCGCCTTCACTTTCGTGGAAGTGGTGCTGGGCAATCCAGGCGCTGTCAAAACCGTGGCGTTCGGCGTGGCGGATCTGTTCAGTTGCCAGACGATAGCGCTCCTTCGGCGCAGCGTCGTCGAGCAGGCGGGTGAAAAATCCCAGGCGTTTTCGCGTCATGCGAACTCCTCCGTAGCGGGTGAAAAATGGGGAATGGCGTCAATCAGCTCGCGGGTATAGTCGTTCTGCGGCGACGCGAATAAGGTTCCGACGTCGCCCTGTTCGACCACCTGACCGCCGCGAAGCACCGTGACGCTGTGAGCGATCCGGCGGACGGTTGACAGATCGTGCGTGATAAAGAGGTAGGTCAATCCCAGCTGCTGCTGCAGCTGCTGAAGCAGAGCCAGGATCTGCGCCTGCACGGTGACGTCCAGCGCGGAGGTGGCTTCGTCCAGCACCAGAATGGTCGGCTCCAGGATCAGCGCCCGGGCAATGGCAACGCGCTGGCGCTGTCCGCCTGAAAGCTCCCGGGCGGTGCGGGTCAGGAATTCGACGGGCAGGGCAACCCGCTGCGCCACCGTCTCCACCCGGAGCTTTCGCTGCGCCTTACTGAGTCGAGAAAAGTTCTTCAGGGGCTCCTCAATGATCTCGAACAGCGTCTGTCGCGGGTCGAGAGAGGCAAACGGGTTCTGGTAGACGAACTGGATCTTCTGGCGCAGCTGACGGCGGGCCTCGCGGCTGAGCGCGGTGGCATCAATATCATCAATGATGACCTGTCCGCTGTCGGCCTGTTCAAAACCCAGCAAAATACGGGCGAGGGTGGTTTTCCCGGAGCCGGATTCACCGACCAGCGCATGCGTGCTGCCGCGCCTGACGTCAAACGTCACCCGATCCAGCGCCTGAAGCTGATGACCTTTGCCCAGGGAGAATTGCTTGCTGATGGCGCGGGCGCGAATGGCCGGCGACGCGAGCGGGAGACCGGCTACCGGGGCGATGGTCAGGCGCTGGCCCTGGAGATCGCTCAACAGCTGGCGGGTGTAGGCGTGCTGCGGCGTGCGGACGATATCGGCGGTGTTGCCCTGTTCCTGAACCTCGCCATCGCGAAACACCAGCAGCCTGTCCGCGCGCTGTGCGGCCAGCGCCAGATCGTGGGTGACAAACAGAACGGCGGTACCCGACTCCCGGCGCAGGATATCCAGCAGATCGAGAATACGTTTTTGCACCGTCACATCCAGCGCGCTGGTGGGCTCATCGGCAACGATCACGTCCGGGCGCAGCGCTATCGCGATGGCAATCAGCACGCGCTGTTTCATCCCGCCGGAGAGCTGATGGGGATACTGCGTCATGCGCTGTTCGGGATGGCTCAGGCCGACCTTTGTCAGCAGGGCGAGCACCTGCTCGTCGCGCTCGGCGCGGGTCACCTTCTGGTGGAGCTGAATAATTTCTCCGACCTGCACACCGATGGTTTTCACCGGGTTGAGCGAATTACCCGGATCCTGCGGAACCAGGCTTATTCGCGCCCCGCGAAGGGTATCGAGACTCTTTGCGGACCATCGGCTAATCTCCTCGCCGTTGAGCGATATTTTTCCCGCATCGCGCCGGGCGTTATCGGCCAGCAGGCCAATGATCGCCTGCGCCGTGGTCGTCTTGCCGGACCCGGATTCGCCGACGAACGCCAGCATTTCCCCCCGTCCGAGCGTGAAGCTGACGTTATGCACCACTTCTCGCCACTGGCGAGCGGTACGGTAGCTGATCGTCAAATTTTCTACTGAGAGCACGGTCATTAGCGACCTCCGCTGAACTGTTGGCTGATGCGGTTGGTGGCCAGCACCACGGCGATGACGACCACGCCGGGGAAGGTGGTGAGCCACCAGGCGGTAGAGAGATAGTTACGGCCTTCGGCAATCAGTAAGCCCCATTCCGGCACGGGCGGCGGGGTGCCGTAGCCGAGAAAGCTCAGCGTGGAGAGCGCCAGGATGGCCTGACCAAACTGCAGCGTGGCAAAGGCGAGGACGGCGGTTAACGCGTTGGGCAGGATGTGTCGCCACAGCACGGCGAAAAACGTCCCGCCGCTGCCAAACGCCGCCTCGACGTAATCCGTGTGCCGGATGCGCACCACTTCACCGCGCGCGAGGCGGGCGAAGCTGGCAATGGAGGCAACGCCGACGGCAATCGCGGCGTTAACGGTGCCAAACCCGAGCAGAATAATCACCGTCAGCGAGAGTAGCAGAGACGGGATGGACAGCAGCACGTCGACGAAGCGCATCAGCAGAGACTCGACGCGTCCGGCGAACGCTCCGGCAGTCACCCCTAAGCCGGTACCGACCACCAGACCCATCGTCACGGCGGCCAGCGCCGCGCTCAGGGAGTGTGATGCACCGTAGACAATACGCGTGTAAACATCGCGGCCAAGCTGATCGGTCCCGAGCCAGTGACCGGCCTGCGGTGCCAGGCGCTGTGCCCCGGCGATGCCCTCAATCGGGCTGTAGTGGGTTAACAGGCCGGGCGCTACGGCGGCAAAAGCGGCGAGAATAATCACCCCCCATGCCAGCCACAGTCCCGGTTGCCATTCCACTCCCTGCCAGGCAGGAACGCGTTTTCGCGCGGCCGCCGCGTAATCGACCAGACTCATGATGCACCTCCGGTAACGGTTTGCAGACGGGGATCCAGCAGCGGCATCAGCAGATCCACCAGCAGATTGATCAGGACAAAACCGAGGGCGGAAATCATCACTACCGCCTGAAGCACGGCGATATCCTGATTATTCACCGCCTGCTGGGTCAGCTGCCCGAGCCCGCTGCGGCCAAAAACGGTTTCGGTGATCAGCGCCCCGGCAATCAGCTCGCCCAGCAGCAGCCCGGCAATGTTCAGGACCGGCAGCAGGGCGTTGCCGGTCACGTGACGCCACAGGACGGCGGTTTCACTCAGCCCTTTGGCCCGGGCGACGGCGACAAACGGCTGCGTCGCCACCTGGTCCAGACTGCGCATCAGAATTTGCGCCAGCGGGGCGGAAATCGGGATCGCGACGGTCACAATCGGCAGGATCAGCCCCTGCAGCGGCGTCGGGTTAATCACCGGGATCAGCCGCAGCTGAAAAGAAAAGAGCTGGATGAGGGCAATCCCCAGCCAGAACGTCGGTAAGGAGATAAACAGGACCGGCAGAGACTGAAGGGTATTGCTCAGCCAGCGCAGACCCGGCAGACGCGATGCAAAGGCCAGCGCAAAGGCCAGCAGGACCGCGAGTACAAACGCGGGCAGGGCGAGGCTCAGGGTATCCGGCAGATTGCTGGCAATCAGCTCGCTGACCGGCACGCCGGCCTGTAGCGAATAGCCGAAATCCCCGCGCAGCATCGCCAGCAGCGTGTGGCCGTATTGTTGCCACAGCGGGCTGTCCGCGCCGTAGGCCACGCGCATCTCCTCGATTTGCGCCGGGCTTAAGCCCAGGTCCGGGTTCTGAAATTTAATCAGCACCGCGTCGCCCGGCAGCACCTGGAGCAACACGAACGAGAGGGTAAAGGCGGCCCACAGTACCAGCAGCCCGTGCCCAAAGCGTTGAAGAAGTGCGTGGCGCATCGTCAGCTCCTCAGTGTTTCTCAATCCACGCGCCGTAGAACGACGGGCGGCCTACCGCTTCAAAATTGACGCCTTTCAGCCACGGCGCACCGGCGAAGACCTGCGGCTCCTCGAAAATCGGAATGACGTAGGCGTTATCCAGCAGGTAGCGCTGGGCGTCTCCCGTCAGCTGCAGGCGTTTTTGCGGGTCGACCTCAGCCGAAATGTTCACCAGCAGCGCATTCAGCCTGTCGTCACGGAAGTTTTTGACCTTGTCGCTGGATCCGCCTTTTTGCAGCAGCGCGTCGCGGTTAGCCAGGTAGAACATGCTTTTCACCACGTCCGGATCGGCGCGGCCCACTTCGGAGACGGTTAACGGGGTTTTCAGCGGGTCAAGGTTATCCAGCGTGCGGCTGCCTGCGTCTCCGGCTTTGACGCTCAGCGCCACGCCCACCTGGCGCCACTGCTGGGCAACCAGCTGCAGCACCTCTTTGTTTTGCGGCTGCGGCAGGGATTCATACACCGTCAGCGCCAGACGTTGGCCGTCTTTGGCGCGGATCCCGTCGCCGCCTGCTTTCCAGCCCGCGTCGTCCAGCAGCTGGTTGGCTTTTGCCGGGTCAAAGGTCAATTTGTCGCTGAGATCGACAAAGCCTGCGGCGGAACCGGCAATCACGGATTTCGCCTGCGGATAGTTGGCCGAGAAGAGGGTCTCGACCACCTGTTTTGCATTGGTGGCATGCAGCAGCGCCTGGCGAACGCGAATATCGGAAACCAGCGGGTTATCCGGGCGGAAGCTGATGCTGTCGTTCACCCCGCGCGTCGGGGCGGCGTAGATCTTATAGCCCCGATCGGTCGCCTGCTTTTCGTCATACGCCTGTACCTGGCGAATAAAGTCGGCCTGACCGGCCAGCAGGGCGCCCACGCGCACGCTGTCTTCCTGGGTCACGATAAACTTGATGCCGTCGAGATTGGCTGGCCCCTGCTGCGCCAGATTTTTCGGCCCCCACTGGTAGTCTTTGCGCGCTTCGAGCGTCACTTCACGACCCAGCTTCTCGTCCTTCACCACAAACGGGCCGGAACCAATGATGTGGCGGGCATCTCCCAGCTCCTCGAAGTTGCGCTTCAGCGTGCTGAGCGAGACCAGCCCCGAGCCAATGGTGGCGGTGCCCTGCAGGAACCCCGGCGACGGTTTTTTGAAGTAGAACTTCACGGTCAGCGGGTCGATGACTTCGCTGCGATCGTAGTTATTGATCACTTCTGACACCGGCAGGCGCTGCGCCTTGTTGCCTAAACCGTAGGTATCAAAGTTTTTCGCCACGGCGTTGGCGTCCAGCGGCGTGCCGTCGGAGAAGGTGATGCCGGGACGAAGCTTAAAGGTGTATTCGGTTTTATCGGTGTTGGTGGTCCAGCTTTCGGCCACCCAGGGTTCCACCTGCAGCGTCTTTGGGTTCTGCCACGTCAGCTTGTCGGTGATTTGATTCAGAATGCCGCCGTTCGGGTAAAAGCCACCGGCAGGCGGATAGAGGTTGGTGTGCGCCTGTTGCTCCAGATAAATCAGCGTGCCGCCTTTGACGGGCGCATCTGCGGCCCAGGCTGCGGTTGTCGCCAGAATCAGCGCCGTCAGCAGCGGCAGACGAAATGGGGTTTGCATGGTGAATTCCTTTGTTATCTTCTTGTTAGCGTCGGATTCATCATCGGGCGCGGGGGAAAACAAGGGAACAAAGGAATTAAGATAAGGATTGCCGGAAAATGGCTATAAAAAAACCGCCCCAGCGAGGAGCGGTAATGAAAGATGAACGATTATGAACGTAGGTCGATCACCATACGGCCGCGGATCTGGCCCTGTTCCATCTCTTTAAAGATGGCGTTGATGTCCTCGATTGGACGCATCGTGACTTTCGGCACCACCTTACCTTCAGCGGCGAACTGGAAGGCTTCCTGCAGATCCTGACGGGTGCCGACCAGCGAACCCACCACCTGGATGCCGTCCAGCACCAGACGCGGAATGTCGAGGCTCATCGCTTCCGGCGGCAGGCCAACCGCGACCACGCGGCCACCGGCACGCACGGCGTCAACGGCTGAGTTAAAGGCCGCTTTTGCGACGGCAGTGACGACTGCGGCATGCGCGCCGCCGGTTTTCTCCTGCACAATTTTCGCGGCGTCTTCGCTGCGGGAGTTGATGGTTAAATCCGCACCCATGCTGGCCGCCAGCTTCAGCTGTTCGTCGTTAACGTCGAGAGCGATGACTTTGGCGTTAAAGACGTTTTTGGCATATTGCAGCGCGAGGTTGCCCAGCCCGCCCAGACCGTAAATCGCAATCCACTGGCCTGGTTTGATTCCGGACACCTTCACCGCTTTGTAGGTAGTAACGCCGGCGCAGGTGATGCTGCTGGCCGCAGCGGATTCCAGACCATCCGGCACTTTTACCGCGTAATCCGCGGTGACGATGCACTCTTCCGCCATGCCGCCGTCAACGGAGTAACCGGCGTTTTTCACGTCGCGGCACAGGGTTTCGTTGCCGGTATTACAGTATTCGCAGTGGCCACAGCCTTCAAAAAACCAGGCCACGCTTGCGCGGTCGCCGACTTTCAGCGACTTCACGCCGGGGCCGACTTCTTTTACGATACCAATCCCTTCGTGGCCCAGGATAACCCCGGTTTTATCGCCGAAATCACCGTTCTTCACGTGGAGATCGGTATGGCATACGCCACAGCATTCCATCTTCAGCAGGGCTTCCCCGTGCTTTAGCGGGCGTAAGGTTTTTTCGGTGATATTGACCTGATGATCCTGAGTGACAACAGCAGCCTTCATGTGTATCTCCTTGTTCATGATGAGTATCTGCATAGCAGGTGTAATACCCCTCAAGGATTAGTGGTTTGGCGCTGTAATGCAAGGCAACGGCAACATAATGTCATTATTTAATCCATTTTCAGAATAAGAATACGGCGTTCCTCTAATAATTTAGGGGGAAAATACTGGCCCGACGAGAGACTCGCCGGGCGCAGACTTACAGCTGTGCCTCTATCTCCTCAATCTCTTTACGCCATTGCGCCTGCAGCTGCGGCTTTTGATGCTTCGGCTTACGCGCCAGATCGTCTTCCAGCAGCGTTTCCAGCGCGACCAGCCGTTCGAGCAGATCGTCATACGGCGAGGGTTGAACCGTCGCCGCGTCAATGGCGGGCGCGGTGGATGTCGCCAGCCCCGCGCTTTCACGCAGGCGCTCAAACACCGCTTCTGCATCGTGCCACTCGCTCAGCTTTCCCTCTTCAATCAGCCAGAAACGGTTGCAGCTTTGGCTAATTAGCTGACGATCATGGCTGACCAGCAGGACGCCGCCTTCAAACTGCTGAAGGGTTTGCGCCAGCGCCTCTTTGCCTTCCATGTCGAGGTGGTTGGTCGGCTCATCCAGCATCAGCAGGCTGTAGCGGGCAAGCGTCAGGCCAACGAACAGCAGGCGCGAGCGCTCGCCGCCGCTGAGCGTGCTGACCGTTTGCCCGTGACGCGCCCACGGGAAACCCGCGCTTATCAGCGCCATTTTGCGGTTCTGCGGATCCGGCGCGAAAGGCTCCAGCGCGTCGAGCAGCGTGGCGTTGTCCGCAAGCTGGTGAAGCGTCTGGTCGTAATAGCCTGGCGACACGCGCGGATGGATTTTCAACCCGCTGTTTGCGGACTCATCGGCAAACTGTTGCCAGATAAGCCTCATCAGCGACGATTTGCCGCAGCCGTTACGACCGACAATCGCCACGCGATCGCCGCTTTTTAGCCGCGCCATTTCGATGCTGAATAACGCCGGCAGGCCAGGTGCAGGAGGAACGTCGAGATTCTCCATTTCCAGCAAACGGTCGGCCCGCAGCGCGTCGCCGCGCAGGGTTAACGTCCACGGGCTGCCTGCCGTGAGCGCCGTCTGGCTCTCCTTCAGCCGTTCGACCTGTTTTTCCATCTGTTTGGCTTTGCGGGCCAGGTCTTCGTTGTCGTAAACCTTGCCCCAGGTCGCCAGCCGCTTGGCGCTGGCGGACACGCGGTCGATCTCCTTTTGCTCCGCCTTGTGGCGCTGCGCGTCGCTTTCATCCTTTGCTTCAAGCGCCTTGCGGGCGGCCGTGCAGGGAAGGGCGAAGTAGTGCAGCGTTTTATCGCGCAGGATCCAGCTGCCGTTAGTGACGGCGTCCAGCAGCTGTCGGTCGTGCGAGACCAGCACGAAGCTGCCTGACCAGTTCTGCAGAAAGTGTTCCAGCCAGAGCATGGTCGGCAAATCAAGGTGGTTGCTGGGTTCATCGAGCAGGAGCAGATCCGGCTCGTGAATCAGGGCCCGCGCCAGCAGCAGGCGCGTGTGCTGCCCGCCGCTCAGCGTGGCGGATTGCAGCGCCATATCCTGCGGCGTGAAGCCCATGCCTGCCAGCAGCGTTTCGGCTTTCCAGCGCAGGCTATCGCGCTCGGCTAAAGGCAGCTGTGCGAGTACGGCATCCAGCATGGTCAACGGGAAAATGGCGTCCGGAAGATGTTGTTCCACGCGCGCCATCAGGCAGTGCCCGGCCAGCGAAACCGTTCCGGCGGCGGGGGAGTCAGTGCCGTCCAGCACCTTCAGCAGCGTGCTTTTGCCGCAGCCGTTGTCGCCCAGCAGGCCAATGCGGTCGCCTTTTTTCAGCGTAAAGGAGAGTGAGTCGAAGAGCGTGCCAAACGCCGTATCAACGCGTAAAGATTGTGCAGTGAGTAAAGTGCTCATTGTTGCTTACCCAAGAGTTACAGGCATGTTTATGCCTCGTCAAACATCGCTGACGATAACTCAGTAAGCCCGAGAGAAGGGATTTCAGGGGTTGGTGTCTTCGCTCAAGCAGAAGTTATCGCAGCACGATACCGATAACGCTTGAGCTGGTGCGATCACCAAATGTATGTGAAACATTGAAAATTTCACAGTACAGCATAATTGGCCTCCTTATATATTCAGTAGGTTAATGGATGAAGGGAGTGTAGCGGGGGAAAAGGAGTTTGGCTAGTGGGGGGCGAATCTAATTCCCTCTCCCTTTGGGAGAGGGTTAGGGTGAGGGGAACATACGGCTGTAGTGGTCATTCCGTTCACTTTATGTTCCTTGCTACTCTGTAACGACATGACCTGTGAACGTGCCAGGGTGGCTCAGTCGCCACCACCCTGGCGACCCGGGCTCCCGGCGGTAAATCGCCGCTTCGCGGTGCCCTCGGCTTATTCCTTCCGGCTTATCGGGGATGGGCGGAGGTAACATCCCTGTAAAGCCCGCCCTCTCGGCGCATCCCTGCGCCTCGCCCCGGCCTGCAGGAAACGCCTCGGCGATTTACAGCCGGACCAGGGCGTGGCTGCAAGTTAATCATTTCGCTTCGAGAATCTGAATCGCTACTGGTTAATGAATTTATTGAAAGTCCCTCTCCCGAAGGGAGAGGGACCGGTCGGAGCGGATTAAATCGAGGTACGACGATAGCTGCGGTATTCAGGTTTCCAGAAGTTGTCGTCGATGGCCTGCTGCAGCGCGTCGGCAGAGGTTTTCACCGCCACGCCCTGCTGCTGCGCCATTTTACCTACCGCAAACGCGATAGCGCGCGACACCTTGTGAATGTCTTTCAGCTCCGGCAGCACCAGCCCTTCACCGTTGTTGACCAGCGGCGAGTAGCCCGCGAGGGTTTCGCTCGCCGACATCAGCATCTCATCGGTAATGCGGGACGCGCCGGAGGCGATCACGCCCAGACCAATCCCCGGGAAGATGTAAGAGTTGTTGCACTGGGCGATCGGATAGGTTTTATCCTTCCACACCACCGGGTCGAACGGGCTGCCGGTCGCGACCAGCGCGTTACCTTCGGTCCAGGCGATGATGTCCTGCGGGGTGGCTTCCACGCGGGAGGTCGGGTTGGAAAGCGGCATCACGATAGGGCGCTCGCAGTGCTTGTGCATCTCGCGAATGATCTCTTCGGTGAAGAGACCGGTTTGCCCGGAAACGCCGATCAGAATATCCGGCTTCACGTTGCGCACCACGTCCAGCAGGGAAAGGACTTCGTTGTCGGTATCCCAGTTTTTCAGGTTCTCGCGCTTCTGCACCAGCTTGTTCTGGAACGGCAGCAGGTTCGGCATAGCGTCGGTCAGCAGGCCGAAACGGTCAACCATAAAGACGCGGGAGCGGGCCAGCTCTTCGCTTAAGCCTTCGCGCTGCGTCTGGGCGATGATCTGCTCGGCGATACCACAGCCCGCAGAGCCTGCGCCCAGGAAGACGATTTTCTGGTAGCTCAGCTGGCTGCCGGCTGCGCGGCTGGCAGCGATAAGCGTACCCACGGTCACGGCCGCGGTGCCCTGGATGTCGTCGTTAAAGGAGCAGATCTCATCGCGATAGCGGTTCAGCAGCGGCATCGCGTTTTTCTGCGCGAAGTCTTCAAACTGCAGCAGAACGTCCGGCCAGCGGTGCTTCACGGCCTGAATGAAATCGTCGACAAACTGATAGTACTCGTCGTCGGTAATGCGCGGATGGCGCCAGCCCATATAGAGCGGATCGTTGAGCAACTGCTGGTTGTTGGTCCCGACGTCCAGCACCACCGGCAGGGTATACGCCGGGCTGATGCCGCCGCAGGCGGTGTAGAGAGAGAGTTTACCGATTGGGATCCCCATCCCGCCAATGCCCTGGTCGCCGAGGCCGAGAATACGTTCGCCGTCGGTCACCACAATCACTTTGATATTGTGGTTTGGCACGTTCTGCAGAATATCGTCCATGTTGTGACGGTTCTGATAGGAGATGAATACCCCGCGTGAACGACGGTAGATCTCTGAGAAACGCTCGCAGGCCGCACCCACCGTCGGGGTGTAGATCACCGGCATCATCTCTTCGAGATGGTTCTGCACCAGGCGATAGAAGAGGGTTTCATTGGTGTCCTGAATGTTGCGCAGGTAGATGTGCTTGTCGATTTCGGTTTTGAAACCCTGATACTGGATCCACGCGCGCTCCGCCTGTTCTTCAATGGTTTCAACCACTTCGGGCAGTAAACCCAGCAGGTTAAAGCTGCTGCGCTCTTCCATGCTGAAGGCGCTGCCTTTGTTGAGCAGGGGGAATTCGAGTAAAACCGGTCCGGCGTATGGGATGTATAAGGAACGATGTTTTTTCAGTTTGTTGTCCATGTCACTCACTCTTTTTATGAAGATCCGTCCCTGACACTGCTGTTTGTCATCTTTCTGGCCTGTGCGATGGGGTGCGGTCAGGCGGTATTATAAAGGAGCTAAATATTAATTACCGCAACACATAAACAAAAACACCATCGGGATTACCGATGGTGTTCTGGATCTCAGTCTGGAACTTACTTGCCGGCGTGGCGTTTTCTGCCGGTGGCGTGGGTGACCTGCGTTTCGTGGTCGCCTTCAATCACCACTTTACGCTGATTTGAAAGCTTGTAGTTCAGTCCCAGAATATGGCGTGCCTGACGGTTCGATTTCATGTTAACTCCTCAATCCTGTTGATAGTTTTAAGGACCAGTTTGCTTACGCAAACGAAATGTAACCCCTTAGGTTGCAGATCCAGCTTAGCAGGTTTTTACAAGGGTGCGTTTTGCCCGCTAACGACGTAGTTAATGGTCTGCTGGTAGATGTCACTGAGGATGTCATTATCCGTGGATTCCACCCATTTGGTCAGTTCCATCAAAATGTCATCTTCAGTCACAGCACCGTGCTCGGCGTGAAGACCCTGCGCAATCGCGTTAACGAGTTCAGGTTGTGCTGCTGTAGTATTAGCCGGGTAATAAGTAAACATGCTGCCTCCGTGTCGTTGTCTGTTTAATGGTACGGCTCGCAAAAAATTTAATTCATAAACAGAATGGCAAATATTTTCCCGGTTGTGGTTCAGATTCATCTTAGAAATAAAAATGACATAAGTTCATGCTTTTATGCGCTTTTAAAAGGTGTGGCTATATCGACGGGTAACGGCGGGGATATTTTGGCGGGGCTCCTGCTATCGCGGAAATATAGCAGGAGCCGTTTTTAAATTACCACTTCATTTCGCCAGTATTCACTTTGGCGCTTAATTCCAGCGAGCTTTCATCAGCGAGGCCCGGATACTGTTTTTTTAGGGTATTGATAACGCCTGCGGAATCTTTATGCGCGGCTAAAGCCTTTTCAAAGCGCTGCAGATAGTCGCGGGTAAACTCAATCGCGCCAGTGCCCGCTGGCGGGGTGCCCAGGTAATGGCCCGGGATCACGCGTTCAGGTTTGTGCGCGGCCATATTCTCCAGCGTTTCCTGCCACTGCTTGCGGCTTTCTGGCGTCTGGGTGTCTGCTGTCCAGACGTGAATACCCCAGGCTACCCCGGTGCCGCCGAGGATCGTTTTTGCTGACGGGATCCACACATAGGCCGCGTAGCTGTCTGGCTGCTCGATATCGACCTTTTCCCCGTCAACCATGAACGTGGTTGAGGCAAGCACCTGCGGGACAACCAGCTCCGTTGGCGCGCCGTCCTTCATCTGCGGCCCCCAGAAGGCGAGCTTGGCGTCTTTGGTGGCTTTAATATGGTCAACCACATGCTGTGTGGCCACCACTTTGGCATTCGGGAAGGCTTTGACCAGCGGCTGCAGGCCAAAATAGAAATCCGGATCGCCGGAGGTGATCACAATCTTGTTCAGGGTTTTACCGCTGCGGCGAATTTTCTCTACCAGCGCTTCGCCATCCTTCACGCTGAACTGCGCGTCAAACAGCACCGCCTCTTTCGGGCCGGAAACCAGCGTGGAGGAGACCGGGAAAATGCCTTTTTCCTGCGGGTTATAGGTATCAATGGTTAACGGCGCGGCAAAAACCGCAGGAGTGAAAAGGGTGGAAAGCAGGGCAAGGTGAGTGAATTTCATGCTGTTGTCTCTGTTGTTCAGGAATGTGTCTATTGTACGGATATTCTCATTTGCCAGAATTCCTGAAACAAGACATGCTTAGTTTCATAAATCGAGCAAATGGAGCTTATATGGATCGCGTTATCGCCGCTCAGGTTTACAACCGGATATGCGAGCTGGGCAGTTTGAGCGCGGCGGCCCGCGCGTTGGGCATTTCCCGACCGATGGTGAGCCGCTACCTTGAACAAATGGAGAAGTGGGCGGGAACGCGCCTGGTAAACCGCTCCACGCGCAAGCTGACGCTGACCGCAGCAGGGGAAAAGGTGCTGCAAAAAACGCGGACGCTCTCGCAGATTTCGCAGGAAATCGAGGGCCAGTCGGAGAAAGATCTGCCGTCCGGCACGCTGCGGGTGGCCTGCGCCCATTTTACCGCCATGCACCTGATTGCGCCGGTCCTGCCTGAGCTGCTCTCGCGCTACCCGCAGCTGCGCATCGAGCTGGACGTGAATAACCACCCGGTCAGCCTGGTGGGAGAGCGCATTGATGTCGCCGTGCGCATTACCGACAACCCCGAACCCGGCATGATTGCCCGCCGGCTGGGGGAGTGTCGCTCGGTGCTTTGCGCCTCGCCGGAGTACCTGGCACAGCACGGTATCCCCGTCAGCCCTGAAGAATTAGCGCAGCACAACTGTCTGCACTACAGCTTTTTTGCCGGGCAGTCCTGGCACTTTCTGACGCCGGAAGGGGAAAGCCTGAGCGTGGCCGTCAGCGGCAACCTGAGCGCCAGCATCTCTTCGCTGTTGATGGACGCGGCGATTAAGCACTGCGGTATCGCCATGCTGCCGGAGCGCGAAGCGTCTGCCGCGCTGGACCAGGGATTGCTGGTGCCGGTACTGGAGGCGCTTGAGCCGAAACCGCTTGCCATCCATGGCATTTATCAGTCCCGGGAATACCAGCCTGCCGCGCTGCGCGTGTTCCTTGACGAACTGTCGCGCTACCTGGCATAAGAAAGGATTACTTCGCCTTTAGCCAGGGAGACGTCGTGCTCCAGAAAATAATATCGGCACCGAGATAACTTTCGCCGAAGCGGACAAATTCCGCTTTGGTGAACGGTTTTCCGGTCTGAGGATCCTTATAGGTCAGGGTCGGCTCCTGAACCGCCATGGCGATGAGCGGCAGCGTCTGTTTATTTTTATGGAAGAAGGGATAGGCGTTCTTCATGTGGGCCTTGCGGTTGGGAACAATGTCCGGCCCACCCAGGCCGATATTGTTAGCGCTGGCATACGCAAACAGACGCCCCATGTAGTTGTGGTCATTATCCCATTCGCACGGCCAGAAGTTCACGTACTGCACCACGTGAGATTTCTGAAAAGCCTTTCGCGCAAAGGCCAGGTTTTCCATTTCACCCGCGAAATAGCTGTCGCAGGTAAATCCGGCGGGCGGATTTTTTTCGTCGAGATCAATGGCGGTTTCGGGCAGGTTTACCCCATACACCTTGCCATCAAAGCGTTTCGCGAGGGCGGCCAGCAGTGCCTGGTAGCGCTGGCGCACGGAAGGATCCCACTGACGCGCCACCCATCCTGAACCGACCGGCTTGCCTTCGCCGGGGTTATCGAACTGCGGCGCAATCCCGCCACCGTATTGTGTGTCGCGCATGAGATAGTCCGGCACGTAGCGGGCGTCCGGCTCAAAGAAACGATCCTGGATTTGAATAAAGAGTTTTTTTCCGGCGGCCTTAACGCGCGCCAGATCCTGTTCAATCCGCGAGAAGTCATAGCTGTCCTTCTCGGGTTCCAGCAGGCGCCAGTTGTAAACGATCTGCACGCCGCCGATATCGCTTCGCGCAACAAGCGGGAACGCCGCGTCGAGATCGCCCGAGCTGGTATAGATAAAGTTCTCCGGCGTTTTCGCCAGTGAAGAGAGCGACAGAGCCAGCGTGGTGACGGCAACGGCCATCCTGATTTTTAGCGCCATATCATTATCCTTTTTGTCGGTACAGCAGGTGAAAGTCCTGGAATTGTCTGTGTTCCAGGGTGGGTCAGATGCGTAGTCTATACTTAACCCTTTGTAAGCCAAAAGGAGAGCAAGAATGACTATTCATAAGCACGGTTCGGCACACTGGTCTGGCGACATTAAGCGCGGAAAAGGA
Organism: Enterobacter cloacae complex sp. S3; assembly: GCF_014930495.1. Classification (NCBI taxonomy): domain Bacteria; kingdom Pseudomonadati; phylum Pseudomonadota; class Gammaproteobacteria; order Enterobacterales; family Enterobacteriaceae; genus Enterobacter; species Enterobacter cloacae complex sp. S3. The sequence continues at coordinate 75,899 of NZ_JADBRD010000031.1, read as the reverse complement.
ACGGTTTCCACCGAGAGCGGCGTTCTCAATCAGCAGCCTTATGGTTTCAATACCCGCTTTGAGGGCGAAAAGGGGACCAACCCCGAAGAGCTGATTGGCGCGGCACATGCGGCCTGCTTCTCAATGGCGCTGTCGCTGATGCTCGGCGAAGCGGGCTATACCGCCGATTCCATTGATACCACCGCGGACGTGTCTCTGGATAAAACCGACGGCGGCTTTGCCATCACTAAAGTTGCCCTGAAAAGCAAGGTGACCGTTCCCGGCATCGCCCCACAGCAGTTCGACGGCATTATTCAGAAAGCAAAAGCCGGCTGTCCGGTCTCGCAGCTCCTGAAAGCCGAGATTACGCTGGACTATAAGCTCAATTAAGCCACAGCCGGGTTTGCGCCCGGCTATCCCTTCAGCGCGGCGGGGAACACCTCCGCCAGCCAGGCAATAAACACCTTCAGGCGGTGCGTCAAATGCCGGTTCTGCGGGTAAACCACATGAAACGGATACGCGGCAGGGCGCCAGTCGCCCAGGAGCGCCGCCAGCGTGCCCGCCTGTAAATACGACTTTGCCGAATACTCAAAGGTTTGAACGATCCCCAGCCCCGCCGCGGCAGCCGCCAGATGGGCATTACTTTCATTGACGCCGAGATAGTGCGGAATGTTGATTTCCAGCGCCTCGCCGTTCTGCCGGAAGCGAAACGGAAACGGCCGTCCGGTGACGGGCGAGAGATAGCTAATCAGCTTGTGGCCGTTGCGCAGCTCCTGCGGATAGGCCGGGACGCCGTGATTTTTCAGGTAACCCGGCGTCGCGCAGGTGACCATTTCGGCGTTACCGAGATGACGGGCGATGAGGGTCGAGTCGTCCAGCGGCCCGCCGCGGATCACGCAGTCTACGTTACCGCTGATGAGATCGACCGGCCGGTCGGCCACGCCAAGGTCGATGCGGATCTCCGGGTAGCGCTGCATAAATTCCGGAAGCAGGGGGATGAGCACGTCCCGGGCGGTGGAGCCGCCCACGTCAACCCGCAAATGCCCTTTTGGCGTCGCGCGGGAAACGCGAAACGAGGTGTCGATATCTTCGATATCTATCAAGACCCTGAGCGCTTTTTCATAGTATTCCATCCCTTCAGGCGTCGCGACCACCCGTCGAGTGGTGCGGTGCAGAAGGCGTATCTCCAGGTGCGACTCAAGCGATTTGACCAGCTTGCTCAGCGTGGCGATCGGCATATTCAGCGAGTCCGCCGCGCGGGTAAAACTGCCGGACTCCACGACCCGCGTAAAGGCGCGCATCGCCATGAGCTGGTCCATGATGACCTCGGATTATTTCTGTTTGTGAATAGTCATTTTCATTTTTGCCCGTTTTTCACTAATGCCGCAAGGGCTAAAGTTTGTCCAACGCAAACCCAACAAAAGGTAAATGACATGAACACGACTCTTTCAGGAAAAATTGCACTGGTCACCGGCGGCAGCACCGGCATTGGTCTTGCCACGGCGCAGGAACTGGCGGCGCAGGGCGCGAAGGTGTACATCACCGGTCGTCGTCAGGCCGAGCTGGACGCGGCGGTGGCGGAAATTGCTTCTGATGCTGTGGGCATTCGCGCGGACGTCTCAAAGCTTGCCGATCTGGATGAGGTTTATGCCAGGATAGCCAAAGAAGAAGGCCGTCTTGATATCCTGTTCGCCAATGCCGGTGGCGGCGATATGCTGCCGCTGGGCGCGATAACCGAAGAGCAGTTTGACCGGATTTTTGGCACCAACGTGCGCGGAGTGCTGTTCACGGTGCAGAAGGCGCTGCCGCTGCTGTCCGCCGGATCGTCGATTATTCTGACCGGATCGACGGTGTCCATTAAAGGGACGGCCAACTTCAGCGTCTACAGCGCCAGCAAGGCCGCCGTGCGCAACTTTGCCCGCTCCTGGGCGCTGGATTTGCAGGGCCGCGGGATCCGCGTCAACGTGGTGAGCCCGGGCCCGATCAAAACGCCAGGTCTCGGCGATCTGGTGCCGGAAGAACATCGTCAGGGGCTGTACGACGCGCTGGCCGCGCAGGTACCGCTGGGGCGTTTAGGCGCGCCGGGTGAGGTGGGGAAAGCGGTGGCGTTTCTGGCCTCCGACGCGGCCAGCTTTATTAACGCCACCGAGCTGTTCGTGGACGGCGGGATGGCCCAAATTTAACCCAGACTGCGCCAGCAGCGCACGTTACGGCCCTCGCGTGAGGGCTGTAGCGGCTGCGGCTGTTCACACCCCTGCGCTGCCATCGGACAACGGTCGCGGAAAAAACAGCCTTCGGGCAGATGACGGTTGCCGGGAAGCTCCGTTTTGCGCAACGCCAGATTTTCATCCAGCGGTTCACCGGTGCGGGGAACCGAGTCGAGCAACAGACGGGTATAGGGATGGCGCGGCTCGCCAAGCACCTGCGCGGCGCTGCCCAGCTCCACAATCTGCCCGAGGTACATCACCGCCACCCGGTCGCTCATGTGTCTGACCACCGAGACGTTATGCGAAATTAACACGTAGGTCAGATTACGCTGCTGCTGCAGGTTCACCAGCAGGTTGAGGATTTGCGCCTGCACGGAGATATCCAGCGCGCTGGTGGGTTCATCAAGCACGATAATATCGGGGTCGGAGGAGAGCGCCCGGGCGATGGCGATACGCTGGCGCTGCCCGCCGGAGAAGGCGTGCGGAAGCCTGTCGAGATATTCCGGGCGAATGCCCACCTGCAGCGCCAGATCCTCCGCCAGCTGACGGCGCACGCGCTCGCTGCTGCGTTTTTGCACCCACACCGGCTCGGTGATGATGCGCCAGACCGGCAATCGCGGGTCGAGGGAGGAGAGCGGATCCTGAAACACCATCTGCATGCCGCCCGCGTGGTGCGCCCGCTGGCACGCGCCGGTGCTGGGCTTAAGCATGCCCATCAGCAGCTGGGCCAGCGTGCTTTTCCCGCAGCCGGACTCACCGACAATGCCCAGCGTTTCCCCGCGACGGATCTGGAGATCGAGCCCGTTGAGGGCATGGACCTGTTCCGTTACGCGGCCCAGCCAGTTTTTGCGCGCCGCAAAGTTCACGTGCACGCTATCCAGTTCCAGCAGTACATCAGACATGGTGTTTCTCCCGTTGTGGATACCAGCAGGCAGCCTGTTGGCCTTCTGCGCCATTGGGCTGTAAGCGCGGCGTTTCGCTGCATTTCGCCCCAGCGGCAAAGCAGCGCTCGCGGAAGGCGCAACCCTGCGGAAGCTGGCTGAGGTTGGGCACCGTGCCGGGAATGGCGGGAAGCAGGTCGCGCGGCTGGCCGTTTTCCGGGGCGCACCGCAGCAGGCCGATGGAATAGGGATGCACGGGGCGGTGGATCAGCGTTTGCGTGGCACCGCTCTCGATCACGCTGCCCGCATACATCACGTACATTCTGTCGCAAAGCTGCGACACCACGGCCATATCATGGCTGATAAACAACACCGAGGTACCGCTGGCCCGCGCCTTATGCTTCAGCAATCGCAGCACCTGGAGCTGGACGGTAACGTCCAGCGCGGTGGTCGGTTCGTCGGCGATGATCAGCTCCGGCTCGCAGGAGAAGGCAAGGGCGATCATCACCCGCTGACGCATGCCGCCGGAGAGTTCAAACGGATAACGCTCCATGACCTGCTTCGCGTCCGGGATTTGCATCTCTTCCAGCAGGGTAATCGCCTTCTGCTGCGCCTCGCGCCGCGAAAGCGGCTGATGCTGGCGGATCACCTCCACCATCTGTTTGCCAATCCGCCGCGTCGGGTTGAGGGCGGTCATGGGCTCCTGAAAAATCATCGCCACTCGTGCACCGCGCCACTGGCGAAGCTGCTTCTCGGACGCCGTCAGGACGTTTTCACCGAGTAACTTCACCTGACCGTGATGAATGCGGTAGCTTCCTTCCGGCAGCAGCCGCATGGCGAGCATGGCAGTCACGGATTTACCCGACCCCGACTCGCCCGCCACGCCGACAATTTCGCCCCTGCCGATCTCCAGCGAGACGTGGTTCAGCGCGTGGACCTCTCCGCGAAAAATCGGGAAGCTCAGGTGCAGGTCCTCAATACGTAATACCGGTTCGGTCATTACTGTTTTCCTCCCGATTTCGGATCCAGCAGATCGCGGATACCGTCGCCAAACAGGTTAAAGCCCACGGCGGTAATCAAAATCGCCGCACCGGGAAAGGCGCAGTACCACCACTGGTCCAGCACGTAGTTACGGCCAACGGCCACCATCGCCCCCCATTCGGCGGTGGGCTGCTGCGCGCCCAGGCCGATAAACCCCAGCGTGGCGGCCATCAGAATGGCGCTGCCGATGTCCAGCGAAGCCTGCACAATCAGCGGCGGCAGGGCGTTGCGCAGGATATGCCAGCGGATCAAATGCCAGCGGGACGCGCCAAACGTGCGGGCGGCCTGAACGTAGGTAAACTGGCGCACCACCAGGGTTTGCCCGCGCGCCAGGCGGACGTAAAACGGGATGCGGACAATCGCAATCGCCAGCATGGCGTTGAACAGGCTCGGACCGAGCGCGGCGGCCAGCGCCATGGTCAGCACCAGGGAAGGAATGGAGAGCATGATGTCCATCACCCGCATGATGATGGCGTCGCCGCGCCCGCCCAGTACGCCGGAAAAAGAGCCCAGCAGCGAGCCAATGCCGCCCGCAATCGCCACCACCGCCAGCCCGGCGGTAATCGACTGCTGGCTGCCCGTCAGCACGCGGCTGAACAGGTCGCGTCCCACCTCATCGGTACCAAACCAGTGTTGCGCAGACGGCGCCTGCAGGCGTGCGGTCAAATCCAGCGCGTTCGGGTCATGCGGCACAATCCACGGCGAAGCCACCATCAGGAAGAGCATCGCAATCATAATGACGCCGCCAACGATCGTGAGCGGGCTTTGACGCAGCATCCAGAACAGCTTTGCCCAGTTGATGCGTTGTCCGGCGGTTTTAGCCGGGACGGGCGTTTCCTGCGTTAACATCATTCGGCACCTCCGCGCCCGATTCGCGGGTCAATCCACAGGTAAAGCAGATCGACCACCAGATTAACCAGCACGTAGGCCAGCGAAACGACGACGGCAAACCCCATTACGGCAGGGAAATCGAGCGCCTGAATGGATGTCACCACCCAGGCGCCCATGCCCGGCCAGGCAAAGACGGTTTCGGTCAGCACGGCGCCGTAAAGCAGATCGCCCAGCGCTAGCCCGAGCACGGTAATGGACGGGATCATCGCATTCGGCAGGGCGTAGCGCAGGACGATGTACCAGCCGGGCAGGCCGCTGGCGCGCGCGGTGCGGATGTAATCCTCGCTAAGCTGCTCCAGCATCGCCGAGCGAACCTGGCGCGCCACGATCCCCAGGTGAACAAACGCCAGCGTCAGCGAGGGTAAAATCAGGTGCTGAAGCGCGTTGAAGAACACCTCACCGTTGCCCTCCAGCAGCGCGTCCAGCAGATAAAATCCGGTGACGTGCGTCGGGGGATCGAGCCAGTCGTCCAGCCTGCCGCCGCCCGGCAGGATCTGCAGGTGCCCGTAGAACAGCACGATGACGCCCAGCCCGAGCCAGAAGGCCGGCGTGGAGATCCCGGTCATCGCCATTAAACGCACCAGGTGATCCAGCCAGCGGTTGCGGTACACCGCCGATAAAATCCCCAGCGGCACGCCGATGACCAGCGCCAGCAGCAGAGAACAAAAGGCCAGCTCCAGCGTGGCGGGGAAAAAGGCCTTCAGGTCTTCCGCGACCGGGCGTCCGGTGCGGATGGACGTGCCTAAATCACCGTGCGCCAGAGCGTCCACGTAGCGGCCAAACTGCACATACAGGGGCTGGTCCAGCCCCAGCTGCTGGCGGATGTTCTGCACGATTTCGTCGCTGGCGCGGTCGCCGGCCAGCAGACGGGCCGGATCGCCGGGGATCAGGTGTGAAATAATAAAGGTGATAATACAGACACCGGCCACCACCAGGATTAACCCCCAGCAGCGCTGGCGCACTATGCTCCAGAACGTCATACACTTTCCCCCGGCGAGAACCGTTATTTGCTCATGGTGGCGATGTTGAACACCTGCTCGAGCATCGGATTAAAGGTGAAGCCTTTGACCTCTTTGTTCATCGCCAGCTGGTAGTTTTTCTGGAACAGATAAACGTAGGCCGCCTCGTCGATAACCACCTTTTGCGCCTGCTGGTAATCTTTGGTGCGTTCCGCCTGGTCGGTGGTTTTCAGCGCGGCCTGCAGCAGGGAATCGACCTCTTTGTTCTCATAGAACGAGCGGTTGCCCGGCATCCCTTTTTTGTCCGATTCGAACCAGTAGTTCATGAACATGTACGGGTCGGCAAAATCCGGGCTCCAGTTGCCGATGGCAATGTCGTAATCGCCTTTTCCGACGCGGTCGCGCATGGTGGCGTTGGCCAGTTTTTCCAGCTTGACGCTAATGCCGATCTTGCCGAGGCTGGCCTGAGTGGAGAGGGCGATAGGCTCCCAGTTCGGATCGTTGTCCGAGTAGAGGAAGGTCAGGCTGGCGGGTTTGTCTTTGACCTTCTCCAGCGCGGCTTTGGCTTTGGCCTCGTCAAAACTGTACTGCATTGCCGTGGCGTCAAAGCCCCACATGCCTTCCGGGATCGGGCCGCGCATCTGCTTGCCGTTGCCGCTCAGAATGCCTTTCACCATCCCCTGGTAATCCGTCGCCCAGGAGATGGCCCGGCGTAAATCCACCTGATTGAGCGGCGCTTTGCTGTTGTTGAGATAGAGGTAAGTCACGCGCAGGGACGGGTATTCCGCGACGGCGACTTTGCCTTCCTGCTTGAGGGCCGCAAGCTGATCGACCGGCAGGGAGTCGGCAATGTCCAGATCGCCGCGGGAAAGCTGCAGTCGTCGCGAGGCGCTCTCACCGATAATTTTCACCGATACGCGCTTAAAGTGCGGCTTTTCACCCTGCCAGTGGGGGTTAGGCACCAGGATCAGCTGCTGGCCTTTCTGCCAGCTTTTCAGCATAAACGGCCCGGAACCGGCGGTGTTTTGCGCCAGAAAACCGCGAGCATCGTCTGCCGCGTTGGCCTTCAGCACCGCCGGGTTAATGATGGACGCCCCGTCGTTTGCCAGCGTGTAGAGGAACGGTGCGAAAGGCTGGCTGAGGGTGAACTTCACCGTATGGTCATCGACGGCATCAATTTTCAGGTCTTTCGGGAAGGCTTCAGACGGCCCCTGGCCGAGCTTCAGCAGGCGCTCAAAGGAGAGTTTTACCGCCTCGGCGGTGACCGGCGTGCCGTCGGAGAATTTCGCGTTATCCGCCAGGGTAAAGGTCCACTCTTTCTGGTCGTCAGACGCCTTCCAGCCCGTCGACAGATCGCCTTCCACCTCGGTAGAGCCTGGCTTGTACTTGACCAGACGCTGGTAGGACGGATAGGTGACGGTCCAGTCGTTGTTATCAATAGTGATGGCAGGATCGAGCGTTTGCGGGTCGGCGGCTTTACCGATCGCCAGCATGTCTTTCGGGACCGCAGCCAGCGCCAGCGGTGCGCTCAGGGCCAGCGTGGCGGCGATCAGCGTCGAGAGAAGCGATGTTTTCATGGCAGTGCTCCAGGTTTAGAGAGAAGTGTGCGTCAGGGGAAAACAGGCAAAACGGTCGTCAAGCAGCGGATAGCTGGCGGCGTTCGGCAGTTCGAAGTGCCACCATTCGCTGCTGATACCCACAAAACCACCGCCGAACATGATGGCGTTCAACAGAAGACGGTTGCGCTGGGCGTGCGGCGGCACGGAGGGGTGATACGGATGCGAGCGGTCGTGCATTTCGTCAAAACCGGCACCCATATCCAGCACGGCGTTATGTTCATCCATCAGGGTGACGTCGATGGCCGTACCGCGGCTGTGATTGGAGCCAGTCGCCACGTCGACCACGTATTCCGGATTCGGGCAGGCATCCCACAGCTGGGCCTGCGCCTGCTGCGGCCGATAGGCGTCGTACACCACCAGCTTCAGCCCGGCCAGCGCGGCAATGCTAATGGCTTTTGCCAGCGCGGTGGCCGCGTCGGTATGCAGCAGGCATAGCGCCTCCTGATAGATCGGACGGCCGGTGATGTTGTCGGCGGTGGCGTACTTCAGATCGATATGCAGCGTGGGAAACGTCTTCGCCACATCAATCAGTTCACTCTCTTCGGGCATAGCTCCGCTCCTTTAGCGTTCGAATTGACCAAACTCTTGTTGTAATTGCCGGTTTACCGCCAGACGCGCCGGGAGCGCCTCACCCAGCGCCTCCACCACGCCCGACAGCAGCAGGTTGAACAGACAGCTCACGGGGGCAAGCGAATCCCAGAAGTGACCGGTATCGGTTTTCACCTGCAGTAAATCCATCGGGTAATCCCGCGCCCACGGGCACCAGATGTCGGTGATCAAGGCCAGCGGAATGCCTTTCTCGCTGGCGACGCGGCAGTACTGGCGGGCCATCGCGGAGTAGGTGCGCGTATCGGTCAGCACGACGTACGGGTGCGAAAACCCCGAGTTGAGTGATTCCACCCAGCTCCCGGAAGCGCCTTCCGAATAGCTCACGCGCGGGCGGAGGTACTCGAGGTGGCTGAAGAAGGCGTTGGCAATCCCGCGCGTGGACTGGATCCCCAGCACGAACACCGCGTCGGCGTGGGCGAGGTTGTGCACCACCTGACGGAAGGCGTCCGTTTGCGCCAGCTGGTACACCTGCGTGATGGCATCCACTTCCAGCGACAGGGCGTGCTGAAGGCGGCTGGAAAGGGGGCGCTGCTGCTGCCAGGAGTCCAGCCGCTCGTTCATGCCCCAGGGCTGATACGGATCGCGCAGACTCTTTTTGGCATCTTCCAGGTTGCGATACCCCAGCTTGCGCAGGAAGCGTCCGACGGTAATTCCGCTGGTCCCGCTGGCCTGACCGATGCTCTCCGCCGTTTCAAACGGGATTTGCGCGGCGTGCGCCAGCAGCCAGCTTCCGACCCGCTTTTCGCTGGGCGTGAGCTGGCTGAACGTCGCTTCGATACGGCTCAACATCTCAGGTTTCGTCGTCATACCGCCTCGCTGTTAACAGGCTGTCAAAGGCCGAATTTTTGTTACCTGGTTAACAATGCATGACGCGTGCCATGTTCACGGGGTGGGTGAAACCCGCTGTGCAGTAAACTTCATGCAATATTTAGTTAACCAATGATCAACATTTGTGCAGCGTAGTTCACTTTTGGTGCACTGTCTGACGCGGCAGGTATGAATTTGGTGAATACGTCAGTCCGTTCACATTTTTGATAAGATAGATGTACTGTGAATATAAAAGGGATCCCGGCATGGCAAATCTGCCCTGGCGAGTCAGCGTGCGCCTGATGGCGCTTGCAAAGAAAATAGGGATGGTCGTCGGGATCGTGCTGGTCGTCCTGCTGGCGGTTCGGGTCTATCTCTCACAGAAGGGACCGGAACTGCACCTGTGGCATACCTGGCGGGCCGATGAGATGTCCGTGCGCGAAATGGATAACGCCGATTTTGCCCGGTATATCGCCCGGGAAAACGCCATTTTCGCCGATCTTGATAATGCGGTGACGGCGAAAACAGAGGGCGAGGAACGCACGCCGTTAAACCGCTATTATCGCCAGAGCCTGGTGTGGCCGGGACAGTTTACGCCCGATGCCAACCGCTCCTTTGTGCTGATGCCTGCCGGAAAGCCGCGCGGCGCGGTGGTGCTGCTGCACGGTCTGACGGACTCGCCTTACAGCGTCCGGCGGCTTGCCGTGAACTATCAACAGCACGGCTTTGTGGCCGTGGTCCCGCGTCTGCCCGGGCACGGTACCGCGCCCGGCGCGCTGACGGACGTCGACTGGGAGATGTGGCTCGCGGCAACGCGTCTTGCGGTGCGGGAAGCCACGCGTCTGGCGGGCGAGGCTGCGCCTTTGCATCTGGTGGGTTACTCCAACGGCGGGGCGCTGGCGATGAAATATGCCCTCGATGCGCTGGACGCGCCTGCGCTGCGTAAACCGCAGCAGGTGATACTGCTCTCACCTATGATTGGCGTGACGGCCTTTGCGCGGTTTGCCGGTTTCGCCGGGTTACCGGCGCTGCTGCCGGCGTTTGCCAAAGCGGCGTGGCTGAATATCTCTCCGGAATATAACCCGTACAAATATAACTCGTTCCCTGTGAACGCCGCCCGCCAGTCATGGCTTCTGACGAAGGCCCTGCAGGAGCAAATCGGCCGCGAGGCGCGTGACAACAGGCTGGCGAATTTGCCGCCGATCCTGGCGTTCCAGTCGGTCATGGATTCCACGGTCAGCACCCGCGCGGTGGTGACCGGCCTGTTTGACCAGCTTCCGGCCAACGGCAGCGAGCTGGTGGTGTTTGACATCAATCAGGCAGCCAGCTTCCGTCCGCTGTTCAAACCGTCGTCGTGGACGGCAACTTCGGCGCTGCTGCCGGTTGCGCAGAGGCGTTACGGTGTCACTATTATTACTAATTCGGACGCACACAGTTTCTCGACGGTGGCGAAAATCACTCCGGCAGGCAGCACCCGGGAGACGGTCGTGCCGTTTGCGCAGTCCTGGCCGCAGGATGTCTATTCCCTGTCGCACGTAGCGGTGCCGTTCCCGCCGGATGACGATCTCTATGGCCGTGAGCCTCGGGTGAAAAACCGCTACGGTATCAGCCTGGGGAAAATTGCGCTCTGGGGCGAAACCTCCGTGTTGAGCGTCGGGAAAGAGGCGCTTATGCGGGTGACCTCGAACCCGTTTTACGACTATATGCAGGAGAGGATAGACAGCCGAATTGGCAACGGGGAAAAGTAACGTTCCCCTGTGGTGTGAATATGTTAGGTCGCATTGATTAAGTATGTTAAATAGTAGCTTCAAGGCACCTCTCTTTCTCATCGGAACCCATTTTTGTGCTGACGACTCTGATTTACCGAAGCCAGTTGAATTTATCCCGCCCCTCCACCGAGCTGCGGGAACTGGTGGAGCGCGCCCGGATCCGCAATGCCAGTCTGAATATCACCGGGGTTCTGCTCGCAAAAGGCAGTGACGTGCTGCAAATCCTCGAAGGGTCGGAAGAGAACGTGCTTAAGCTGTTCCATAAAATCCGTGACGACAAGCGGCACAGTGGAGTGGTTGAGCTGATGCGGGACTATGGCCCGCGCAGACGCTTCGAAAACGTCGGTATGCTGCTGTTCGATCTGCAGACGCAGTCACCGAAAGAGGTGCTGCAGTCGGTTCTGAATTACAGCAAGCTGGACAGCTATCTCACATCCGATGACCGGGTGTTCAAATTTATCCAGACGTTTATCACGGGTAAACGTCCGGCCCTGTCGGGTGCACGCTACATACCTGAAAAATGGACGCTTTCACCCGAGGTGTTCCCCTTTGGCGAACACCTGGGGCTGATGGCCAACCAAACCTGTCAGTTTGCGCTTCAGCCCATCGTTGAGCCCTCGGAAGGGAAGATCAGTTCGCTTGAAGCCCTTATCCGCGGCAACGACGGCGGCAGCCCGGAGCATTTCTTCAGCACCCTCGACCCGGACAAAATCTACGAAGTCGATCTCCAGACGAAAGCGTATGCCTTTGCGCTGGCGGAAAAACTGGGGATTGGCAGCCATAAGATTGCGGTAAACCTGCTGCCGATGTCGCTGGTGAATGTTCCCAACGCCGTGGAATTCCTGGTCAGCGAGATAAAAAAACATGGGCTGCAGCCGGAGCAGGTAGTCATTGAAGTGACGGAAAACGAGATGATTTCCGGCTTCAACCAGTTCAATAGCGCCATCAAGCAGCTTCGCGGTGAGGGGATTGGCCTGGCGATCGATGATTTCGGTTCCGGCTATGCCGGTCTTTCGCTGCTGACCCGCTTTCAGCCGGACAAAATTAAGATCGACCGGGAGATAGTCAGCGATATCCACCTCAGCGGCCCGAAGCAGGCGATTGTGCGCTCCATCGTCAGCTGTTGCTCCGATCTGGAAATTACCCTGGTGGCCGAAGGGATCGAGAAGATAGAGGAGTGGTGCTGGCTCGAGTCTGCCGGGATCCGCCGCTTCCAGGGCTTTCTGTTTGCCCGCCCGCAGCTTAATGGCGTCGGTGATATTCACTGGCCGCATCTGGTGCGTTAGCCAATTTTCCTCCCGCGTTATTTCCCCTTCGTCCTGCCTGTGCTTAAATAGCTAAAACGGTTTAACATGGTTTAGCTACGAGGATCACATGAAAAAAATCTGGGTACTTGGCGATGCGGTGGTGGATTTGCTGCCCGATGGAGAAGGCAGATTGCTGCAGTGTCCCGGCGGCGCACCGGCAAACGTTGCGGTCGGTATTGCCCGGCTGGGCGGCCAGAGCGCCTTTATCGGCAGGGTTGGCGACGATCCCTTCGGGCGCTTTATGGCGAAAACTCTCGCTGACGAAAAGGTTGACGTGAAGTCTATGCGCCTTGACCCGGCGCACCGCACCTCAACGGTGGTGGTCGATCTGGATGACCAGGGCGAACGCTCGTTTACCTTTATGGTGCGCCCGAGCGCCGATCTGTTTCTCGAATCCGCCGATCTGCCGACGTTCAGCGCCGGGGAGTGGCTGCACGTCTGTTCCATCGCATTAAGCGCAGAGCCGAGCCGTTCTGCGACGTTTGAGGCGATGGCCGCCATTCACGAGGCGGGCGGTTACGTCAGCTTCGACCCCAATATTCGCCCGGATCTCTGGCCGGATGAGAACGCGCTGCGTCGCTGCCTGGAACAGGCCCTGCAGAGTGCCGACGTGGTGAAACTCTCCGTCGAAGAGCTGGCGTTTCTAACCGGAGATGTAGAGGTAAACGTCGGTCTGGACGCGCTGATGGCGCGCTGCCCGGCGCGTCTGGTGCTGGTCACCCAGGGAAAAGAGGGGGTGATCGCCTGGCATGACGGCGCCGTGAAGCACTATCCGGCAACGCCCGTCGAATGTGTCGATACCACCGGCGCGGGCGATGCCTTTGTGGCGGGGCTGCTCTACGGGCTGGCCGCCGGGCAGGATCTGACGCCGGTCATCGCCTTAGCCCAGCGCTGCGGCGCATTAGCCACCACGGCCAAAGGGGCAATGACCGCATTGCCGTGGCAGCACGATCTGTAATTCCCTCCTTCACTGGCCGCCATCCGGCGGCCTGAATTGTCGCCTCGATCACACTTACTAAAACGGTTTAGCAAAAAAGATTGCCGATCCAAAATTCATAGGTTTAGTATCAGCAACCTAAACCGGTTTAGCAATTTAGCACGTTTAATGACTTCTTTTAGGGATGCGACAAAATGTATAAAAAACGCAGACTTGCCGTGATGATAGGCATGCTGGCCGGAAGTACCTCTGTTTTTGCCCAGACGGATATGACAAGTATCGAAGCGCGTCTTTCCGCGATGGAGCAGCGCCTCCAGGCTGCGGAAACGCGTGCGCAGGTGGCTGAGAAACGCGCCACCGATGCGGAACAAAAAACGCAGCAGCTGGTGGCCGCCCAGCAGCAGACGCAAACGACAGCCCAGGCGGTGGCGCAGCGCACCACCGCGCTGGAGAAGAAGGCGGATCAAAGCAGCGGGTTTGAGTTCCACGGCTACGCCCGTTCGGGCCTTCTGATGAACGATGCGGCCTCCAGCAGCAAAAGCGGTCCTTATCTGACCCCGGCCGGTGAAACCGGCGGCGCGGTAGGGCGTCTGGGTAACGAAGCCGACACCTACGTCGAGCTGAACCTGGAGCACAAGCAAACTCTGGATAACGGGGCGACTACGCGCTTTAAAGCGATGCTGGCCGACGGTCAGCGAACCTATAACGACTGGTCAGCCGATACCAGCGATCTCAATATTCGCCAGGCCTTCGCGGAGCTGGGCAACCTGCCTGATTTTACCGGCGCGCTGAAGGGCAGCACCTTCTGGGCGGGTAAACGCTTCGACCGCGACAACTTTGATATTCACTGGCTGGACTCCGACGTGGTGTTCCTGGCCGGTACCGGCGGCGGCGTCTACGACGTGAAATGGAACGATTCGCTGCGCAGCAACTTCTCCATCTACGGCCGCAACTTCGGCAGCGTGGAGCAGACCGACAATAACGTTCAGAACTATATTCTCAGCATGAACCACTTCGCCGGACCGTTCCAGCTGATGGTGAGCGGTCTGCGTGCGAAGGATAACGACGACCGTAAAGACACCAACGGCGATCTCATCAAAACTGACGCCGCCAATACAGGCGTTCATGCGCTGGTCGGGTTGCACAACGAGAGCTTCTACGGCCTGCGGGAAGGGACAGCCAAAACGGCGCTGCTGTACGGTCACGGGCTGGGTGCGGAAGTAAAAAGCATCGGTTCCGACGGCGCGCTGCTGTCTGAGGCGGATACCTGGCGCTTCGCAAGTTACGGTGTCACGCCAATCGGCGGCGGCTGGAGCGTTGCGCCCGCCGTCCTGGCGCAGAGCAGTAAAGATCGCTACGTCAAGGGCGACAGCTATGAGTGGGTGACGCTTAACACCCGCCTGATTAAAGAGGTGACGCAGAACTTCGCCCTGGCGTTTGAGGGAAGCTATCAGTACATGGATTTAAATCCGGAAGGCTATAAGGACCGCAACGCCGTCAACGGCAGTTTCTACAAGCTGACCTTTGCGCCGACGTTAAAAGCGAGCAAAATCGGCGATTTCTTCAGCCGTCCGGAGCTGCGCCTGTTTGCCACCTGGATGGACTGGAGCAGCAAACTGGATCATTACGCCAGCGATGATGCCTTTGGCAGCAGCGGCTTCAACGCCGGCGGGGAATGGAACTTTGGGGTCCAGATGGAAACCTGGTTTTAACCCATCACGCTCCCGCCCGGCGGGAGCGTTTCGCACATCATAAAAAGAAGTCAGGCAGAGGTATCTATGGATTTTAATCAAATCGCCCGCGAGCTTATTCCGCTGCTCGGTGGCAAGGAAAATATCGCCAGCGCGGCGCACTGCGCAACGCGTCTTCGTCTGGTGCTGGTTGATGACGCGCTTGCCGATCAGCAGGCGATCGGCAAGGTCGACGGCGTAAAAGGCTGTTTTCGTAACGCCGGACAGATGCAGGTGATTTTTGGCACGGGCGTGGTCAACAAGGTCTACGCCGCGTTTATTCAGGCGGCGGGGATTAGCGAATCCAGTAAATCTGAGGCCGCGGATCTGGCGGCGCGCAAGCTGAACCCGTTCCAGCGCATTGCCCGTCTGCTCTCCAACATCTTTGTCCCGATCATTCCCGCGATTGTGGCATCCGGCCTGCTGATGGGCCTGCTCGGCATGGTGAAAACCTACGGCTGGGTCAATGCCGATAACGCTCTCTACATCATGCTGGACATGTGCAGCTCCGCGGCGTTTATCATTCTGCCTATTCTGATCGGCTTTACCGCCGCGCGGGAATTTGGCGGTAACCCGTATCTCGGCGCGACGCTGGGCGGCATTCTGACGCACCCGGCGCTGACCAACGCCTGGGGCGTGGCCTCCGGCTTCCATACCATGAACTTCTTCGGCCTTGAGATTGCGATGATTGGCTATCAGGGCACGGTGTTCCCGGTGCTGCTGGCGGTCTGGTTTATGAGCATCGTGGAGAAAAACCTGCGCCGCGCGATCCCGGACGCGTTAGACCTGATCCTGACGCCGTTCCTCACCGTCGTTATCTCCGGCTTTATCGCCTTGCTGATTATCGGCCCGGCGGGGCGCGCGCTGGGCGACGGCATCTCCTTTATCCTGAGCACGCTAATTGAACACGCGGGCTGGCTGGCCGGGCTGCTGTTCGGCGGGCTTTACTCGGTGATTGTGATCACCGGTATTCACCACAGCTTCCACGCGATCGAAGCCGGGCTGCTGGGCAACCCGTCGATTGGCGTGAACTTCCTGCTGCCGATCTGGGCCATGGCGAACGTGGCGCAGGGCGGCGCCTGTCTGGCGGTGTGGTTCAAAACCAAAGATGCCAAAATCAAAGCCATTACCTTGCCGTCGGCGTTCTCTGCGATGCTGGGCATCACCGAAGCGGCCATTTTTGGTATCAACCTGCGCTTTGTTAAGCCGTTTATCGCCGCGCTGATTGGCGGCGCTGTGGGCGGGGCCTGGGTGGTCTCAGTCCATGTGTACATGACCGCCGTTGGTTTGACCGCTATTCCGGGCATGGCCATCGTGCAGGCCAGCTCGCTGCTCAACTATATTATCGGTATGGTGATTGCCTTCGGCGTGGCGTTTACCGTCTCACTGCTGCTGAAATATAAAACGGACTCTGAATAATGACGTTACCTTCCCGCTGGCCTGCGATCCTGCAGGCCGTTATGAAAGGTCAGCCGCGGGCGCTGGCGGATAGCCACTATCCGCAGTGGCACCCCGCGCCGGTGACGGGGCTGATGAACGATCCCAACGGGTTTATCTGGTTTGCCGGCCGCTACCACCTGTTCTATCAGTGGAACCCGCTGGACTGCGAGCATCGGTTTAAATGCTGGGGGCACTGGAGCTCTGCGGACCTGGTGCACTGGCAGCACGAGCCGCTGGCGCTGATGCCGGATGAAGAGTATGACCGCAACGGCTGCTACTCCGGTAGCGCCGTGGATAACGATGGCGTTTTAACCCTGTGCTATACCGGCAACGTCAAGTTCGATGACGGCAGCCGCACCGCCTGGCAGTGCCTCGCAGTGGAACAGCCGGACGGGACCTTTACGAAGCTGGGGCCGGTGCTGGCGCTGCCGGAAGGCTATACCGGCCACGTGCGCGACCCGAAGGTGTGGCAGCACGACGGGATGTGGTACATGGTGCTCGGCGCGCAGGATCTGCAAAAGCGCGGCAAGGTGCTGCTGTTTAAGTCAGCCGATTTGCACGCCTGGGCGTCCTGCGGGGAGATCGCCGGTCACGGGGTTAACGGCCTGACGGATGCGGGGTATATGTGGGAGTGTCCGGACCTGTTTGCCCTCGACGGAACGCACATCTTAATCAGCTGTCCGCAGGGGCTGGCGCGCGAGCCGCATCGCTATCTCAACACCTATCCGGCGACCTGGATGAGCGGGGCGTTTGACTATGCAAACGCCGCGTTCGATCACGGCGACCTGCGCGAGCTGGACGCGGGCTTTGAGTTTTACGCTCCGCAAACGACGCTGGCGGAAGACGGCCGACGCATTCTGATCGGCTGGATGGGCGTACCGGACGGGGAAGAGATGCTTCAGCCAACCCGGGCGCACGGCTGGATGCATCAGATGACCTGCCCGCGCGAATTACGCTATCGCGACGGCAGGCTCTGGCAGACCCCGGCGCGCGAGCTGGCGGCGCTGCGTGAAGATGAGCAGCGCTGGCAGGGGCGCGCCAGCGAGGCGCCGGACCTGGACGCGACGCGCCTGGACTTTGAGCTGGGCGCATCGCAGGTGAATGTCGATTTTGGCGGCGCGCTGCGTCTTACGGTCGATGAGCAGGGCATACGTCTTGAACGCGCGAGCCTGAAAACCGGTGAAACGCTGACCCGCTACTGGCAGGGCGACGTCACTCATTTACGCGTTCTCTGCGACCGCTCCAGCGTTGAAATCTTCATCAATCACGGTGAAGGGGTGATGAGCAGCCGCTATTTTCCTGACCATCCGGCCCGGGTGCGATTCGAAGGTGCGTCCGATATCACATTACGCTACTGGTCGCTGCGCGCCTGCATGATAGAATGAGGGTTTTGGCAGCCGGATCTAAGTCGTTGTGAGAAAAACAAAACGCGTCACCATTAAAGACATCGCGGAGCTGGCGGGCGTGTCAAAAGCCACCGCCAGCCTGGTCCTCAACGGGCGCAGCAAAGAGCTTCGCGTGGCGGAAGAGACGCGCGAGCGCGTGCTGGCGATTGCAAAAGAGCACCACTATCAGCCCAGCATTCACGCCCGGTCGCTGCGCGATAACCGCAGCCACACCGTTGGTCTGGTGGTCCCGGAGATCACCAACTACGGTTTTGCCGTGTTTTCTCACGAGCTGGAGACGCTGTGCCGCGAGGCGGGCGTTCAGCTGCTGATCTCCTGCAGCGATGAAAACCCGGGCCAGGAGACGGTGGTGGTGAACAACATGGTGGCGCGTCAGGTGGACGGGCTGATTGTGGCCTCCAGCATGCTTAACGATGCGGACTACCACAAGCTGAGCGAGCAGCTGCCCGTTGTCCTGTTTGACCGCCACATCAACGACAGCGCGCTGCCGCTGGTGATCACCGACTCCATTACCCCGACGGCGGAACTGGTGGCCGACATTGCGCGCCAGCACCCTGATGAATTCTACTTCCTCGGCGGCCAGCCGCGCCTTTCTCCGACGCGCGACCGCCTGGAAGGGTTTAAGCAAGGTCTGCGAGAGGCGGGCGTGGAGCTGCGCCCCGAGTGGATCATTCACGGCAACTATCACCCGAGCTCCGGTTACGAGATGTTTGCTGAACTCTGCGCCCGTCTGGGGCGTCCGCCGAAAGCGCTGTTCGCCGCCGCCTGCGGGCTGCTGGAAGGGGTGCTGCGCTATATGGGCCAGCACAACCTGTTGCAAAGTGATATCAGGTTAGCCAGTTTTGACGATCATTATCTCTACGATTCGCTGACAATCCCGGTGGATACCATTCGTCAGGATAACCGCCAGCTGGCGTGGCATTGCTTTGATTTGATTAGCAAATTGATCGAAGGGGAGACGCCGCAGCCGTTGCAGCGCAAGCTCAATGCCACCCTGCAGCGACGCTATAAGCCAGCGAAATAGCCCGGTTCGATACTTCAATAACTTTAATTAATTTAAGTTTTGGAATGGCCGATAACCATAAGGAATAATTTTCCTTGAGGTATTGGTTTATGTCGTTGAAAAAGTCGTCCCTGATCGTCCTGTTCTCGCTGCTTTTCTTCTTTGTTGTCAGCACTGTCACCAGCGTTGGCCTCATCATTAAAAGTAATAATTCCCTGGATAACGTTAACAAAGAGATCCAGGTTGTGCTGTCCATTATTGACCCCATCAACCATAGCCGTACGCTGCGCGTGCGGGTGATGGAGTATGTGAAGATGGTGGAAGCGGGCAACTCGGCAGACGGGGCTGCAAAGTTAACCGCCGTGAAGGAGGCGCTGACCAAAGCGGACCACGCCTTTGCGGCCTTTATGGCTTCGCCGCGTCTGACGGATGAAGCGCCGCTGGTGACTGCCTATCAGGACGCCTGGCAAAACTACCGCAACCAGGGGCTGGCGCCGCTGATCGATGCCGCCGAGGCGCACGATGTGGCCAAATTTAACGCGCTGATCCCGGAAGTCTCCCGCCTCGACCGCCAGTACGAGATCGTTCTCGACCAGGTCCTTTCCGTCCACCAGAAATATGCCAAAAGCCTGAACGAAGATGCGAGCAGTAACTTCGTCTCAGGCCTGGCGATCATTGCCGCTATTGCCAGCCTGTTTGTGGTGGTGATTGTCGCCGTCAGCCTGCTGATGAAGCGCTTTGTCTTTGCGCCGGTTAACCTGGCGCGCGAGCACTGCAGCCAGATTGCGGCGGGCAAGCTGGACGTTCCGGTACCGGTCAAGGGGAGCGCACATAACGAAATCGATCATCTCATGAGCTCAATGGAGCAGATGCGTCAGGCGCTGCTGGCGACCATCGCCCAGGTGCGCGATGCGAGCCATACCGTAACGCACGCGGCGCAGGAGATTGCCTCCGGGAATATCGACCTGGCGTCACGTACCGAGCAGCAGGCTTCGGCGTTAACCCAGACGGCAGCGAGCATGGAAGAGCTGAGCGCGACGGTGGCGAACAATACCGACAACGTTTACCAGGCCGGGAAACTGGTGCAGGACGCGGTGAAAAATGCCCACACAGGTGAAGCGGTGACCCGTGAAGTGATCGACACGATGAACACCATCGCGGCGAACTCGAAGCGTATCGAAGACATTACCAGCGTGATTAACAGCATCGCCTTCCAGACCAATATTCTGGCGCTGAACGCGGCGGTTGAAGCGGCGCGCGCCGGAACGCAGGGCCGTGGCTTTGCGGTCGTGGCCAGCGAAGTGCGCACCCTGGCGCAGAAAAGCGCGGTGGCGGCTAAGGACATCGAAAGCCTGATTGCGCAGTCTGTCTCCAGCGTGAAAAACGGAGCAGAGCTGGTCAGCCGCTCGGGCGAGGTGATTGACTCGATTATTTCGTCGGTGAATAAAGTGAATACGCTGATGGAGCAGATCTCCGTCGCCTCCGAAGAGCAGAGCCGCGGGATCAGCCAGGTCGGCCAGGCAGTGACCGAGATGGATGGCGTGACCCAGCAGAACGCCGCGCTGGTGCAGCAGTCCGCCGCGGCAGCGGCCTCGCTGGAAGAGCAGGCGCAGCAGCTTTCGCGGAGTATTTCGAGTTTTAGTTTGCCGGTGCAGGCTTGATTGTATGAGGGGGGCTCCGCAGGGAGCCTTTTTTGTATCTGGTGTAACCGTTTCTGTATAATTCAGGACGTCTCTATAGGCAGCACAAATCTAATATTAATTATCACCAGGGAAAATTATGTTAATTATTTTTAGTGGGCTACCCGGCAGTGGTAAAAGCACCGTTGCAAAAATAGTTACTCAAAGGCTGGGGGCGGTCTATCTGCGGGTTGATACTGTTGAGCAGGCCATTCGTTCAGTCTATGAACCGGGTGAGGAAACGGGGCCGGAGGGCTATTTTGCCATCTATGGTTTAGCAAGTGAGAATCTTAAGCTCGGCTCCACCGTTGTGACCGATTCCGTTAATGATATTAACCTTGTGCGAGATGCTTTCCGCAATATTGCTCTGTCGTTGAATGTCCCTTTCCTGGAAGTTGAAATTGTCTGCTCAGACGAAAAAGAACATCGTTATCGCGTAGAGAACAGAGTATCTGATATCCCGGGACTCACGCCTCCTGACTGGGAACGGGTAAAAAACCGTGAGTATGCCCCCTGGGAGAGAGAACATCTCATATTGGACACCGCCCTGTTATCAGCGGCAGAGTGTGCAGATAAAATCCTGGAAATTAAGATCGCTCTAAACCGGCCTTAAACGGTGAACAAGCGCCAGCAATTGCTTTCACGGGGCGTGTGAAAATACGCTCTCCGCAAAATTATTCATTCACCCCAGCAATATTTCCCTCCCTCATCCGTCTACCTCATCACAAGCCATAATCAGTTACTGTAAACGAGGTAAACACCATGAGAGATTTTGATATGCACGACAGAGGTCACGGGCGCGGATTCGGTCGCCACCGTATGGGTAAGGGCTTAGTCATCGGCGCGGTGATTTTCATCGTGCTCGGCCTGGTGGTGATGACCCTGTGGAACGCCTTGCTCCCGGCGATTCTCGGCGTGAAGGCCATTGGCTTCTGGCAGGCGCTGGGCATTCTGGTGCTGAGCCGCATTCTGTTTGGCGGATTAGGTTTCCGCCCGGGGATGTTTGGCGCGCACCGCCGGATGCACGAGCGCTGGATGAACATGACGCCCGAACAGCGCGAGGCGTTTATTCAGCAGCGCCGCGAAGGGTTTGGTCGCCACGGTCGCGGCCACTGCGGCTGGCACGGTCATCGTGACGATAAGCGCGACGACGCCACGCCAAAAGCGCCGGAAGCAGAGTGAGCGAAATGAAAGCCGGGGAGGCGGGCGGATCCATGCTAATGTCGGCGCTCAATGCCTGCCGCGCCCGGCTGACAGCCTTCATTCGCGGACGGACGTCCGTCCGCGATGATGCCGACGATATTTTGCAGGAAGTGACGTATCAGCTGATGAAAGTGGAGCAGCCGGTCGAAAACGTCGCCGCCTGGCTGTTCCGCGCGGCGCGTAACGAGATGACCGACCGGGCGCGTAAAAAGCGCGAAGTGTCGCTCTCCGGCTATTTTACGGGCGAAGACGAAGAGGGTTTCCCCGAGGACGAGCTGGCCGAAACCCTGTTCGGCGTGCCGCACACGCCGGAAGAGGAGTACCTCAAAACGCTGCTGTGGGAAGAGCTGGGGCAGGCGCTGTCTGAACTTCCACCGCCGCAGAGGGAGGTGTTTGAAAAGACCGAACTCCACGGCTACAGCATTAAAATGCTGGCAGAGGAGACCGGTGCCAGCGAACAGGCTTTGTTATCCCGCAAGCACAAGGCGGTGCTGTTTCTGCGCACGCGGCTGCGCGACGTCTATGACGCGCTGACGGGCGAATAGCGGCGACAGACAAAACCTTACACTTCCGGCACTTGTAGATTCATCACTATCGTTTATGATCGGGGCGTCTTGTTACTCTGGAACGTTATGCGCAACCGTCAGCTCCTCGGAAAATGGCTTTTGATCGTCACCTGTCTCGCGATGGCGCTTTGCCTCGTGCAGCGTGCGGTGATGCTCAACCATTTTTTACAGGGACTGGATCCGCAAATTTCACTGAGTGCAGATGCCCCGGCTCAAAGCAGCAATACCGAACAGCCCGGCCCGTCGCCCTGCCAGCTGGGCGCACACTCGCTGCTTTGCGCCCAGCCGCTGTTCTTCGACGGCGCGCTGCCGGCCATTATTATCTTCTTCGCGCTGCTGCAGCTGTTTACGCAAGGGCGGGCATTGGCTCCCGCAGAACAGCCCGTTCAGGCGCCGCCTCCCCGAATACACCTTAAAAACTGCGTTTTCCGTGAATGAAAATCATCGTCCTCACACGATAATTTTCACTGTTCACGGAGTAAAACATGGTTAACCTCTTCAGGGGATTCGTCTTCCTGTGGCTGTCCTGCATCGGCATTGTCCATGCGGCAGACACCGGCTGGCAGGTTTCCCCACAAAACGATCACGCCCGCATCCGCTTTCAGGCGGAAAGGGAACAAACGCACGTTAAAGGCCTGCTAACCGTTGAGCTAAAGCCCGGCTGGAAAACCTACTGGCGATCGCCGGGCGAGGGCGGCGTCGCGCCGAAAATCAGCTGGCCGGAGGGCGTAACGGATAGCTGGTCCTGGCCGGTCCCGTCGCGCTTCGATATCTCCGACATGACCACGCAGGGCTATCACGACAAGGTCACTATCCCGATTACGCTCGACGGGGTGAAGGGCGACACGCTCGATGGGACGCTCACGCTTTCCACGTGCAGTAACGTCTGTCTGCTGACGGACTACCCGCTGCACCTCTATTTTACCCAGCCGGCGGACGAGGGCTTCCGTAGCGAGTTCGAGCAGGCGATGCGCGCCGTGCCCGGTACGTCAGGCGTATCCAGGGATCTCTCCGCATGGCTCGCTGGCGACAAGCTGGTGATTACCGGCACGACGGACGGGAAGTGGGATAATCCGGGGATCTACTTTGACCCGCTGGAGGGGGACATTCTTCCCGGCGAGCCGGTCATCAAACACGACGGCAATACCCTTCGGGTGACGGTACCCGTGACCGACGAATGGGGAGACAAGCCCGCCTCGCTGGAGGGCAAGAGGCTGTCGTTTGTGCTGACCAGCGGCGGCAATGCGCAGCAAACCACCATGACCGTTGGCGCGACGCCTGCTGCACCTTCTGCGCCTGAAGGGACGGGCAAAATGGTGCTCTTTGCGCTGCTGGGCGGGCTTATCCTCAACCTGATGCCCTGCGTGCTGCCGGTCATGGGCATGAAGCTTAACAGCATCCTGCAGGCGGGATCGGACAGGCGCGCCATCAGGCTGCGCTTTCTGGCCACCAGCGCCGGGATCCTCACCTCCTTTATGCTGCTGGCGGGGATGGTGACCGCGCTTAAGCTGGCCGGGGCGTCGCTGGGGTGGGGCATTCAGTTCCAGAACCCGTGGTTTATTGGCCTGATGGTCGCCGTCACCTTCCTGTTTGCGCTAAACCTGTTTGGCGCGTTTGAGATGCTGCTGCCTTCCGCCGCCACGGGACGGCTGGCGACGGCAGGGGGATCGGGGATTGGCGGCAGCTTCTGCGAAGGGATGTTCGCCACGCTGCTGGCCACGCCGTGCTCCGCGCCGTTCCTCGGTACGGCGGTCGCCTTTGCCCTTGGCGCACCGCTACACTCCCTGTGGCTGATCTTCCTGATGCTCGGCGTGGGCATGAGCCTGCCGTGGCTGTTTGTTGCCCTGGTGCCGAAAACGGCCATGCTGCTGCCGAAACCCGGCCGCTGGATGAACACGCTAAAAGTCGTTCTGGGCCTGATGATGCTCGCCTCCAGCCTCTGGCTGGCAACATTACTGAGCGTGCATCTGGGCAAGGCGGTCAGCCAGATTGTGATGCTGGTGCTCATCGCCGTCGCGCTGGCGCTGTTCGCGCTGAAGGGGCAAAAATCCTCACCGCTGTTCTGGCTCGTGGTTATCGCGCTGTCGGCGTTTGGTGGGTATCAGGCGCGCGGGCTGCTTAACGCGCCGCCTGCCGCTCCGGCACAAAATGCTGCGCAGACCATCCCGTGGCAGCCGCTCAGCGAGGAGGCCATCCAGCAGGCGCTGGTGCAGGGAAAACGGGTGTTTGTGGATATCTCGGCGGACTGGTGCGTGACCTGCAAAGTTAACGAGCATCGGGTGCTGAATCAGCCGGACGTTATTGCCGCGCTGCGCCAGCCGGACGTGGTGGCCCTGCGCGGAGACTGGAGCCAGCCGTCCGCGTTTATCGCCGATTTTCTGGCGAAGCGAAACCGTTACGCCATTCCGTTTAACGCAGCGTATGGCCCCGGTCTGCCTGAGGGGGAAATCCTCTCGCCGCTGCTGGACAAGCGCACTCTGATCGCCACCCTGAATAACGCAAAAGGCTAAACGTATTATGAAAAAACTCCTTATTACGCTTCTGCTCCTGCTGGCGCCGGTTCAGGTGTTCGCTGCCCAGCCGCTGACGCCGGACCAGGAGCAGCGGGCGCAGAAGATGGTGTATGATTTTCTGTTTAACGATCCAAACTCTCCGCGCATCGGCGCGAAAAACCCAAAGCTCACCCTGGTGGTGTTTACCGACTACAACTGTCCGTACTGTAAAAAATTCGATCCGTATCTGGAGAAGATCGTCGAAAAACACCCGGACGTGGCGGTAGTCTTTAAGTTTTTACCTTTCCGCTCGGAAAGTTCGCTGACCGCCGCGCGCGATGCGTTAACGCTCTGGCGTCAGGAGCCCGGGCAGTTTATGAAGCTGAACCACACCCTGATGGCGAAAAAGGGGTACCACGATGACGCCAGCATTCAGGAGGCGCAGAAGCGGGCGGGCGTGAGCGTCGCGACGCCGGATGAGGAGAGCCTGATGACGATCAAGCGCAGCCTGATCGTCGCGGAAAAAATGGGGATCCAGGGCACGCCCGCCACGCTCATCGGCGAGGGACTGCTGCCCGGCTGGGTGCCGTTTGAACAGTTCGACGAAATGGTCAGTGACGCACTGAAAAACCGCTAACCTGAAGGGGGCGGAATGCCCCCGACAAACCGGAGAGGGAAATGAAAAAATTACTGTTACTTTCAGCGCTGACGGCGTCAGGGCTGGCGCAGGCGGCTGAAGCCATACCGGACGTGGTGAAGCACTTCGGCGAGCAGCAGAACATTAAAATCATCAAGAAGCTGGATGCGCCCGGCGGCGCGCCCGCCTGGCTGGGGCAGTATCAGGACATGGGCGTGACGCTCTTTTTAACGCCGGACGGCAAGCACGTCATCTCAGGCTATCTGTACGATGACAAAGGAAAAAACCTCAGCGAGGGCTATTTCCAGAAAGAGATCTACGCCCCGATGGGACGCGAGATGTGGAAGAACCTCAACGCGGCGCATCCCCTGAAGGAAGGGGCGGATAACGCCCCGCGTAAGGTCTTTGTTTTCGCCGATCCGTTCTGTCCGTACTGCAAGCAGTTCTGGGCCGAAGCGCAGCCGTGGGTGAAGGCGGGCAAGGTGCAGCTCAACACGCTGCTGGTGGCGTTTCTCAACCCCAAAAGCGGACGTAACGCCTCGGCGATTCTGAATGCGAAAGATCCGGTTTCGGCCTGGCGCGAATACGAGCTTTCAGGTGGCAAAAAATTACCGAAGCCAGAGGGCGAGGCTTCCCGCGAAACGGTAGCGATCCTGCAGAAGCACCAGACGCTGATGGACAGCCTGGGCGCTAACGCCACGCCGGCCATTTACTATCTGAATGCGGAAAATGAGCTGCAGCAGGTGGTCGGTATGCCGGATGCGCAGCAGCTTGAGGCGATGTTCGGGCCGAAGCCGTAAAAAAACAGGCAGAAACGGGGCGTTTCTGCCTGATGGCATTTAGCTTCCCCAGCGTCCTTTCAGGTAGTTCACCGCCTGCTGGGTCTGCGGCTGGTTCAGGTAATCTTCCCGGAACAGGATGGTGCCGTTGACGTTGGGCAGCGAATCGTTGAGATCGAGCTGCTTTTTCAGCTCCGGCACGCCGCCCTGAACCGTCCAGTCCGGCTCGTTTCTCGACGGCTCGCCCACCTTGTAGAACGCAATGCCGATATACAGGCGAGTGTGGGTCGGCTTCACGACGTCGGCCCACCATTTGGTCAGCACGTCGTAGCGCGCGGCGTCCCGGGAGAAGGGCCAGTAAATCTGCGGAGCGATGTAGTCCAGCAGGCCCTGCTGAACCCACTGCCGCGTATCGGCGTAGGACTCATCGTAGGCCGCAGCGCCACGGGTGTCCGAGCCTGCCGGGTCAAAGGAGCGGTTACGCCACACGCCCGCCGGGCTGACGCCAAACTCAACGTCGGGCCTGGTCTGTTTAATCGCGCGGGAAACCTGGACGATCAGCTGCTGCGTGTTGTGTCTACGCCAGTCGGCCTTTGAGGCAAATCCCTGGCCGTACTGCCGCCAGGTCTGCGAATCATTGAGCGCGGACCCCGGCGATTCGGCGTAAAAGTAATCATCGAACTGCACGCCGTCTACCGCGTAGTTCGCCACCACTTCGGTCACCACTTTGGTTATCCAGTCGCGCACTTCCGGAATGCCGGGGTCGAGCACAAAACGATCGCCCGAGATGCGCACCCACTCAGGGTGCTGGACATAGACGCTGGACGGGGTCTGATAGGCGGTCCGGTTCAGGGCGGCGATGGTGGACGGTTTGGTGTTGGTCGACACGCGGTACGGGTTGAACCAGGCATGCACTTTCATGCCGCGCTTGTGCGCTTCATCCAGCATAAACTGCAGCGGATCGTATCCCGGATACTCGCCGATGTTGCCCGTCAGCATATCCGACCACGGCAAAATTTTTGATGACCAGAGGGCCGTGCTGTCCGGCTTCACCTGGAAAAACACAGTGTTAATGCCGAGGCGCTTAAGGTTGTCGAGCTTGCTTGTCAGCGCCTGCTTTTGCATCGCGATGCGCTGGTCCGCGCTGCGGCCGTTCACCGAGGCTACCGGCGGCCAGTCGAGACGAGAGACGGTTGCCAGCCAGATCCCGCGCATCGGCTCGTTTGCCTGCTGCGTCGGTTTGCTCGCGGTGGGAAGAGGGGTAACCAGTGATTTCGGCGGTTTGGAGGAGCAGCTCACAAGTAAAAGCGCGCAGGCAGCCAGCGCACCAATCCGTTTTACGTGTCGCGTCATTTGCGTATTAGCTCTTGATAATCCGACTGTTGGCCCAGGGATTAAAGGCGGGCGCCGCCTGTTCTGTGCTTACCTCATCGTTGAGGGAGTCCAGATACAGGGCTTCCACTTCCGCGCGCGCCCACGGGGTGCGGCGCAGAAATTTCAGGCTCGATTTAACGCTGGGATCTTTTCTGAAACAGTTAATTTTGATTCGGTCGCCCAGTTCGCTCCAGCCGTATTTTGCCACCAGGGCATTGACCATCATCTCCAGCGTTACGCCATGCAAGGGATCTTTGGAAATATGTGCAGTCATAGGTGTCCGGATGTCTCAATGTTTGTGGGGGCAGGGTTTCCGGTGAAAGGGTACAAGAAAGCAGGGGAAGCGGCAATTTTCCTTTTCCCTCGCTCATTTTATGACGGACTCCGTGCGCTGATTTTCACCAACCCTTTTTCCCGCCTTGTTTTCAATCGTAAACCCGATCGACACCTCATCCTGACCCACGGGCGTGACCGTCAGCGTTTTGACCATCGTTCCCGAATCAGCGGGGATCGTCATCGTCATCGTCCCCTTTGCCAGCACCTTAGCGCGCTGGGTGATGCGCCACGAAAGACGACACTCGCTGCACGGTTTCCAGGTGTCGTTGATGGCCCAGAGACGCACGGTCGCCGCCGTGCCGGATTTCCACTGCGGGGTGACCGGTTCAATTGAAGGCAGAACAGGCTGGTATGCGCGTTTTAACGCGTAAAAACCGGCTTTAGGCTGACGCAGGTAGTCCACCACGCCCCAGTTGATGGAGGGCCAGGTCTCGACAAACATAAAATGAAACAGGGCCGTCACCGGCTGGTAGCGCTGTCGGCGATAGCTCTCGGCCGCCGTGGCGACGAGCCGGGACTGATACGCCTGGGTATTGCGGATCATTTCCTGAATGTTGTTTCCGCGCGGTATACCGGCAAATTTAAACGTCTGAAAGGGCTGGAAGTTATGGTATTTCCAGACGCTCCAGCCGGGATCGTCGGCGGCGGTCGTTTTGGGCCAGCGATGCGCAGCCGGAATGATGGTTTTTAGCGTGGACCAGCGGGGCAGCGCCTGCGCGCCAAACTCGGTGATGATCCCCGTTTTGGCTGGCGCCAGCAGGTCGCGCACGGTACCGAAGTACCAGCCCGCCCAGTAGTGCTCCTCAACGGCGGAGAAGCGGTGCACGATGCGGGAGGTATCTTCGGCAAGCGTGTCCGCCACCCGCTGCGTGAGCTCGCGGTTGAGGTTTTTGTTCCAGTCCGGGAAGCGTTTTTCCATCCACGGCGAATTCCAGGGCGGTTCGTTATGGCCGCCCCAGACGATGATGGCGGGTGAGTTGCCAAACTGTTCGATCATCTCCCGCGTCTGTCGAACCGCATTTTTGGTAAAGGCGTCGCTGCTGTCGTAGCCCCACTGCAGCGGAACATCCTGCCAGATCATCATGCCCATCTCATCGGCAACGTCATACAGCGCGCGCCCGGCAACGTGTCCGTGCACGCGAATGGCGTTGGCGTTCATGGCTTCTGCCAGACGAAGATCGCGACGATATTTTTCTCGCGTCATGGTTCCGAGCCAGGGAGAGCCAATGTAATTGCTGCCCTTAACAAAAAGGCGCCTGTCGTTAATGAGCCAGCCTTTGTTGTCTGGCTGCTCTACGATCTTGCGCAGCCCGGTTCGGGTGACTGCCGTATCCATTAACCCTTTTTCATCCCGTAATGAGACGCGAACCGCGTACAGATGGGGTTTCCCGGTGCCGACCGGCCACCACAGTTTTGCCGCAGGCATGGGCAGCGTAACACGCGCGGAATGGGCGCCGCTTTCCAGGGTAACCGGAAAGTCTGCCTGGAAGCGTTTGCCGCTGAAATTGGCGGGCGTGGCGGTGAGCCGCACGGTTGCCGGGCGCTGACCGAGCGCGCGATAGCGAATCTCAGCCTTCAGTTCAGGGCTTTTCAGCCCCTGGGACCAGTCAGGCCGAAGGATGATTTCATCCAGGGTGGCGCCCCGGCTCAGATGCAGCCTGACCGGCGCCCAGATGCCGCCAGAGTTGGCGTCCTGTCCTTCCGGCGACCAGGCGCCGCCGGGACGCGTGTCATGCTGATTAAGAATCCCCTTCATGACCGTTTTATGCAGCGGCCAGACCTTATGCGGATCTTCGTAAGGGCTATCCACCCGAACCACCAACTGGTTGTGACGTTGTAACGCAGCGCTGGCGTCCAGCGAAAAGCGCTGAAAATAGCCCTCGTGCTTGCCCAGCGGCTGGCCGTTTAGCGTCACATCGGCAAGATAATCGACGCCGTCAAACACCAGGGTGCTCATCACGTCGGGCGGTTGAAGGGGGAGCGTAAATGCGTGCTTATACCACAGCGCGCCCTGATGAT
Source organism: Enterobacter cloacae complex sp. S3 (assembly GCF_014930495.1). Classification (NCBI taxonomy): domain Bacteria; kingdom Pseudomonadati; phylum Pseudomonadota; class Gammaproteobacteria; order Enterobacterales; family Enterobacteriaceae; genus Enterobacter; species Enterobacter cloacae complex sp. S3. The sequence goes on along the minus strand of NZ_JADBRD010000031.1, from coordinate 46,229 downwards.
CGTACCCCGCGCTGTACCAGTTGGCAGGAACTTTCAGCCCGCGCCAGCCTGACGCGGGAGGAGGCGTGCCGTCGTTGGCGTCCTGAACCCGCCAGGTGCCAGCAAGTGACCAGCTGACCGGTGTCGGGTTCGCCGCCAGCGGTGGAATAAACAGCGCAAAGAGCAGCGCGCAGCTACGGGTCATGGTTCGTTTATCCCTCGCGCGTTGAGCCACGCCATCAGGCGCTGCGATTCCATTTGAAGTCGCCGGTTTAGCGCCGCAAGCTGTTGCCTGTCCTGCGTGTGCGCCTCGTTCTCCAGCGTCTGCAGCTGACGGGCGAGTAGCCCGAAATCCAGCGTGACGGCTTCTCCGCGCAGCTTGTGGGCCGCGCGGCGCAGCGCTTCGCGGTCATCGTTGTCGATAGCCCGGGCGATCGCTCTTATGGCCTCCTCCAGCCCTTCGCCAAACAGGGCCAGCAGCTCCTGTACCAGGACAGGGTCGTCAGCGCACTGTTTCAGCAGGCGCGCTTCATCAGGAAAAAGGGAGGAATCATCATGACGCTCAAGCACGCGAGCAATCTCCTCAGCGAGACGCTCCTGGCTGATGGGCTTGGCAATATAGCCGTCGAAGCCCATGTTAAGACAGCGCTCTTTATCCCCCTGCATAGCGTGTGCGGTCATGGCGACGGCAGGCTGAGCCGGTCCGGGCCGGGAGCGTTCCTCCTCGCGAAGCAGGCGAATGGCGGTTTCACCGTCCATCTCTGGCATCTGGAGATCGATAAGCAGAACGTCCCACACGCCCGCGCGCCAGCGCTCAAGCAGCGTGACGCCGTTATCGACGATCTGACAGGTATGGCCGAGACGTTCCAGCAGGCGCGCGGCGACCTTCTGATTGACCAGATTATCTTCAGCCAGCAGGATCCGCAGCCCCGTAGCGCCCGGGGCGGCGACGGGGGCGGGGGCGGTTTCCCCCACGGTCTTCGGCGCACGTTCAAACGCCGAGGCAATCGCCTGATGCAGCTCGTCCTGAGCAATAGGCTTATGCAGATAGGTTTTGATGCCGATCCGCTTCAGCATATTGATATCAAAATGTCGGCTCATGGAGCTCAGCATGATGATATGGCTTTCAGAAATCTGCGGCAGCACCGAAAGCTCAAGGGCCAGCGACACGCCGTCCATATCCGGCATCTGCGCGTCCAGCAGGATCAGCGGCCATGCCGTTCCGGTTTTAACCCGGTTGATGGCCTCACTGGCGTTGTTAACGCAGGTGGGTTTCAGCCCCATCTGGCTCAGCATGGCGGCCAGCAGCCGGAGGTTAGTTTCGTTATCATCCACCACCAGCACGGGTTCACCGCTAAAGCGCTGGCTACGCGGGCGTTCCTCCGGGGCAAGAAACTGCGTTGCAAGCGGCAGGACGAAAGAAAATTCGCTGCCTTTCCCCGGCTCGCTGGTGACCGTTAACTCGCCTCCCATGGCCGCAACCAGCCGCGCCGAGATGGTTAGTCCGAGCCCCGTGCCGCCGTAGCGGCGGGTGGTTGAGTTATCCGCCTGGCTGAAGGCTTCAAAGATGGCCTTCTGCTTTTCAGCCGGGATGCCAATACCGCTGTCGCGCACCCGAAAACGCCAGTAGTCCTCGCTATCGCCGGGCTCAACAACCAGGATGACTTCCCCCTGGTGCGTAAATTTCAGCGCGTTGCCCAGCAGATTGGTCAGGATCTGGCGCAGCCGCGCGCCGTCGACCATCAGCACGTCGGGGACGTCTGGGGCAATATCAACCAGAAGCTCAATGCCTTTTTCGCTCGCGCCCGGCATATGCGGGCGAATAAGCGACTGGATAAAGGGGCGGACAGGGACAGGTTCCGCCTCCAGCTCCACTTTGCCAGCTTCAATACGGGAAAAGTCGAGAATATCGTTGATGATATGCAGCAGAGACTGGGCCGAACTCATCACCAGCGTCAGGTAATCGCGCTGATCGGCGTTGAGAGTTGTGTCAAGGCACAGCTGGGTCATGCCAATAATGCCGTTCATCGGGGTGCGGATTTCATGACTCATGTTCGCCAGAAATGCACTTTTAGCCTCATTGGCTTTTTGTGCCTCAATGGCCGAGGTGAACGCCTGTATTTCAGCCTCCTTGCGCCGCGTAATATCCTGCAGCGTGCCAATCACGCGCTCGGCGTTTCCCTCAATAGAGAGCGTGACCACCTGGCCGGAGAGCAGCATCCAGCGCAGTCCTTCGGTAGGGTGATGCACGCGAATTTCACATTCAAAGACCGGACGATGATCCTGCTTCGAAGCGTGCAGCGCCTTGCGCAGCGCAGCGCGATCGTTCTCGTGGACCTGATTGAGCAGAAAACGCACCGGATATCGCCACTGGGTGCGCGACTGGCCCAGCATGGCAAGCAGGGTGTCGTTAACCTGTAACGCGTCGCCAGAAACCTGCCAGTCCCAGATCCCAATATGAATGGATTCCGCCGTCAGCAGAAAATCGTCGTGCAGCTGGTGACGCGCGCGCTGCGCTTCATCCAGCTCTGTAATATCGCTGTGCAGGCTGACAATACCGCCGTCCGCCAGGCGCTGATGCTGGACGAAGATCCGCCGCTGGCCCGCCTGCCGAACCTCACAGTGTTTATCCTGCCGACAGTTGCGAATAACCGACTCGCGCAGCGTCTGACGAAGGCCGGGGTCGACGTTATAAACGGCGTCGATAAAGCGTTCCGCCAGCGCTTCAAGCGTTGTGCCCGCCTTCAGCCACGGGGTGATGACCGGATAAAAAAGGGCCACGTTGTGATTCCAGGCCTGCAGGCGTTCATCGCGGTCATAAATCATGACGGCAGCTGGCAGCGCGTTAAGATCGTATGTAAATGCGCTCATCGTGATCCTCCCTACGCGCGGTAGTGCAGTTCGGCCTGTCGGCGCAGGTATTCCAGCCCGGGCGCTATCGCCATCGCCCAGGCCGTCAGGATCTCATCGTCGCACTGCGGGTCGCGCTCGCTGACCGCGCTCAACATCGCTTCTCGCCAGAGCGCGAAAAATCGTGGGGGGAGGTGCAGGCCGTCGTCGCTTTGCTCCCGCGCCAGACGCTCGAGAAAATCAGGGACGATCAGGGCGCCGTCCACCGCAAGCATGGCGAAGAAACTTTTAAACAGGGTTTGCTGACCCTCTCGATCCGGCAGGCGAGAAAAATGCTGCTGCGTCTCGGGTGACATATGGACGAAGGCGTCATAGAACGTCTGAAAAAACGCTGTTTTGTCATTATTCGGAAAAACGCGGTTCAGACTGGATTCAAACAGATCGCGGTAAAACTTCACGGCGTCCTCCTTGCGGCGTTTTCGCCCGGCAGACAGTGCCCGACTGGCGTATATTCCTCTGCCACACGGCGCGTAAAGTAGCTCTCTTTCTTAGACCGGCGGGCGTCAAACAGCGGCCCGGCGTTGTGCTTAAAGAAAAGGGCTTCCAGAACCGTGGCATTGGTAGAAAGGGTCAGGGAGGCGTTGGTATCGCCCGTGGCTTCAAGGCGGCCTTCGTACCAGCCTTTCTGCGGATCGTTAAGGTGCTCGGTGACCGACATCAATACGTCGGTATAAGGGGTGTCCCACAATGCCCACAGCGCAAAGACCGCTTTTGTCGACACCTGCGCGAAGCGGGTGTAATCCCGGCCATCGTCGCCAACAGAGTTCCAGGCATAGCCATTTCCCCAGACGGTATCCTGTATATGCCAGGGCGCCTGAGGGAGCGCAAAATCTGCCCTTGCCGTCAGGATCTTATCGGTCTCCCAGCGCGTTTTCTGGCTGAGCCAGACGTTTTCCGCCTGCTTGCGCAGGCGCTTTTGCCGATCGGCCGCAACGCCCTCTGGCTCCCAGCCAAACTCCAGGCCAGGCAGCATATAGGGAAGGGTAGTTATCAGGGAGGGCTGCCACGTGGTACGCGGATCGCGGGCATCCACAGCAAGGCGCCGCTGGGCGATGATGACGTGGTGCGCCGGGGGCGTAAACGCTTTATCCGGGGAAAATCCCCACAGATGAAACGCCGTCGCGGCATATTCGCTTTCGCCCAGGCGCAGCTCCTCACGGACCACCGGCTGGCCGTTTTGCAGGGAAGAGGACCACAGTTCGCCTTCACCATCGATGACCGGGCAGAAGTTCCAGCGCAGAATGATTTTATCCAGATACTCGCTGTACTGCGGCTCCCGCTCAGCGGTGAGGCGCAGGGCGAGCATCAGACGAGCCATGTCGCGCGCGGACCAGCCATTTTTAGCGGGCTTGCCGCTAAAGTCGATCGTCGCTGCCGTCTGGCTGGAATAGAGCCGTCCTGGCGTCCGGGTCTCGGTCAGCATCAGGCGGTTGAGAGTGCCCATCAGCCGCGTCAGGCGGGCGTCATACTCGGCCTCATCAATCAGCCCCAGCTCTTTTGCCGCCAGCAGGGCGATAAGCGTATCGCCCATTTGCCAGAGCGTGACGCGGGGCTGTTTGTCGCTTCCGTTGACCAGTCCGGTTTGCGGCTGGGTATTGTTGACGAAATAGCGCCAGGCGATCGCCGCCCATTTCTGTTCTTCCGGCGTCAGGGCAGCGATACGCGCGCTGGAGTGCCAGCCGCCATTGATTAGCCAGCGCCAGCCAGCCCCCTGATGGCCAAACAGAGTAAAGATGACCACACCTGCGAGGAGTAATCCCGCGAGCCCTCTGGCTAAGGTTTTAAGCATTGCGCAGTCACCGGAGGCAGTTTAACCGGCTCGTCCGCGCTGCAAGACGCGCACTGACAGGCCTGACAGGCGGGTTTGGTGCGCTGCGTGACGCCGGTCCGGTCGCACCAGCTTTTTACGGCCGGCGTGCTGGCAAGGAACGGACGGCTGCGCAGGGCGTTGTTCTCTTCAAACTGATCGAGCAGCTTTTGATCCCACAACGACGGCGCAAAATCCTTGCTCTTCGGGTTGTCGGTGTTGAAGGCCAGCAGTTTCCCCTCTTTTTTGAACAACAGGGCCTCCAGCATGATGCCGTTATTGTTCGCGGTGAACTCTTTGATCGGCCCGTCGCCGTTTTCATACAGCCCTTCGTAGTAGCCTTTTCCCTCTTCGTTGGCATTCTCAATGGTGTTCAGCAGGCGATCGGTATAAGGCGAGTTCCACAGGACCCACATTCCCAGCGCCGCCTTCAGTGAAATTGCGGCAGCGTTAGGGACGAATTGTCCTTTGTCGGTAATGGTGTTCCAGTTGTACCCGTCGCTGAAGACGGTGTCATAGACGAAGTATGGCGCTTTATCGAGCTGGTGCTCAGAGCGCGCGGTGAGGACGCCGGTGATGGTGTAGCGGTTCTCCTGAGCCTGATAAACGCGATCGGCAAAGTTTTTCATCCACGTCAGGGAGTAGTCGCGCGGAGCGTTATCCCGATCGGTCGGTTTATCAAAGCCGAACTCCAGACCGTAGAGCAGGTAGGATTCCGTCACCACATAGTTATGCTGAGACGTGTTGCGCGGGTCGCGTGAATCATACGGAACCAGCACGCAGTAGATTTCGGCCAGCTCGTACGGCTGCGGACGGCTGGCTTTACAGGTATTGAACCCCCACAGCTGGTAGCCCGCCGCGCCGTACTCTTCATAGCCCAGCCGGCCTTCCTGAACATACTTCGGCTGGCCGTTCTCCAGATAGGCTCCGTACAGCGTGCCGCAGGGGTCGATCGCATGGCTGAAATCCCAGCCGAGCACCACGTTATCAACGCTGTTGCCGTATTCCGGGTAACGTTCTTTGATGATTTTCAGCCAGACCAGCATTCGCCCGATGTCCAGAGCCGAGAAGCCAATTTCGCCGGGCTTGTTGGTGTAGTCCACCTTCTGGCCGCTGATGGTGTTATAGGCTTTGTTGGGCAGCTCGTTGCGGAACAGCACCAGGGTGTTTAGCGTGGCGAGAAATTTCAGCATCCGGCGATCGAATTCTGCTTTATCAATGATCCCCAGCTCGCGCGCCGCCGTCAGTGCGGCCAGATAGGAGGCGCTGTCCCACATGGTGGTGGAAGGATATTTGTTGACCGCATTCACCAGCCCCGTCGTGGGCTGATAGTTTGAGACGAAATACTGCCAGGCGTTTTTCGCAATGGTCATCTCTCGGGCCGTCAGCTCGCCGCTGCGAGGGGAGTAACCAGATGCAGGCAGCCCAGTTTCCGCGCGCGCGGTCGAGAGCGCCAGCCAGCAGATCGTTATTCCCGTGAGCAGGTAGAAAAGGATCGGGGATCGTGGCTTCATGGCGTTGCTCCTGCGGGAGTGGATGAATGGGGGGCCGTGTGAAGGCAGGCCAGACAGAGCATCTGGCCGTGCGCGATATACGACAGACTTTCCAGTACGATGGCGTTGGTGTCGGCGTCCACGACGCTATTAACGCTGTTATTAAGATTGAAACCGCGCTGCCAGCCTTTACCCGGCACCAGAAGCGGCAGAACCTGCTGGCGCAGCGCCTCGCTCCAGCTGTTGCGGAACAGGGCATACCAGGCAAACGCGGTGCGGGTGGAGGCGATCGCGACTTTCTCCGGCACTTCGTCACGCAGGGCGCGCGCCTGTACCGGCTGCCTGTTTGGCAGATCGGTAACGTAATCCGGTGCCGGTTCGGCATAATCCGTGCTGATAGGAGGTTTTGGTGAGCGCAGGCCGTGGCGCCGCTGCTGGATCTGCATAATCCGCCACGCAATTTCAGCGCTCTGCGCGTCAAAACCCAGTTCGAGTCCGGTTAGCAGATAGGGCAGACTGATCAGGGAGGTCTGCTTGCCCCAGGGCGTGCGCAGCCCTTCATCAGGAACCATGATCCCATCCAGGTCGATCATTTTTTGCCCCTCAGGCGGATTGGTGACCGCGAGGCCCGCCGCACTGTCAATTAAGCGCAGCGTATGGCTGGCATAGAGCCGATAGCCAAAGCTGTCCCGCTGTTCGTCATTGGTCAGAGTCCAGTGATGGAGCGGCACGGCCGCCTGGCTTTGAGTGTTGCTTTCAATCAGCTTGCCGATGCTCCAGACGCTAAACAGATCGCGGATGGCCGCCGCGTGCTGAGGATAGCGCCAAAGGAGAGTCTGAAGCGCCGTCAGCAGGCGGCTCAGGCCTATTGCGGATGCGTCAGGTTTTCCCAGAATTTTGAGGGTGTCCGCATGGTAATACGCGGCAGGGAGGCCTTTCTCATTAAGCGGCAACTGCCCCAGCGTAAACAGGGCCGCGCTGACCCTCTCGTCAAACTCATCGGTGGAAATGATATTGAGCTGCTCTGCGGCAGCGGCCGCAAACAGGTAGCTTCCCACGCTCCAGAGGCTCAGCCAGGGCTCACCGTCGCTGGCGTTCGCCAGGCCGTTTGGCTGGGTATTATTCACGTAGTATTGCCAGGCTACCCGCGCCCAGATGGCCTCGTCATAGGTCAGCTCACGTTTTGCGGGCAGCGGAGGGAAATCTTTACTGAGCGCGATGCCGCCGCTGCTCTCCACGCGCGACGGCATTTGTTTCTCAACCCATACCACAATGGCAAAGCCGAGCAGGAACCCCAGCAGAATAGTGAGATAACTGCGCGCGGAAAGCAGGGCATCACGTATTCTCATTGGGTGACCTCATCCTCTTCGGCGGGCGTCCACATGGCTGCGAATATCAGCGGCAGCATGGCGGCGATGTTCACCCCTCCCCAGAAAATATTGATGACGTAGCCGGAAGGGTCGTCGACCTGGCCGCGTGCAACCTGAATTCCTCCCCAGATAAGCCCTGCGAGGGTCAGCACTACGATGGCAATCTGCGGCTTCACCAGATAGAGAAAACGGCCCGTCTGCCGCTCTTTTGGCGTGACGTGAAATTTGATCTGCTCGCCCCGCAGCACCGTATTGAGCGCGCGCAGATTCATGGAAAAGAAAGAGAGGTAGGAGGCCCTGCCGTCCCAGGCCGAAATCCCCCATGTCCCGAACATAAAGGCCAGCTCGGAGAAAATAAAAAAGGGGAGAAAATGGAGATAGAACGGCGTCGACCAGGCCGATACCGGCGGAATGCCGGTGAACAGATAAATAATGGGTGAAATCAAAAATACCGTGTTCCACACGCAGGCCATATAAGACCAGAAGGTTGTGGCATACATCAGCGTCTGGGGGAGTGAAAGCCTGAAGCGACGACGGCTGAAGATATTGTCATGGAACAAAATATCCAGCGAACCTGCGGCATATTTAAAGCGCTGGATCATCCAGGTCAGCATATCCTGCGGAGAGAGCATCTTCGACTCAACGCGCGGGTGCATGACCGAACGCCAGCGTCGTGCGGCGTCACCGTGCAGCAGCACCGAGGTGTAAATATCTTCGGAGACGTGAAATTTGTAGGGCGTTAACTCAGTGTCAAATGCCACGTGGGGGCGCATCGCCTCCTGTAGCGCGCTCCGCGTTTCGTCATCGCGTATGTCGCGGGTATGGCGATGGATCTCCTCTTCGACGGACCAGACGTAGCTTCTCAGCGCGGCCTGCATAACCGCCTCGCGACGGTGGATGGACGCCGCGCCGCAGCAGAATGCGGCGTTGGCCCAGTTGCGCCGCCGCAGGATGACGTCATAGAACATGCGCGGATCGTTAAAAAACGGGTCGCGGCCAACCGTGACCGGGCCGACACACTTTTGGATCAGCCAGCCCAGGCCATAGCCCATTTTTCCGGCTTTCCGCTGACCCCAGCGCGACAAACTTTCTCCTTCCGGGAGATCGAAGAACCACTGCGGCGTCTGCACCCAGGCCACGTCAGGGTTGCGGAAATAGCCCAGCGTATGGCTGAGAAGGGTGGGAAATACACGGGTATCGGCGTCGCAGATAACAAGAAAATCGCCGTCGGTTTGCTCAAGACCATTGCGCAGGTTACCGGCCTTAAATCCGATGTTGGTCTGGCGACTGATGTAATTGACGCCTTCCTCATCGCAAACGGCTTTCATCTCCGGGCGACGACCGTCATCGAGGACGTGGATGCGGTAGTCAATCGGGTACGGGTAATCCATCTTCATGGCGTCACGAATGGACAGCCTCACCAGCTCGGTGTCTTCGGAGTAGGTGGCAATGAACAGATCCACCTTAACGGGACGGGGCTCTACGGCCTCCTCCGGTGACAGGCAGTCGTTAATCTCGCTCGGGGGCGGACTCTGGGGAGGATCCTGTTCTTTCCATAAGTTGATGGTAAACAGCACGGTACCGATCCAGGCCAGGGTTTCGGCGAGGACCAGCGGTATGGCGTACCATAACGCGTCCGTGTTCAGGGAGGCGGTCCAGCGCCAGTAAATATAATTTGCGCCCAGAATAAGCGCCGCGACCGCTAACACCTGCCAGGTCATCATTACCCAGCGCGGCGTTTTCAACGGTTCCGGAGGTCGACGATGTTCAAAACGGGAAAAATAAAAATCCATAGTTCCGGCGTTCCTGATTCCGTGAATATGCAGACCCATTCTGCTGCAAAGGCAGTTGCCAGAAGGTCAAAGAAAATAGCGAATAAACAAGATTTAAGGTAAGTGTAGAACGCCGAATAAAAGTGTCCAGCCACGTTCATTACTATTATTTAGTGGGGGTTAATTAAGGTTTAATTCTGCTTAATTCGCCTCATCTGTTCACGATAAATTGCGGTTACTATTCCTTTAGGCTATCTACTTTATTTAGACGTTAATTTTCGTTTCCAGGTAAAGGATACCCTATGAGCCATATTGCGCCGCCGATCGCGCAAGCGGATATAGTAAAATCAAGATCATGGCGGTATGCCATTGCAGGTGCCCGGGACCTGAGAATTGACTTTATGCGCGGGATTGCCCTCGTCATGATGGTCGTGGCGCATACGGAAGTGATGTCGGTATTTAATATATTCTTCTGGGAGCGTTTTGGGTTAACAACCGGCGCAGAAGGCTTTGTCATTCTTTCGGGATTTATGTTGGGGATGTTGAATCGCGCTCGTTTGCAAAAAGTCGTATTACTCACGGTTTCGTGGGGGCTTTATCTCAGGGCGTGGAAAATATATCGTGTAAATATCATTATCATAGTGTCGTTTATTCTCCTGGCCTATATCCCGCATATTAATCTTTTCGAGGTCACTCATTTTACCGACCGATTTTCGGGTGAAAGCTGGTCGCTTTATCCGGTCACGCCACAAATAAAAGAGACCTGGTTCAACATTATCCTCTATTTACAGATTGGCCCCCATCAGACGCAAATTCTGGGGCTGTATATCTTTTTGCTGCTACTCAGCCCGCTATTTTTGGGGATGCTACAGAAGGGTAACGTCTGGTGGCTGCTGGGGGCGTCTCTGCTGGTGTACGGCCTTTGGCAGCGGTGGCCGCTCCGGCTGACGCCGTCGGAATTCGAATTTGCCTTTCCGCTGCTGGCCTGGCAGTTCATCTTTGTGCTGGGCATGGCCAGCGGGTGGTATAAAGCCGAACTGATCTCTTTCGCACGCACGCCTGCAGGTAAAGTGGTGGTGGTTGCGCTGGTGATAGTGGCGCTCATTCTGGGGTTCATAGCACAGAACCATACCAACCCGTTTATGCCCCCCGCGCTGCTGATGCACGTGATTCCGCCTGACGGCTTCAACACCTTTTATCACACATGGGCGGCGAAAAATGGGCTGGGCCCGGTGCGGGTATTAAACGATATCGCCCTGATGGTTACCGTCTATCTGGTGCTGACATACTGCTGGACGCCGCTCGACCGCCTGCTGGGATGGTTTCTTATTCCGTTAGGCCAGCACTCGCTTTATACCTTCATTTTGCATGTGTACGTGGTGCTGCTGGTGAGTCAGTTCATCACCTTCGATTTGTGGCGTCATGCCTGGATAGAAAATACGTTAGTGCATGCTGCGGCACTGGGCATTTTGTGGCTCATGGCAAAATACAACGTCGCTGCACGCTGGATACCTAACTAAGGATGGCGGTTATGCGCGAAAAATGGCTCCTGGCGGGCATCTTACTCGCCGCAATACCCGCGGCGGATGCGGCGCAAAGCAATGAGAAAGAGACGTTGCGCGATAAAAACGGCGAGCCCGTTCAGGCAGGCGTTTTTACCAGCCGGTGGGGGCGCCTGTTCTCAGGCAATGACAAGAAATTTTCAGGCGCTCTGAGCTTTAGTTCTGGGCTGAAAGAGCAGATGGTGAGCGTGCCCAACAGCTCGGACAGCGCCGCGCAGGCGAAAAAAATTAACCAGACGTTGAATCTTAGTCTGCAGTATTCCCCCTACAGCTTCTGGTTTGCCAACATTACCTCCCGGCTGCCGGTCAGGGATACCAACCGCTACACCGCGGATTTTCGCTACAGCTTTGGCTATGACGACTGGCACGCCAACACGTTCAGCCTGGTCTACGGCAACTATGGCGATAACCACTTCTGGACGTCGGGTAGCCGGAGACACACCTATTTCGAACAGGGCGCCTTTACGCTGGCCTATAAGTTTTCGCTACCGAAACCGGTTGAAAACGCGCTCCTGATTAATAAAGGGGACTCTATCATTTGCCAGGTCGGGTACAGCTGGGTTCCGCGCTACTACGACCTCAGCAGCGATGACATCCGCAAAAATAAAAACGTCATGCTCGGCGGCTGCGGCTATACCTTCAAACAACATTTCTTCGTTCGCGCAACGGCGTTCTGGTTCCCGGACAGCAGCCAGCAGCAGCCCTGGAACGGCGATTACAGCTACAGCTTTGGCTATGCGGGCTATACGCCAGGTTCGTTCTCCATCCAGTACGCGAACTATGCGGGGACGCGCTATCCGGGGCACGGCAACGGTAACGCAAAATTCAGGGAAGGGACCGTGAGCCTCATTTGGTTCTTACCGCTATAGGAGGGATATATGTCAGCGCTGCACGTGTTAATCGTTGAAGATTCGCTGATTTATCGTCGGTTACTCTCCCGAATGCTCACCCAGTGGGGGTATATCGTGAGCGAGGCGGAAAATGGCGTCGCCGCGCTGGAAATATTGTCCAGCCAGCCGATCAGCATGGTGATAAGCGACTGGGAGATGCCGGAAATGGACGGGCTTACGCTCTGTCAGACGATCCGCAGCCGTCAGTTTGGCCACTATGTGTATATCATTCTGCTCACGGCCCGCGAGAATGCAGGAGATTTAACGCAGGGTTTTGATGCCGGGGCGGATGATTTTTTAAGCAAGCCCGTCGAACAGGCTGAGTTACGGGCGCGGCTCCATGCCGGGGTACGTATTTTGACGCTGGAAGCGACCCTCGCGGCGCATAATAAGCGCCTGAGTGAAGCGTTACGCCAGATTGAACAGGATCTTGAGCTGGCGGCGCGCGTTCAGCACTCGGTTCTGCCTTCACACCGCCTGCGCTTCGGGAACTACTTTTCCGACTGGCTTTTCTTACCGTCTGCCTGGGTATCGGGCGATGTCTTCAATATTTTTCCTCTGGACTCTCATCTGGGGTTCTACTGCGTTGACGTCTCCGGTCACGGCGTGGGGGCAGCAATGATGTCCCTCGCCGTGGCGCGTCAGTTCCTGCACGGCCGGGTGGTGGATCGTTTTTTGTTTACCGCAGAGGGCGGAATTCAGTCGCCTGCCGAGGTCGTCAGAATACTGAACAGCCGCTTTTGCAGTGAAGAAAACGACATCACCAGCTATTTCACCATCATCTACGGCGTGATCGACCCCGTCAGTGGTCAGGGGTCGTTGTGTCAGGCGGGGCATCCTACTCCCGTGATTGTGAACGCAGAGAGTGCCGTCACTTCCGTTGGCGAGGGTGGACCGCCGGTCGGGCTTATCCCCGACCTCAGCTGGGAGGACGTCGCTTTTACCCTCAATTCAGGGGATCGCTTATGCTTATTCAGTGACGGCATCACGGAATGTGAGAACAGCGAGAGCGAGCAGTTTGGCCCGCAACGTCTGGAACGCTGGCTTCATGAACATGCCCATCTGCCGGTAGACGAGCTCCTGCTGCGTTTCGGACAACACCTGACCGGCTGGCGCAATGCAAATCGTGATGAACCGACCGCCTTAACCGATGACGTTTCACTGTTAGTGATTGAGCGTCAGGGAGAACAGAATGATTATTAACACTGAACGATTACCGAATGCCAACATTCTTACGCCAGCGGTCCGGCGGCTGGATGCGTCCATTGCCGCGGCGTTTAAGGCCACCGTCACGGAAGAAATTGGCAGCGATCGCAAAGCCTTAATTGTCGATTTTAGCAAAGTGGACTTTATCGACAGCAGCGGGCTGGGGATGCTGGTGTCGTTGTTTAAGCTGATGAACGGGAAAGGCGACATGGCGCTGTGCTCCCTGAACCCCGGGATCATGAATATGTTCACCCTGACCCGAATGGATCGCATATTCCGCATCTATCCGGATAAAAACAGCGCGCTTGCGCAGCTGGGGCAGTAGATGCAGACGCCGGAGCATACGGAATTTCCGGCGGAGCTCGGCTCCCTGACGCCGCTTGCTGGCTGGCTGGGAGACCGTCTGAGCGCGCTTGCCGTTGACGATGAGTGGCGTTTCGCGCTCGATCTTGCCGTCTGTGAAGTGGCGACAAATATCATCCGGCACGCGCTGCATGAGGATGCTTCACGTACATTTAGCGTAGAGTTCGTCATTCGGGACCATAATGTCCGCGTTGTCTTTACCGACGCGGGCGATGCATTCCCGCTGGAGCGGCTTGAGGCCGCCCGACGAGACCGCTTCTGCGAAATCTCGCCGTTACTGGAGAGCGGCAGGGGGCTGATGCTCATTTTGCTGAGCGTCGATCGTTTCTCCGTGGAGCGAAAGGCAGATAAAAATATTGCCGCGCTTGAAAAGAAAATAAGCGTATGACCTGCGGGCCATACGCCCGAAATTTCCCTATTTCTTATCAGTGAACAGCTCCGGCGCCCACGGACGCGGATCCACCTCCATAAACGGCGCGCGCTCGAAGCGGTCCTTCAGCGCCCACGGCACCGTGCAGTCGAAGATGGTCTTGCAGGAGATGCCGTTTGCGCGAATTGAGGTGCTGTAATCCGGCGACTGGGACGGATCCAGCTGGTGGCCGCGGATCCCCGGAATATTGGTGATGCTGACATCGCCCTGCATGCGGGTGGTCATCGCCCACAGGATGTCGTCGCTGTCGAAAATATCCACGTCTTCGTCGACAAGAATGATGTTCTTCAGCTCCGAATAGGTGGCTAAGGCAATGAGCGCCGCCTGTCCCTGACGTCCTTCGTCTGACGGCTGGCGTTTTTTCACCTGCAGGATCCCGAGGAATTTACCGCCACCCGCAGTATGCGCATAGACGTTTTGCAGGAAGCCCGGAATCGCCTCTTCAACGGCATTGCGAATGCTGGCTTCCGTCGGTAAACCGGCCAGGGTGGTATGCTCTTCTCCCGGTCCCACCAGCGTTTGCAGGATCGCGTGGTTTCGCATGGTCACGGCTTTCACTTTGATCACGGGAAGGGACGGGTTGGCCTCGCCGCAGTAGCCCGGGAACTCCGGCATCGCGTGGCCGGTGTTGGTATGCTGATCTTCTCTTACGCGCACGCCCGGCAGCACTTCGCCCTCGATGATGATTTCCGCCCGTGCGATCGCTTTCTCTTTTACCGCCACGCCCTGCACCAGTTCGACCGGCTGCTGGCGCAGCGCCCCGGCGACGCCCAGCTCGTTGTAGCCAAACGGCGTGGTGGGCGCCTCAAAGCACGCGCCGATATAGATGGCAGGATCGAGCCCCATATTGATCGTCACCGGCAGCGGTTTTCCGGCCTCTTCCGCCTTTTTGCGGAAGACTTCGATATGCCGACCGGCGGCAAGGAACATGGAAAGCTCGTCGCGCTCCTGAACGCAGAGGCGGTGGATGGTGACATCCGTCAGCGAGCTGTCTTCCGGATCGCTTGCCAGCACCAGCCCCAGACAGAAGAACGGGCCCGCATCAATCGGCGTGTTTGTGGGGGCCGGAAGCAGCTTGCGCAGGTCGAAGTCAGGGTCGTCTGCGTAGAAAACCTGTTCCTGGCAGGGCGCCTGCGAGGCCGGAACCACAACCGGCGCAACCGGCTTTTTCACCGCCTGGCCGACGTGTTTTGCGAGTTCAGAGGGCTCGCAGCCCAGAAGGAGCGCTGCGCGCTCGCGGCTGGCGTGCATGCCCACCAGGATGCGGGAGCCCGGATAGCCCTTCACGCTGTTGAACATCATGGCCGGGCCCGTACGGGTTGGACGTTTTACCGTGCCGCCCGCGCCGATATGGCGGTAGACTCCCGCCAGCTCCGCGTTGGGATCGACCGGATGATCGGTTTCAAGATACTGCCCTTCGTGGCGCTGAAGCAGGGCGATGGCGCTGCGGAGATCGTTGATCGGGTTTTCCATAATTTCCTCCCTCGTTTTGAATACCTCCATTTTTATGGCAATGACCAATAGCATCAATTGCATCATTACTGCTAAATTGATAAGTAAACTCATATCAAAAAAGGAAGCGTTCCGTGCAGTTTCGTCAGATGCGCCATTTCATCGTGGTGGCCGAAGAGCTCCACATGCACCGGGCCGCTGAGCGTCTGAACATGGCGCAACCGGCCCTGAGCCAGCAGATAAAGGCGCTGGAAGAACGTTTAGGCGTCACGCTCTTTAGCCGGGCGAACCGCCGCTTAACCCTGACGCCCGCAGGTGAAGCGTTTCTGGTGAAAGCCAGGCTCGCCATCTCCCTGACCGAGCAGGCGGTTCTGGACGCCAGGCAAACGGCACGGGGCGAGCAGGGGGTATTAAACCTGGGGTGCGTGTCGAGCGCGATGTTCGACGGCAGGCTGCCCGCCGCGCTGCGCCAGATGCATACGCGCTGGCCGGCCATTACCATGTCGCTGGTGACGGGAAACGTGCAGACGCTCTACGCGGCCGTGCAGAGCAACCAGCTCGATGTGGCTATTATCCGGGCGCCGCTGCCGTCGCTGCCTGACGATCTGCAAAGCCGCCCGTTCACGTCAGAGAAAACGGTCCTGGCGCTGTATCGTCAGCACCCGCTGGCGGGATCTTCCGCGCTGACGCTTTCGTCAGTGAAGGACGAAAAATGGATCTCCCTGCGCGACCCGGAGGGAATGGGGCTGGAACAGTACTTTTATGACGCCTGCAGCGGGGCGGGCTTTCAGCCGGACGTGGTGCAAAACGCGACCGACGTGCCCACCGTGATAAGCTTGGTCTCGGCGGGGTTTGGGCTGGCGCTGCTGCCCGCCTCGGCAAAGGCGGTGAGCGTTGAGAACGTGGTGTACGTGGACATCCTCGACCGGCTCCGTGAAAGCGAACTGACGCTGGTTTGCCACCGGATTATTCGCTCAGAAGTGCTTAAAAAATTCCTGATTACCCTCGATCATACCTGACGCCCGGCGGCCTGCAGCAGCTGCTCGCGCAGCCAGGCATTTGCCGGATCCTGGCTGTTTTTCGGGTGCCAGTACATGTAGATGGTAATCGGCTGGAGCGGGAGCGGCGGCGCAAAGAGATCCAGCGTGCCGGCAAACTGTTTCAGCATCCGTTCCGGCAGGGTGCACACCAGGTCGGTACCGGCAACAAGCGCAGGCGCCATGGCGTAGCTCTGCGTGGACATCGCGACGTGCCGCTGGTAGCCCAGCCCGGCCAGGGTTTGATCGACAAAGCCGGTAAACGGATCTCCCGCCGATGACACCACCAGATGAGAAAGCGCGCAGTAGCTTTCCAGGTCTAACGCTCCGGTCCCGCGCGGATGGCCTTTGCGCTGGGCGGTGGCAAACGCATCGTCGAGCAGTTTGCGCCTCACCCAGCCGTCATGGGCACCCGCGCTCACGCCGATGTAGATATCCACATCACCGTTTTCCAGCTGCTGCGGCAGTTCGGACATCTGTGGCAGGGCGAAGCGCAGGCGAATACCTGGAGCTTCGGTACCCACCTGGTTAAGCAGCCCTGTGCCCAGCATCAGCGCCGGGTTTTCGTGCAGCGCGATAACAAAGGTTCGGGTGCTGGTCTGGGCATCAAACGTGGTGGGAGAAAACATCGCGCTGATGCCGCGCAGCACGCTCTCTACCTGCGGCTTAAGCGCTTCCGCTCGCGGCGTGGGTAGCACCCCACGTCCATGTGGGGAGGGAATAAACAGCGGTTCGCCAAACAGCGTTCGCAGACGCGCGAGACGGGCGGAAAGCGCGGGCTGGCTGATGCCCAGCCGCGCGGCCGCATGGGTGATATTCCTGTCCTGAAGCAGGGCGTCCAGGGTCAGGATCAGGTCGATGTCCATGTCAGAGACGGGCGTCATTTTATTTCGCGCTGCCGGCGTCCCGGTTGGTATAGTTCACAGGAACCCAGGCATAGCCGCCGTTTTCGCCTTTGGTGACGTACCCGATACCCGGGAACGGCAGATGTGGCGCGGCAACCAGGTCTTTATTTTTCACAAAGTCTGCAAACGCGTGTTCGCGCACGCTTGCGGCTTTGTTCTGATCTTCATCGTAGGTAATGGTCACGTCAGGCTGCGGGAACTGTACCGCCGCGGCATGAATGATGTCGCCGACAAAGGTGATCTTCTCGCCGTTGCTCGTCAGCGTGTAGAAGGCTGAACCCGGCGTATGGCCGGGATGAACCGTGCCGGTCAGCCCCGGGAGAATCTCAGATGTGCCGCTAAACGGCACCACTTTACCGGCGTCAAGATAGGGTTTTAAGGTCTTCTGCGCGACGTCAAAGTAGTTCTTGCCGTAGCCGGTTTTTTTCTGATTCTCGTCGTTAAAGAAAAAGTCGACGTCCGGTTTGCCAATGAAAACGCGCGCGTTGCTGAACACCACCTTGCCGTCTTTCACCAGGCCGCCCGCGTGATCGGAGTGGGCGTGGGTCAGCAGGACTTCAGTAATGTCCTCGGGTTTAATCCCCTGGGTGGCGAGGCTCTCAATCAGACGTCCGCCGTTGCCGGGGCCAAAGAGCTGGCCTGAGCCCGTATCCACCAGAATTTTATGTCCGGGCATCGCAATCAGGAACGCGTTGATGGATACCTCAGGCGGGTTGGTCTGGAAATTTTTCGCGAGCAGCGCATCGATTTTTTGCGGCGTTGTCCGGCGCAGCAGCTTGTGCAGATCCTGCGCGACGGTCCCGTCCGTAAACGAGGTGACCAGAACGTCGCCGACCTGAACGCTGTATCCGCCCGCCGGTTGTTTAACGACGTGCTGGGGCGTCTCTGCCGACGCCTGCAGCGCAGGGTAGAAAAGCAATGAACTGGAAATCAGCGTAGAAAGAGCAAGTTTTTTCACGGTAAGCATACGAGTCTCCTTTGAAAGCGCTCATCTTACTTCTTCGTAAAATTATAAGAACCTGCCCAGAAATGATAGGACCTATAAACGCAGTGGATAGCACAGCGCAGAAGCCGGGTGGCGATGCTGCCTTTCCCGGCTCGTAACACGTTATTTTTTCAGCGGCGCGTTCCAGCTGTCCGGCGTGGCTTTGGACCAGGAGCCATAAGCGGCATTAGGCAGCACAATCCAGTCGTTTCCGAAGTGTTCCGCGCTGGCTTCAACCAGCTCACGCTGCTGCTCGCTCGGCTTTTTATTTTTAAACTGCACGGCGAAATCCGGCAGGCTGTCGCCAAACAGCATTACGATCTGCTGCTTTTTGAGGATGCTCTGGCGACGCTCTTCCTTGCTGACCGTGTCCAGAAGCACGCTTTCATCGGACACCTGCGGAAGTCCCAGGGCTTTTAACGTCCTGAGCGTATCGGCTTTATTTTCCTGCATACGGTCCGAAACATAATAGATACGGACCTTGCTTTGATTCACATGGTCAAGAAACGCCTTCGCGCCCGGAATTAAGCCGGGTTTTCCCTGTTTTTCCCAGTCGCTCCAGGTGTCCCATTTTGTATAGTCGTGACACTGCTCGGTGTCGCGCACCAGCAGAGGGGTGTTATCCAGCACCGTTTCATCCAGGTCCATTACCACGGCGTAATTTTCAGGCGTTTTCAGCTCTTTTAACTTCTCGTTGAAACGCTCGGTGGCAAACCGATACGTCTGCAGCTGAAGAGCCACGATCTCTGCCGATTTCTGCTGATAGCGCAGCGCCATTTCGTACGCTTTGGGTTCACACAGCTCGCCCCCGGCGGCCGTCGCCGCGGCCGTTGCACTCAAAACAGGTAATGCCAGCAGTAATACCTTAGCCATTGAATTCACACTTTTTTCCTCAACACCCTGGTTAAAATCCCGAAAGCGTAATGAAATTCAATGACAGAAATATGAAGGCCGCACCGCTAGACCAGCATGTAATACCAGAACAGGGCGACTTCGTCTTTTTCCGGTAAGGCGTTGTAGAGATAACGATCGTATCCGCCCAGGGTAAACCCGTAGTTGCGGTAAAACAGACAGGCCGAGACGTTCACATTTTGTGTTTCAAGCCGTAATCCCGGCGCGTTTACGCTGCGGGCCCAGACGTGCGCGGCGGCCATTAATTTTTGCGCGGCGCCGGTTCTGCGTTTCGTGCGCTCCACGGCAATGTAATCCACCGAGATAAACTTATTCCAGCCGATTGACGCGGTAATAAATCCCGCAATTTCACCGTCATCCGTTTCGGCAATAAGAAATATGGCGTCCGGATTAACGCAGTGGTTTTCAAGGGTTTGGATATCGAGCTCGTAGGTTTTAATCCAGGGCACGGCGACGGCTTCGATATGCAAATCGCAGTGGATAAAGGGCTCTCGCGCAATGTGGCTAATGGTGAAAGAAAAGTCACAGCATTCAAGGCGAGCGAGGTCGGTATTGAGTCCTTTTCGAATCTGCATAGTCTTCCCGGTAGTGAGTTATTTCATAAAGAATAGACGAAGCGGTTAAATTCGCTGGCCTAACACACTTTTAATCCTGAACTAAGCTTGTACTTCGTTCCGCGTAAAATGTGGGTCATTCGAGGACAATGAATGGAATTCAGGACATTTCAAAAGCAGTGGGGTGCTGAGTTTATTTCCGATGACGTTGTACGTTTTCGCGTCTGGGCAGAAGGACAGAAAGAACTTACGCTACGTCTGGCCGCCGCCGACGTGCCGATGACGACAGCTGGCGACGGCTGGTTTCAGGCAGACGTACCCGGCGTCACGCACGGTGCAGAATATCAATTTGTTCTGCAGGACGGCATGACGGTGCCCGATCCCGCCTCGCGCGCGCAAAAAGGCGACGTTAACGGCCCCTCCATCGTTATCGATCCCCAACGCTATCAGCCGGTCAACCGGGACTGGGCAGGGCGGCCGTGGGAAGACACGGTTATCTACGAGCTGCACATCGGCACGTTTACCCCGGAGGGTACCTTCCGGGCCGCCATCGACAAGCTGCCGTATCTGGCAGAGCTCGGTATTACCCAGCTTGAAGTGATGCCCGTCTCTCAGTTTGGCGGAACACGCGGCTGGGGGTATGACGGCGTGCTGCTGTACGCCCCGCACTCTGCCTACGGTACGCCGGAGGATTTCCACGCGTTTATCGACGCCGCGCACGGGCTGGGACTCTCCGTGGTGCTGGATATCGTGCTCAACCACTTCGGCCCGGAGGGGAACTATCTGCCGCTGCTGTCGCCCGCGTTTTTTGATGCACAGCGGATGACGCCGTGGGGCAACGGCATCGCTTACGAACGCGAGCCGGTAAGGCAGTACATTACCGATGCGCCGCTCTACTGGCTGACGGAGTACCGTCTGGACGGCCTGCGCTTCGATGCCATCGACCAGATTAAAGACACCTCGGAGACGCACATTCTGGAGGAGATTGCCGCAAAAATCCGCGAGGCGATCCCGCACCGCCACGTTCACCTGACCACGGAAGACAGCCGCAACGTGATTTTCCTGCATCCGCGCGATGAACAGGGCAACACGCCGCTGTTCACCGCCGAGTGGAATGATGACTTCCACAACGCTGCCCACGTGTTTGCCACCGGCGAGACCCACGCGTATTACCAGGATTTTGCCTTTGAGCCGGAGAAAAAGTTCGCCCGGGCGCTGGCGGAAGGCTTTGTCTACCAGGGCGAGATTTCGCTGCAAACCGGCGAATCCCGCGGAGTGGAGTGCCAGACGCAGCCGCCGCAGTTCTTCGTC
The DNA here is from genome assembly GCF_014930495.1 of Enterobacter cloacae complex sp. S3. NCBI lineage: Bacteria > Pseudomonadati > Pseudomonadota > Gammaproteobacteria > Enterobacterales > Enterobacteriaceae > Enterobacter > Enterobacter cloacae complex sp. S3. Next base: position 25,291 of record NZ_JADBRD010000031.1, on the reverse strand, counting down.
GATTTTATTCAGAACCACGATCAGACCGGGAATCGCGCCCAGGGCGAGCGGCTGATCGCCCTGGCCGGTGCCGACAAGACGCGGGTGCTGCTTGCCGCGCTGCTGCTTTCTCCCCATATCCCGCTGCTGTTTATGGGCGAGGAGTTTGGTGAAACGCATCCGTTCCTGTTCTTCACCGATTTTCACGGCGATCTGGCGAAGGCGGTGCGGGAAGGGCGCGCGAAAGAGTTTACGGGCCATGCCGGGCACGATGAAACCGTCCCGGATCCGAATGACATGAACACCTTCATCCGTTCAAAACTCGACTGGAATAAGATTGCCACCGACGAAGGCAAAACGTGGCTGCGCTTCACGCGCCACCTGCTGACGCTGCGTCATCGCCATATCGTTCCGCTTCTGCGTCATGGCGGCGCCGTTGAGGGCAAGATAATCAAGACCGCGCCCGGCATGGTGGCGGTGAGCTGGCATTTCACGTCGGGGACGCTCTCTCTGGCGCTGAATATCGGTAATAAGCCCGTCGCGCTGCCCGATCTCGCGGGTGAGACGCGCTTTGCCTGGCCGGAAGTCACTGACGTTTTACCGCCGAACGGTATTGTCGTTCGCTTTGCTGATGGAGAAGCATCGTTATGATCCCTTCCGCCACGTACCGTATTCAGTTCCGCAATGGCATGACCTTCGACCGCGTTGCGGCGCTGGTGCCTTATCTGAAAGATCTTGGCATCAGCCATCTCTACGCGTCGCCCGTATTTACCGCCACAGCGGGTTCCACTCACGGCTATGACGTGACCAACCCGAATGAAATTGACCCCGCAATCGGCGGACGAGACGGTTTCGACCGCATGGCCACGGCGCTTAAGCAGGCCGGCATGGGGCTGATTCTGGACATTGTCCCGAACCATATGTCCACCTCGCTGGAAAACGGCTGGTGGCGGGACGTAATTGAATACGGCCAGCAGAGCCGCTATTTCCGCTATTTCGATATCGACGGGTCGCGCCCGCTAACGCTGCCGTTCCTCGGCGACACCTTTGAGGCGGAGCTGGAGAAGGGTGCGATCGCCCTTAAACGTGACCCTGTCACGAACAAGGTCGCGCTGGTTTACTACGACGCCGAGTATCCGCTCAACCCCGGCACGTACAGCGAGGATAAGAGCATAGCTGAGCTGCATGAAGCGCAAAGCTGGCGGCTGATGTCCTGGCGGGAAGCGCCGAAGCAGCTCTCGTGGCGGCGCTTCTTTGAGATCACCGGGCTGGTCGGCGTTCGGGTTGAAGACGACGCGGTCTTCGACGATACGCACCGGCTGATCCTGGAGCTGGTTCACGCTGGCGTGGTGGACGGCCTGCGAATCGACCACGTCGACGGCCTGGCCGATCCGCTGGGGTATCTGCAGCGCCTGCGGGAGAAAACCGGGCCCGACTGCTACATCACGGTTGAAAAAATTCTCGCGAAGGGAGAACAGCTCCCCGCCGACTGGCCGGTATCCGGCACCACCGGCTACGAGTTTATCGCCTCGCTGGCGGAAGTGCTGGTCGACGACGATAACCTGTCGCGCCTGGAGACCATCCACGACGAAACGCTGGGGATAACGGTCGATCGCCACGCGGAACTGCGCGATGCCAAGGGCCTGATGACCGATCGCAATTTTGAGGGTGAATTCACCACGCTGCTTAACCTTGCTGACGATCTGGCCCGCCGCAATGAGGTTGCGCTACCGCGCGAGGAGATCCGCCACGCGCTGCGCGAGCTGCTTATCGCCTTTCCGGTCTACCGCACCTACGGTACCCGGGAAGGATTAACCCCGCCGGACGTGGCGCTGCTTAACCGCGTGATCGCCAGCGTGGAGACGTCTGAAGCGCCGCTGAGCCTGCTTGTGCGCATTCTTACCGGCGACCTGCCGGAAGATTGCCGCGAGTCCGCCGCGCTGTTCAGAACCCGCTTCCAGCAGCTTACCGGGCCGCTGATGGCGAAGTCCGTTGAAGACACGCTGTTCTTCCGCCACAACCTCGAGCTGGCGCTCAATGAAGTGGGCGCCGACCCGACGCCGCGCGCGTTTTCATTATCCCGCTTCCACCAGGAGATGCGCATTCGTCTCGCCCGACAGCCCGACGCGCTGCTGGGCACCTCCACGCACGATACCAAGCGCGGGGAAGACGCCCGGGCGCGTCTCTACACCCTGACGGAAGCGCCGGAACGCTGGGGGGAAAATCTGGCCCGCTGGCGGCAGATGAACCAGACTCAGGTGCGTTTTCTCAATGACGGTACCGCGCCGAACGCTGCCGATACCTGGATGATCTACCAGGCGCTGGCGGGCGTCTGGCCCGCCACGCAGTCGCCGGACGACGCCGAAGGGCTTAAAGCACTCGACGCGCGATTCATCGGCTTCCTCGAGAAAGCGCTGCGCGAGGCAAAACAGCGCACCGACTGGATAGACAGCAACGAGAGCTATGAGAGCGTGGTGCTGAGCTACGCGCGGCACCTGCTTTCGCCGGACAACGTGCTGTTCCTGCAGGATTTTAGCGAGGCGATGCAGCCCTTTATCCGCGCCGGGCTGATGAACAGCCTCAGCCAGACGGTAATCAAGCTGACGGCTCCCGGCGTGCCGGATATCTATCAGGGCAGCGAGGCGCTCAACTTTAGCCTCGTTGACCCGGATAACCGACGGGAGCCGGACTTCAACGCGCTGGTGCACAACCTCAGCGCGGCGGATGCCACGGTGTTTGATAACCCGGCCTGCTGGCGAGACGGGCGCGTTAAGCAGTTCGTCACCGCCACGCTGCTGCGGCTGCGTCCGCATTACGACGCGCTTTTCCGCTACGGCGACTGGCTGCCGCTTAAGGTCACCGGCGAGCGCGAGGAGAACCTGATTGTCTATGCCCGCGTTAAGGACGAGGAGGCGCTGATTGTCGCCGTACCGCGTCTGGTTTTTGATGTCACCGATAATCATCAGCTGTGGGTCAATACCACGGTGGCGATACCCGAAGAGCTGACGGGGAAACGCTATCGGGATCTGTTCAGCGGTGAGAGCCGCATTCTGCAAGAGACGCTGGATTTAACGTCAGAAAAGGGATGTGTACTGGTTCTGCTTACCTGCGAATAATCGTGGAGAACGAAAATGGCAAAGGATACTACGTTTGAAATTCGGGCCGGTCATGGCCAGCAGTTGGGGGCGAATTATGACGGGAAGGGCGTCAACTTCGCGCTGTTCTCCGCTCACGCCGAGCGGGTGGAGCTCTGTCTGTTTGATCCGTCCGGGAAAAACGAAATCGCCCGGCTGGAGCTGCCGGAATATACCCATGAGGTCTGGCACGGCTATGTGCCGGACCTGAAGCCCGGCGCGCTGTACGGCTATCGCGTCTACGGCCCTTACGATCCGGAAAACGGCCACCGCTTTAACCCGCACAAGCTGCTTATCGACCCCTACGCCCGCGAACTGGTGGGCGATATCGACTGGAACGATGCCCATTTCGGCTATGAGCTGGGGCATGACGAGTTAGATTTAAGCTTTGACACGCGCGACAGCGCGCCGTTCACGCCGAAGTGCAAGGTCATCGACCCGAACGCCTTTGACTGGCAGGACAACAGCCGGCCAAACGTGCCCTGGCCGCATACCGTCGTCTATGAGAGCCACGTGAAGGGCTTTACCCAGATGAACCCGGCCATCCCGCAGGAGCTGCGCGGCACGTTTGAGGGGATGGGACACAAAGCCTCGGTCGACTACATCAAGAGTCTTGGCATCACCTCGGTGGAGCTTCTGCCGGTTCACTGGTTCCCGGACGACCAGCATCTGCTCGATCGCGGCCTGAAGAACTTCTGGGGCTATAACACCCTCGGCTTTTTTGCTCCGGCGTCGCGCTACTACGGCCCGGCGGGGATCCAGGGCTTTCGCGACATGGTACGCGCGTATCACGATGCGGGCATCGAGGTGATTCTGGACGTGGTGTACAACCATACGGCGGAAGGAAACGAGCTTGGTCCCACGCTCTCGTTTAAGGGGATTGATAACTACAGCTATTACCGCACCCTGCCGGACCAGCACCGGTACTACATCAACGACACCGGGACGGGAAACACGGTCAACACCTCGCACCCGCGCGTGCTGCAGATGGTGATGGATTCGCTGCGCTACTGGGCGGAATCGATGCATATTGACGGTTTTCGTTTCGACCTGGGGACGATACTGGGCCGCGAGCCGGAAGGGTTTGACCCGCGCGGCGGTTTCTTCGACGCCATGACTCAGGATCCGGTGTTATCAAGACTTAAGCTGATTGGTGAACCCTGGGACATCGGTCCCGGCGGGTATCAGGTCGGCGGTTTCCCGCCGGGCTGGGGTGAGTGGAACGACAAATACCGCGATACCGTACGCGAGTACTGGAAGGGCGATAACGTCTCCAACGACTTTGCCGCACGGCTGCTGGGATCCGGGGATCTGTACGATCTGCGCGGGCGTCGTCCGTGGGCCAGCGTCAACTTCATCACCGCTCACGACGGCTTTACGCTGAATGACCTGGTGTCGTACAACGAGAAGCACAACGCCGACAACGGCGAGGACAATAACGACGGGCATAACGATAATCGCTCGTACAACTATGGCGAAGAAGGGCCGACGGAGAACCCGGATATTATTGCCACCCGCGAACGGCAGAAGCGGAATTTCCTGACCACGCTGCTGTTTTCCCACGGCACGCCGATGCTGCTGGCGGGGGACGAGTTTGGCCGCACGCAGAAGGGCAACAACAACGGTTACTGCCAGGACAGCGAAATCTCGTGGATCGACTGGAACGGGATAACCGAAAACGACGCTGCGCTGCGCGAGTTTACCCGACGGCTCATTGACCTTCGCGCGCAACAGCCGCTGCTGCGCCGTGAAAGCTGGCGCGACGGGCTGGAGATCCGCTGGTTCAATGCCGGCGGCGGCCCGCAGCAGGCCGAGCAGTGGGATGAAGGCTCGACGCTCGGCGTCTCCATCAGCAGGCCGGATCTCAGGCAGGAGGACGGCATCTGGCACGACGTGCTGACGCTGTTCAACCCGTTTGAAGGGACCGTGCCGTTCCAGATCCCGCAGTTTGGCGAAGGGGGATGGGTGCTGGAGCTGTCTACGGCAGAGGACGCTGCCACCGGGACAGCGTTCACCGAAACCGTGGAGTACGAACTGGCCGGACGCAGTATTACTCTCTTCAGACGTCCTTAGCCCTAGAGTGATGCCGCCGCGCGGGCGGCGGTGTCATACAGGGAGGAGATCGTGCGTAACAGCTGCGCGGTCTCGCCAATCGACTTCCCGGCAATGCCGCTCTCCGCGTGGATAGCGATCAGACACGCCTCCCGCACGTCCCGGTACTTCATGCACAACGCTTTCCCTTCCTCGGTAGTCGAGAAAAAGAGCTCTTTGCCCGCTTTCTCGCTCGTCACGTAGCCCGCTTTGACCAGCTTTTTCAGGGCGTAGGTCACCACGTGGGTATCTTCCACGTTAAGTACGAAACAGATATCGGCCAGCTTTTTCTTGCGGTCGCGGTGGTTCACATGATGCAGCAGCGAGACGTCAAATGCGCCCATATCGGGCTCGCCGGCAGCGGCCATGCAGCGCACCATCCATTTATTGAACGCGTTACTGGTCATGATCAGCGCGTACTCCAGCTCTGACAGTTCCGCGCAGCGCTCGGACACCAGGTGGCGGGACGAGACGATTCGGCCGTCGTTGATATCGTCGTGAGGGGGGGTAGCACTCTTTTCCGAGGTCATAACGTTCCTTAGCCAGAAATGTAAACTCATCGATAAAATAAGAACATTTTATTGATAATTTGTTTACATGTTTTTGAGGTTCAGATATAGCTTTTTAGCGCAGGTTTTCCGAAACCTGTCGAAAAACACAACATCGCTCGCCGCAAAATAAAAAAATAGCCGTCGGCGCGCAACGCTCACTTTGGATAGGGTAAACGTTATGGACGGTACTACGCTGTTGCCGCTGATCGGGATACCGATCGTGGTTATTGGTTTTGCACTGCGCTTCAACCCGCTGCTGGTGGTCGTAGTGGCGGGGCTGGCGACGGGTCTGCTGGTTGGTATGGATTTCGGGATGCTGCTGGAGACCTTTGGCGAAAAGTTCGTGAATAGCCGCTCGCTGGCGACCTTCATTCTGATTCTGCCCGTGATTGGTCTGCTGGAATATTACGGGCTCAAGGAGCGTGCCCAGGCCTGGGTGGCGAAGATCGCCAGCGCGACCTCGGCGCGTATTCTGATGCTCTATTTTGTCGCCCGTGAAGGCACCGCCGCGCTGGGGCTGATGTCGCTGGGCGGTCATGCCCAGACGGTGCGTCCGCTGCTGGCCCCGATGGCCGAAGGGGCGGCGCTGAACGAATACGGCGAGCTGCCGCAGCACATCCGCGACAAAATCAAAGCCCATGCCGCCGCGTGTGACAACATCGCGGTCTTCTTTGGGGAAGATATCTTCATTGCCTTTGGCGCGGTGCTGCTGATCGACGCGTTCCTGAAAGAGAATGGCATTCAGGGCATCGAACCGCTGCATATTGGCCTTTGGGCCATCCCAACCGCCATTGCGGCATTAGTTATTCATATGACGCGCCTGCTGCGCCTGGATGCCAGCATCCGTCGCGACGTCATGGCCTGGCGCGCGGAGCAGGGCACGCAGGGGGCCGCGCAATGATGACGCTTATCACCATTAACCGCGTGTACTACCTGATCGGCTTCGTCGTGATGCTGCTGGTTGTGATGACCCTGCGCGATCGCGCCAATCCGAAGCGTTTTACCACGGCGCTGTTCTGGTTTTTATTTGGCGGGATCTTCCTGTTCGGCGATCTGATGGTGCAGGAGCTGGGGAAATCGCTGGCGTACCGGATAATCGGCGGGGGCGTCATCGCTATCGCGCTGCTGGCGGGTTTTGGTCTGGTCGGAAAAGGGCACTATAAAATGTCCACCGAAGACGAACGTCTCGCCTCGTCAAACCGCCTTAAAAACTGGCTATTTTTGCCCGCGCTGATGATCCCGGTGGTGACGGTTATCGGGACGCTGTTCCTGAAGGGCGTGTCGGTTGGCGGCGTGTTCCTGCTCGATCAGAAACAGCTTACCCTGGCGGCGCTGTGCGTGGCCTGCGTCGCGGCGATCCTCACCGGATGGTGGCTGACCAAAGGCACGCCGCTGCACGCCATTCGCCAGTCTCGCCGTCTTGTCGACACCATCGGCTGGGCGGTGATCCTGCCGCAGATGCTGGCCATGCTCGGCGGCGTGTTCGTGGCGGCCAATACCGGTGACTCGGTGCAGAAGGTGGTGAGCCTGTTCGTTAATCCGGATAACCGCTTTATGCTGGTGGTGATTTACTGCGTGGGGATGGCGCTGTTTACCATGATCATGGGGAATGCGTTTGCGGCCTTCCCGGTGCTGAGCGCGGGGATCGCCTTGCCGTTTCTGATCAACGTGCATCACGGCAACCCGGCGCCGCTGCTGGCGATTGGCATGTACGCGGGCTACTGCGGCACGCTGATGACGCCGATGGCCGCTAACTTCAACATTGTTCCCGCCGCGCTGCTGGAGCTGAAAGATAAATATCAGGTGATCAAGATCCAGATCCCGACCGCGTTAACCCTGCTGGTGGTGAACGTGTTCCTCATGTATTTCCTCGTGTTTCGCTAAGGAGCTGTTATGGAATTAACGCAACATCAGGCTGACGCGTTTGCCCGCATGCCTTTGACCTATTTGCGCCAGGAATACCCGAACCACATCATGCACCTGCTGAATGATGATGGTGACGTTCTGCCGCCGCGCGAACTGCACCCCATTTTCTACGGCTGTTTCGACTGGCACTCGGCGGTGCACGGCTACTGGCTGCTGCTGCGCTGCGTGCGCCTCTACCCGGAGCTGCCGAGCCGGGACGCGATCGTCGCGCTTGTCGACGAGCACCTGACGGAAGAGAACGTGGCGAAGGAGCTGGCCTATTTCACCGCGCCGTTCCGCGCCTCGTTTGAGCGCCCGTATGGCTACGGCTGGCTGCTGGCGCTGGCCCAGGAGCTAAAGCAGTCGTCGCTGCCGCAGGCCGCAGGCTGGTACCGGACGCTTGAGCCGTTAACCCAGGATATTCGTAACCGCCTGGTAGATTATCTCAGCAAGCTCACCTATCCGATCCGCGTCGGGACGCACTACAACACGGCGTTTGCCCTCGCGCTTGGGTTGGACTACGCCCGAGCAGTAGAAGATAGCGCGCTTGAGCAGGCGATTGTCACGGCGGCGGAGCGATTTTATCTCGCCGACACGCGCTATCCGGCCCACTACGAGCCCGGCGGTGATGAGTATATTTCCGGCGCGCTGACGGAAGCGCTGCTGATGAGCAAGGTGCAGAAAGACTTCCCGGCCTGGTTTGACGCGTTTCTCCCGGAGGCGGGCACCATTGCGGCGCTGATGAACCCGGCGGAAGTGAGCGACCGTACCGACCCGAAAATTGCCCATCTCGACGGGTTAAACCTCAGCCGCGCCTGGTGCATGAAGCACATTGCCAGAGCGCTTCCCGCAAACCATCCGGCGCAGCAGGCGCTGCGCGAGGCGGTGGCGAAACACCTGACGGCAAGCGTTGAGCATGTGGTCGGCAGCCACTACAGCGGCGGGCACTGGCTGGCGAGCTTTGCGCTGCTGGCGCTGGCGTAAAAGAACGCGCTGCGCTGCAAGGTGCTGCATCAGTCTAGGCTGACGCCCGAACCGCAGGGCTCAGCCTGCTCACGCTAAACAACACCGATCCCGTTGAGGCGATGACGGCTATCCACAGCGCAAAATGCACGGCCCGGTCATGGTCTGATCCGGCCGTCGCCAGCAGCACGCCCACCGCGGCGGCACCGAGACACTGGCCGAATGTCCTTACAATCGACAACACGCCGGAGGCATAGCTGGCATATTCCCGCGCCACGTTAGAGAGCATCTCCCGGTTATTGGGGCTCTGAAAGCAGCCAAACCCAATCCCGCAAACCAGGCTGCGCAGGCTGATATTCCATGCGGAAGGATTTTCCGGCAACGTCGCTAGCAGGACCAGCCCACAGACAAAAATCATCAGCCCGATTGTCGAGATCAGCGGCGCGGAAATCGTATCTGCCCAGCGTCCCGCGTGCGGCGCGATCAGCACGATGCCAATCGGCCACGGGGTGAACAGCAGCGCGGAGACCACCGGGCTGTAGCCATACACGCTCTGAAACAGAAACGGCAGCGCGACAAAGGTGATGCCCTGACTGACAAACGAGGCCAGCGAGGTCAGGGCGGCGAGGGTAAAGCGTCCGTTTTTAAACATGACGGGCGGCAGGATGGGGCTTCGCGCGCGCCGAATCCGCCAGATAAAGGCGAGGGCGCTGACCAGCGCGAGCAGCCCCCAGCCTGTGGCCGTCTGGTTGATGTTTTGCGTCACGTGCTGAAGGCTGTCGGCCAGCATGATTGCTGAACCTAACAGCACGGCGGAGAGCACGGCGCCCGGCGCGTCAAAGGGCGAGCGGTCAACGGCCGTTTCCCGCGGCAAGGCCCGCCATGCCAGCAGCAGGGCGACGCTGCCCGGAACAATGTTAATGGCGAACAGCCACTGCCAGCTCAGCGCGTCCAGTATGGTTCCGCCCAGCACGGGGGCAATCGCCGTGCTGGAGGCGATAAGCAGGGCGTGCAGCCCCAGAATACGCCCAAGCAGTCGACCCGGAAAAACGGATCGCAGGATTGCCGGGGCGATACTCAGGGTGGCCGCACCGCCGATGCCCTGCAGAATACGCATGCCGGTTAACATTTCCGGCGTCGCTGCCAGCGCGCAGCCGAGTGAGGTGAGCGTAAAGGTGGCAAGCCCAACAAGAAACACCGGGCGATAGCCCACGCGCGCCGCCAGCGCCGCGAAGATGGCTAACGTCATTGCCGCTGAAAGCAGGTAACCGTTGGAGAACCAGACCGCAACGTTTGCGGGTACCTGCATCGCCCTTGCCATGGAGGGCAGCGCGATGTTGATCATGGTGCCGTCAAAGACGCCCATCAGCGTGGTGGTCATGACGGCGGCCATGACCCGGGCGCGTTCATGACCGGGTAAGCCTTCATCGCCGGGCAGGTTTGAAAAAAGCGTCATCGTCGTTACTCCGCATAAGAATAGTGATGACGAAACTATAAGCATGCGGTATACAGGGCGGAAGACGCATCAGCTGCACTTAATCGTTGCATATAACGCCTTATCTTAGGAGTCACCGTGTCCGATCCTGACTTTAACCTTCTGGTTGCGCTCGACGTTCTGCTGGCCGAAGCCAGCGTGGCGGGCGCGGCGCGACGTTTGAACCTCAGCACTTCCGCCATGAGCCGCACCCTGAGCAGGCTGCGGGAGGTGACCGGCGATCCTATCCTGGTGCGGGCCGGTCGTCATATGGTGCTGACGCCCTGGGGAGAAGCCACGCGGGACCGCGCCAGAAGCGCCGTGCATGAGGCGAGGGCGGTGCTGCAGCCTTCCACCGACGCGCTGAAGGTGGAAAATCTCGAGCGTCTGTTCACCATCAGAGCCAACGACGGCTTTGTGGTGGCGTTTGGGCCACTGCTGATTGCGGCGGTGGCGAGCGTTGCGCCCGGGGTGTGCATCCGCTTCTCGCCGAAACCTGAAAAAACCTCGCGCTATTTGCGTGAGGGGCTGGTCGACCTGGAGATCGGCGTGCAGAGCAATATGGGCCCGGAAATACGGCTGCAACGGCTCTTTCAGGATAGGTTTGTTGGCGCGGTGCGTAAGGGACACCCGCTGTCATTACGGCCTGACGTCAGCCTTGACGATTATGTCGCGTGGGGCCACGTGGTGGCCTCGCCGGACGGATCGCTACACGGGTTTGTCGATGACGCGCTGGCGGAACGGGGGATGAAGCGCAAGGTCGCCAGCGTGGTGCCTGGATTTCCAACGGCGCTATCCGTGGCGCTGGCGTCCGATCTGATTGCCATGGTGCCGGCGCTGTACCTGCTCAATCAGCCGATGAACGAGCGCGTACACGTCTTTGAACTGCCGTTTAAAACCCGGACCATTACGGTGTCACAGATGTGGCATCCGCGCATGGAAAGGGAACCGGGGCATCGATGGCTCAGGGAAAAAGTACTGGAAGTGTGTCGGGCCGTGCGCTGACGCTCAGGCCACTTTTCCCGGCACGATGAGGATGAAGCGCGTCGATACCGCATCCGATTCCACGCGGACTTTTCCGTGATGCGCGGAGACGATGGACTTCACGATGGCAAGCCCGATCCCGCTGCCTTCGCCTTTGCGCTGCCTTGACGGATCGACGCGATAGAAACGGTCAAACAGCTTTGGCAGATGCTCTTGCGGGATCGGCGTACCGGGATTTTCTATCATCAGTTCAACGTCGTTATCCTGTTCTCTGATGGAGACCGTCACCGCTTTCCCGGCTGGCGTATAGCGCAGGGCATTGGAGAGCAGATTATTTACTGCTCTTCTGAACATCTGCGGATCGCCTTCTATCAGGCAGGGCATCCCGTTAAATTTCAGCGTAACGTTGCGTTCTTCCGCCCAGGCTTCGAAGAAATCGAAGACTTTCATGACCTCCGCACTTAAATCAAACACCACCCGGTCAGGGACGAGCTGGTTATTATCCGCCTGCGCCAGGAAAAGCATGTCGCTGACCATGCGGGTCATCCGGTTGTACTCTTCAAGGCTGGAGTACAGAACGTCTTCCAGCTCTTTCTGCGAGCGGTTCTGGCTCAGCGCGATTTCCGTTTGCGTCACCAGGTTGGTGATGGGGGTTCTGATTTCATGCGCGATATCGGCGGAAAAATTCGCCTGACGGGTAAAGACATCTTCAATCTTTTCGATCATATGGTTGAAGGAGATGACCAGCTGTTCCAGCTCAACGGGCACGCGGGACGGCTCCAGCCGCGCGTCGAGGTTTTCTGAAGTGATATTTTTAATGGCGTTGCTGACGTTACGCAGGGGCAAATGTCCCTGACGAACCGCGATGCGAATGACAAGAATAATCAGCAGGCTGATCGCCGCGGCAATCGCCAGAAGATTCTTTTTCAGCGCCTCAAGGTAGTGCAGATGAAAATTGATGGAGAGCCCGATCAGCATCACGTAGCCCTGCGTTTTGCCCTGCAGCGTCGCCGTGCCTGAAGAGGCGATAATCCGGTACGTTTCCATTTTCATGTCGGACCCGGCGTGCATGTTTGCGGCAGGGTCTTCAACCGTCCAGAGAAACACATCCTGCGCGCGGCGGTGTTCGCCGAAGTCCGCCGCGTTCATCGCAGGGCGCAGTGCTTCCCCTTGCGCCGAGCTGAACAGGATATTGCCCTGCGGATCCAGGAGCAGGACGGCCACGTTGCGATAGCTGGCGATCGACTCTTTGATCTTGCTGATTTTCTTTTGGTCAGGATCGACCGGAGACTGCAGAATGCGGTGCATCGCGGTGCTGATTTGCTGCAGGTCGCTGACATCCTGCTCGGCGAAGTGCTTTTCAACGGAATGCAGCATAAACCAGGTAAAGGCGAAAAAGGCCAGTATCGTGGAGAGACTGATAAAAAAGGTCAGCCGCAGGGCAAGCGAAAAAGGGCGCCCGGGAAGCTTAAGGCGCATCCGGCACCTCCAGCATATAGCCCACGCCGCGCACCGTCTGGATCAGCTTCGGTTCAAAATCGTTATCGATTTTCGCGCGAAGCCGCTTTACCGCCACGTCAATTGCGTTTGTGTCGCTGTCAAAATTCATGTCCCATACCTGGGAGGCAATCAGGGAGCGGGGAAGCACCTCTCCCTGATGACGCAGGAAAAACTCCAGCAGGCTGAACTCTTTGCTGGTTAAGGAGATGCGGCTTCCGGCCCGGCTTACTTTTCTCGACACGAGGTCAACCGTCAGGTCCGCCACCTGAAGCTGGCTTTCCGCGATCACCGTATTTCCGCGTCTCAACAGCGTCCTCACCCGGGCGAGCAGCTCGGCAAAAGCGAATGGCTTAATCAGATAGTCATCCGCGCCCAGCTCAAGCCCTTTAACCCGGTGTTCAATCGTGCCGAGAGCCGTGAGTAACAGGATGGGCATCCCTTTTCCCGCAGAGCGGAGCATGCGGACAATGTCCCAGCCGTTCACATCGGGCAGCATGATATCCAGAATCAGCAGATCGTATTCAGCGGTCATGGCGAGATGGTAGCCGTTCAGGCCATTATCCGCGTGGTCAACCACAAACCCCGCTTCAGTCAGCCCCTTACTCAGGTACTCACCGGTTTTCATTTCGTCTTCGACGATCAGTATTTTCATCGTGCTCCCCTGACTGGCTGCTGATGACATTCTAGTGAGCGTACCGCCGTTAACAATGACTTACGCTAAAAATGACAACATTGTCATTATCCTGTCACCCGTCAAACAGGATGCGTTGCGTAGAGTAGCCCTAAAACTACTCTGGACTTTATTTGAACCGTTATGTTCCTGTTAAAACGACTAAGCATCAGTACGGTATTTATTCTGGCAGGCTGCGTCTCGCTGGCCCCGGAGTACCAGCGGCCGGAGGCACCTGTCCCCCGGCAGTTTTCGCTCTCCCGAAACGGCCTGACGCCCGCGGCGGCGGGGTATCAGGACACCGGCTGGCACAACTTTTTCGTCGACCCTCAGGTTGCCGGGCTGATTACGGAAGCCCTGAAGAACAATCGCGATCTGAAAATTGCCGCCCTGAAGGTCGAAGAGGCCCGGGCGCAGTTCAACGTGACGGATGCGGATCGCTACCCTCAGCTGAATGCCTCCTCGGGCATCACGTACAGCGGCGGGCTGAAAAGTGACAAACCCACCGCGCAGCAGTACGACGCGGGCCTTATGCTTAGCTATGAACTCGATTTCTTCGGCAAGCTAAAGAACATGAGCGAGGCCGACCGACAAAACTATTTCGCGAGCGAAGAGGCCCGTCGCGCGGTGCATATCCTGCTCGTCTCTAACGTTTCCCAGAGCTATTTCAACCAGCAGCTGGCGTATAAACAGCTGCGTATCGCGCAGGATACGCTGAACAATTACCGGCAGTCTTATGCGTTCGTTGAGCAGCAGCTGGTGACGGGCAGTACGAACGTCCTGGCGCTGGAACAGGCCCGGGGACAGATCGAAAACACGCAGGCAGAGATTGCCAAAAGAGAGGGGGAGCTGGCGCAGGCCAATAACGCCCTGCAGCTGGTCCTCGGCACGTATCGCGCGCTGCCGGGTGACGGCGGCATGAACGCCAGCGACGTTGTGCCGGTAAAACTGCCTCCTCATCTTTCCTCCGAGATACTGCTGCAGCGCCCGGATATTATGGAGGCGGAGTATCAGCTTAAAGCGGCCGATGCGAATATCGGTGCGGCGCGCGCCGCCTTTTTCCCGTCTATTTCCCTGACCAGCGGGCTTTCAACGGGCAGCACGGAGTTGTCCAGCCTCTTTACGTCCGGGAGCGGGATGTGGAATTTTATTCCTAAAATAGAAATTCCTATTTTTAATGCGGGAAGGAATAAGGCCAACCTTAAGCTGGCCGAAATTCGACTGCAGCAGTCGGTGGTTAATTACGAACAAAAAATTCAGTCCGCCTTTAAACAGGTTGCCGACGCGCTCGCGCTGCGGGACAGCATTAACCAGCAGCTTGCTGCACAACAGCGGTATCTGGATTCGCTCCGCATCACGCTTCAACGTGCCAGAGGGTTATATTCCAGCGGCGCGGTCAGCTATATCGAGGTGCTTGACGCGGAGCGTTCTCTTTTCTCTACCCAGCAAAATATTCTCGACCTTATTTATGCCCGGCAGGTTAATGAAATTAATCTCTTCACCGCGCTCGGCGGCGGTTGGGTCGAATAATCTTATTTAATTAAACAGGAAAATAACCATGCGCAATTCACTTAAGGCCGTTGTATTTGGTGCAATCTCCATTGTGTTTTCTGCCGGCCTCCAGGCTGAGGTTCATCAGCACGAGATGATGAGTGCTGCCAGTGAAGGGACCTCAGAGCAGCTCATCACGGGAACCGGCATCGTGAAGGACATTGATCTCACGAATAAAAAAGTCACGATTTCCCATGAAGCGATCCCGGAAATTGGCTGGCCCGCGATGACCATGCGTTTTACCTTTATTCAGGCTGACGAGAGTATTAATGCCTTAAAAATCGGTAACCACGTGAATTTCTCGTTTGTTCAGCAGGACAATCTCTCTTTACTCAAGAGCATTAAATAGCGAGACGCGGCATGGCCTCAGTAAAAATAAAATATGCTGCCGTGATAGCCAGCAGCCTTATCGCGGGAGGGCTGATATCGGTGACGGCATGGCAGGCGCTTCATTCATCTGAAAAAACAGAAAATAGCGCCTCTGAAAGAAAGGTGCTTTTCTGGTATGACCCGATGAAGCCCGACGTTAAATTCGATAAGCCCGGCAAATCGCCGTTTATGGATATGGATCTGGTACCGAAATATGCGGATGAAAACGCCAATAAAAGCAGTGCCGGTATCCGTATTGACCCGACGCAGGTTCAGAACCTGGGATTAAAAACGCAAAAGGTGACGCGCGGAACGCTGAATTATGCCCAGACGATCCCGGCCAACGTCAGCTATAACGACTATCAGTTTGTCATTGTGCAGGCGCGCGCGGAAGGCTTTGTGGAAAAAGTGTACCCGCTGACGACGGGCGATAAGGTGAAGAAAGGCACGCCGCTCGTTGATATAACCATTCCTGACTGGGTAGAGGCGCAGAGCGAGTTTCTGCTGTTATCCGGCACCGGCGGAACGCCGACGCAAATCAAAGGGGTTCTGGAACGGCTTCGGCTGGCGGGTATGCCGGATGAGGATATTCAGAGGCTGCGTGCGACCCGTACTATTCAGACCCGGTTTACCATCAGGGCGCCGATCGACGGAGCGATCACGGCCTTTGATCTGCGTACCGGCATGAATATTTCCAAAGATAAGGTGGTAGCGCAAATTCAGGGGATGGATCCGGTCTGGATCGGCGCGGCAGTGCCTGAATCCATTGCTTATCTGCTGAAAGAGACCTCGCAGTTTGCGGTTTCGATACCGGCTTATCCGGATAAATCCTTCCCGGTTGAAAAATGGAGTCTTCTGCCGAGCGTGGATCCAACCACCCGTACGCTGCAGGTGCGCCTGCAGGTCTCTAACAGGGATGAGCTGCTGAAACCGGGCATGAACGCGTACCTGAAGCTGAATACTCAAAGCCAGGAAATGCTGCTGATCCCTTCCCAGGCCGTTATCGATACCGGTAAAGAACAGCGCGTGATTACCGTCGATGCGGACGGGAATTTTGTACCTAAAAGGATCCACGTTCTGCATGAATCTCAGCAGCAGTCCGGCATTGGTAGCGGACTGGAAGAAGGGGAGTCGGTAGTGGTCAGCGGTCTGTTCCTGATTGACTCGGAGGCCAATATTACCGGCGCGCTGGAGCGCATGCGTCACGCTGAAGCCGCTGACGACGCGCATTCTGGCCATTAAGGAGACGATGATGATTGAATGGATTATCCGGCGGTCGGTCGCCAACCGTTTCCTGGTCATGATGGGGGCGCTGTTCCTCAGCGTCTGGGGCACATGGACGATTATTAACACGCCAGTCGATGCCTTGCCCGACCTCTCTGACGTTCAGGTGATTATCAAAACCAGCTATCCCGGCCAGGCCCCGCAGATTGTTGAAAATCAGGTCACCTATCCACTGACTACCACCATGCTGTCGGTTCCCGGCGCAAAGACCGTGCGCGGTTTTTCGCAGTTTGGCGATTCGTACGTGTACGTCATTTTTGAAGACGGCACCGATTTGTACTGGGCCCGTTCGCGCGTGCTGGAGTATCTGAACCAGGTTCAGGGCAAGCTGCCTGCCGGCGTGAGCTCTGAAATTGGTCCTGATGCCACGGGCGTGGGCTGGATATTTGAGTATGCGCTGGTGGATCGCAGCGGAAAACACGATCTCGCAGAGTTGCGCTCGCTGCAGGACTGGTTCCTGAAATTTGAATTGAAAACCATCCCGAACGTGGCTGAAGTGGCCTCCGTCGGCGGCGTGGTAAAGCAGTATCAGATCCAGGTCAATCCGTTAAAGCTGGCTCAGTACGGCATTAGCCTGCCGGAGGTTAAGCAGGCCCTTGAGTCGTCTAACCAGGAGGCGGGGGGATCGTCAGTTGAAATGGCGGAAGCGGAGTATATGGTCCGGGCCAGCGGCTATCTGCAGACGATGGATGATTTCAATAACATTGTCCTGAAAGCCGGAGAGAACGGGGTACCGATTTATCTTCGCGATGTCGCCCGCGTACAAACGGGGCCGGAAATGCGCCGCGGCATTGCCGAATTAAACGGGCAGGGGGAAGTTGCGGGCGGCGTGGTGATCCTGCGTTCGGGTAAAAATGCGCGTGAAGTCATCACGGCGGTGAAAGATAAGCTGGAGACGCTGAAGGCCAGCCTGCCGGAAGGCGTTGAGATTGTGACCACCTACGATCGCAGCCAGCTCATCGATCGGGCAATCGACAACCTGAGTTCCAAGCTGCTCGAAGAGTTTATCGTGGTGGCCATCGTCTGCGCACTGTTCCTGTGGCACGTTCGCTCTGCGCTGGTCGCGATTATCTCTCTGCCGCTTGGCCTGTGTATTGCCTTTATCGTCATGCATTTCCAGGGGCTGAACGCCAACATTATGTCGCTGGGAGGCATTGCCATTGCCGTCGGGGCGATGGTGGATGCCGCCATCGTCATGATTGAAAACGCGCACAAACGGCTCGAAGAGTGGGATCACCAGCATCCGGGAGAGCAGATTGATAACGCCACGCGCTGGAAGGTGATCACCAACGCCTCTGTCGAGGTTGGCCCCGCGCTGTTTATCAGCCTGCTGATTATCACCCTGTCCTTCATTCCCATCTTTACTCTTGAGGGGCAGGAAGGGCGGCTGTTTGGTCCGCTGGCCTTCACCAAAACGTACTCCATGGCGGGGGCGGCCGCGCTGGCCATCATCGTTATCCCCATCCTGATGGGGTTCTGGATCCGGGGTAAGATTCCCGCTGAGACCAGTAACCCACTGAACAGGCTGCTGATTAAAGCCTACCATCCGCTACTGATTAAGGTGCTCCGCTGGCCAAAAACAACCCTGCTGGTTGCGGCCTTGTCCATCTTCACGGTGATCTGGCCTCTCAGCTTGGTGGGCGGCGAGTTTTTACCGAAGATCAACGAAGGCGATCTGCTGTATATGCCGTCAACGTTGCCGGGCGTCTCTCCGGCAGAAGCGGCCGCACTGTTGCAGACCACGGACAAGTTAATCAAAACCGTGCCAGAAGTGGCCTCCGTTTTTGGTAAAACGGGTAAGGCTGAGACCGCAACGGATTCCGCGCCGCTCGAAATGGTGGAAACCACGATTCAGCTCAAACCTGAGGATCAGTGGCGGCCCGGCATGACGATTGACAAGATTATTGACGAACTCGACAAGACCGTTCGGTTGCCCGGCCTGGCGAATCTCTGGGTTCCGCCCATTCGTAACCGCATCGATATGCTTTCAACCGGGATCAAAAGCCCGATTGGTATCAAGGTGTCGGGTACCGTTCTGTCGGATATCGACGCCACGGCGCAGAGCATCGAGGCGGTAGCCAAAACGGTGCCGGGCGTGGTGTCTGCCCTGGCTGAACGTCTGGAGGGCGGGCGCTACATTGACGTTGATATCAAGCGGGAAAAAGCCTCGCGCTACGGGATGACGGTGGGCGACGTGCAGCTGTTCGTCTCCTCGGCCATCGGCGGGGCGACGGTGGGGGAAACGGTGGAAGGCGTCGCCCGGTACCCGATTAATATCCGCTATCCGCAGGACTACCGAAACAGCCCGAACGCCTTGAAGCAAATGCCGATCCTGACGCCGATGAAACAGCAGATCACGCTGGGCGATGTGGCGGATATCAACGTGGTTTCCGGCCCCACGATGCTGAAAACGGAGAATGCCCGCCCTGCGAGCTGGATTTATATCGATGCTCGCGGCAGGGATATGGTGTCGGTGGTGAACGACATTAAGACGGCCATCAGTCAGAACGTAAAGCTGAGGCCGGGCACCAGCGTCTCATTCTCCGGGCAGTTTGAGCTCCTCGAGCACGCCAACAAGAAACTGAAGCTGATGGTGCCGATGACGGTGATGATCATCTTCATTCTGCTGTATCTGGCGTTCCGCCGCGTGGATGAAGCGCTGCTGATCCTGATGAGCCTGCCGTTCGCCCTGGTCGGGGGAATATGGTTCCTCTACTGGCAGGGCTTCCACATGTCTGTGGCAACCGGCACCGGTTTTATCGCCCTGGCCGGGGTGGCGGCAGAATTTGGGGTGGTCATGCTGATGTATTTGCGTCATGCCGTTGAAGCTCAGCCGGCGTTGTCCCATCGGGACACGTTCACTGAACAGGGGCTTGATGACGCCCTTTACCATGGCGCCGTGCTGCGCGTGCGGCCAAAGGCCATGACTGTCGCGGTGATTATTGCCGGCCTGCTGCCCATTCTTTGGGGAACGGGGGCAGGGTCAGAGGTCATGAGTCGGATAGCGGCGCCGATGATTGGCGGGATGATCACGGCGCCGCTGTTATCGCTGTTTATTATTCCTGCGGCATACAAGTTAATCTGGCTGCGCAGGCATAAAAAGCCATAAAAAAACCCGCCAGCGATGGCGGGTTTTTTACGGGATGAACCCTTAGCGCGCTGTTTTAGCACGCGTCTGGCTGAGAAGCTTGCGCCAGGCACGATTATGCAGAGTAAACAGCAGCATCTTATAGAAGGCGGTGGAAAGGATACAGCTGCCGCTAAGCAGTAGCATGCCGATACTCACTAGCGCCGCGGTCAGACTGACGCCCGGAGCTGCGCTACCGCTCAGCGCGACCAGCAGATAGGCTGCTGTTAATACCTGGCTTATCACCGCCAGCGTAAGGTGTAACCTCACGGCGCGCATGCTGCCTTTGCCAATCATAAACATCGTCACGCCGTTAAGGCCAGCGAACAGAAGGGCGATCAGGACAACCCAGACGAATACGTGTTCCGCTGGCTGGTCGAGTCCGGCGAGTACGCCATACCCCAGCCACAGCTGAGGAATAGCGAAACTGACAATCACCCCGAGGGTACTGATCGCCGCTGGAATACCCATGGTGTGTAGACCTACAGGTTTGCCCATTTCGTCAGCCAACTCAGTCTTTAGCTGTTGCAGCTGTGTCGGGGAGGCATTGCTTATGCTGGTAGCCACCTCGTTACAGTGTTGCAGGCGGCGGGAAAAAACTTTAACCATTTGAATACTCAGCGTTTAGTTAGGCGAAAATGACTGCAACAGACCGACTACATAGCGCCCGGACTGGACGGTGTTTTGAGGATTGCGGATCGTTCCCGTGAGTGAACTGCCCACAAAAGCCGATGCGTTGTTCACGGCACTCATCAGCTCACGTTGCTTCGATTTACTTCTCCAGAACGGCTTATGAAGCGGCAAATCAGCCAAAAGAGCTGCTGATTGTTAAAGATGCCACGCATGTCGATTTATATGATCGTATGGATAAGATCCCGTTCGATAACATCACGGCATTCTTCAATAACTATCTGAATAAAAGATAACTTCCTCAGTAACCGATGGAGTGATCCAAAGGTTACTGCATTGATGTGAGAGGGAAGGCAGCTATGAGGGGGTTGACTGAACGGTTTATGGCTTATTCTCTGATGTCCATATTACATTTAACATAATATACATTATGCGCACCAGTAAGGCGTAAGAGAGAATCCAGCATTCTGGCACAGGAAAACCCAGCCATCAGGTCATCGTCCTTCAGGACGGCTCTGGTGAAGCTGCCGCGCCGGATTAGTCCCAAACCTATAATCAATGACTGCGCGGCTTGGCCAACCCCGGTCAGCACCAAAACAAGTTTTGTCACTGCCCGGCGTTACTGTTATAAACATGAATGCCAAAGCCTTTGCAGCCACAATTACTTCTGTCCTATTATCGTTATGCAGTCGTAAGCAATTATGCAAAGCGGATGGTCGTACTGTTTCCTCACCAGTTACACACGACAAATCGTCTGCGATGTTATAGGACGGACAAGCTCTGCGGTTATGCAATGGCTCATTCACCTTACTTGTCTCTTGCCGCAAAATGAGTCCGGATTTCGTGGGCATGTCAGGGTTCACGGTTGTTTACCACTGCTCTGAAAGCAGTTTTTTTCGCATGCGAAAAACTGGCGTTTTGTCATTCGCATAAGGAACGCTTCCCATCATGATAAAAAATGAACAGGAATATTACGCTGCACTAAAAGAAGTCTCACCGCTTTACGATCTCGACCCGCCGGATGGTTCTGAGGAAGCCAGAAAACTGGATGAACTATCAACACTGATTATGCAATATGAGGAAAAAAACTATCCCCTGGATTAGCTGAAGGCGGCACTCTGTTCCCCCTGCGTTACCTTTCACAGATCGACTATGACAGTTAACCAGCGTTCACAATGCGCATAGTCCTGATTTAATGAATATAATTCTATCCCAGCATCTTCAATGTTCAGGACATCATGTCCATCAGTTACCATTATCTGCGCTATGCTCAGGATCGCGTCTGCTGCGATCTCTGGAATCAGCGTCTGCTCGTCACTAGCCGAGCAACAGCTATAACCAGGCAAATCGAATGCCGGAACATAAATTCCGAATGCCGTGTCGTTGTCCTGCGGCAGTTCAATCCCAACTGAAAATTTACGTTTCAATGTTCTGTACCTTCCAATTAGATGAAAGCGGCACTTTGTTCCGGTCTCATTTTTGTTTCCCGTTATGCCAACGGCATGACAGCCCACCTTTAAAGTCAATAATGCAATTTAAATCCTTTTATATCAATGCATTAAATTATCACTGGATAATGATTATTCTTAACGGCATAGCTCCCCACCTTTAGGTGAAGAAGGTCGCACGGTGATTTGTTCCGCCTGTCGATGATTAAAATAGAGATAAGCGGCGATTTGTTCCACCTGATAATCGGGAGGGATTTTCCTGTCTGAGCGCCCTTCTCACCAACGTTCCCCCCGCTGCGCAGGGAGAACGCCGGTGCTACGGGATTAAAGCAGGTTAACGACGCGGGCGCGAATGAGAATGTACAGCGTGCGCTTGTTGGCATTTGAGCTTTTGGACGTGAAAAGCGCACCAATTAAGGGAATTTTTGATACCCACGGTACAGATGAATCACTGTCGCTTTCCCTGTTATCTACCATCCCGCCAAGCAGAACTGTCTGGCCTGATTTTAGCTGAACGGTTGTCGAAATTGAGCGTGTATTTGTGATGATGTCAGAAGCCGTTTGCGAATCAGAAATACTATCCGCATTTGTCGAAACATCCATGATTAACAATCCTCCGGGTGTCACGACCGGAACAACCTTCAGTGAGATCCCCACATCATGACGTTCGATCGTCTGGAATGGATTGTTAACATTTGCAGCTTCTCCCGTAACCCGCCCCGTCACAAAAGGAACATTTTGCCCTGCTGTAAATGTTCCTGGTTGACCTGACATCGTCAGAATGCGTGGCATTGATAAAAGCGTTGATTTACTCGATGTTTCAAGCGCTTTCAGGCTAAGCCCCAGAATGTTCCCGTTAAAAATACCAAAGGAACCGCCAGTGCTGGATAAAACAGACGTGAGACGGTCAGTATTGATCCCTCCCGCAACCGGACTGCCGGAAGGATCCCCCGCAGCAAATGAAAAATCAAAACCATCGGAAGCCGTTGTTTCAAAAATGACTGATTCAACAAGAACCTGAGTTCTTGGCACATCAACAGAAGGAAAAAATGCTGCAAGTTCTTTGTGTTGTGATGCTGATGCCGTTACAGCAAGAATATTCGCCCCATCAAAAGGATAAACTTTAGTACCAGCAATATTTTCCCCCTTCAGGAATATATCAATAACAGGTGCGAGATCCTTTGCTCTGACGTTATTGACCGGATACGTCTGAGTAATCAAATTGGCACGTATCTCAGGTTTAGTGAAAAAGTCTCCAGTTGGAGGAGGAACATCACCATCATAAGAAGATGCCGGAACCGGCTCTGAGAAAGAATCGGAATATTCATACGTATTACGGTTAAATTTTTGAACCACAGCAGGATTACCCGGACTGAGGTCAAAACCGTTCGCCCGGAGAACCGAAGTAAAAAACTGAGGCAGTTCATCTTTGGTGACATCCGCTGAGTAAACCGTAATTTCCCCTTTTACGTCTGGTGAAATAATCACAGGCTTTCCGGTTGTTTTTGAATACCATGAAACAAACTCCCTTACTGGCGCATTATTCAGTTCAACAGGGATAGCAAAGCTCTGAAATGACAATACACAAAGCAAACTAGCAAGTAACTTTTTCATGTTTCCCATCCTTAATAAGCTCTACCGAACAAGGTGTTATATAGACCATGCGAAAACCGTCTTTAATTAGATCGTCAGATGCAATTTTTTGCTTCTTCGCATCCATAAACTCAAAACCAACTGCATTTCCCATTCGATATGATGTTGTTATTCTCAACTCTGATGGTTTATAACGGGATGTGATAATCTGCGTCGTTACTGGTTTTATCTGAGGTGTCGCTTCCGGCTTGGACAGACTGAGGTACGTGAATGCTGATACAAAACCACAAAACAGGCACAATACTCTGGAATATTTCTTTAAATAGATTCTGGTGAGTCTCATATAAAACGTAGCGTCCCTCTTTACGGCATACCTGCCATGTGAAAGATATGGTGTCAGGTATGAAAATGATGAATGCTCATAAGCATCTGAAAATGCCTGTTTGGTATCATAAGCGGCATAAAGGTCACGCCCCGTATAAGTCCAGCGTTCTACGGTCATTGACTGCGGAGAGTCACCATATTTAACAATCCCGACATGTACTTTTGGTAGCGGAAGTTTTGATCCCGTTATTACACTATAAATTGAGCCAATAAATGGAATTGTGATTTTATCGAGGCGTCGGCAATAAACGACATGCTCTGCCAGTGCCACACGAGCTTGCTTATCCATGATGGATAAATCCTGAATAAGAAAAATAATATCCCAGCCCAGTTTTCTGGCATGTAAAAACCAGTTAATTACGGACTGTCTTTCTTTATCAGCCCATGAGCGTGAGTTAAACCATGTCCCACATTCATCAAGAACCAGTAATCCATTTTTATTTTCATCATAGGAATTATTGCCTCTCCCGATTGCCAGTAAGTCATCCAGTGATGGTTTATCAGGTATCCGTATTACATCCGGTGACTTTGCAAATATACCCACTCTCGGTAGCTTATGAATGCGCAAATCGAGATTCGTAGCCACCCTGCAACCAGAAACAATTTTGTCCTGGATTTTACCGACAGCGACAAGTGTTTTACCTGCACCAAGTTTTCCCGTTACGACATATACAGCCATTATGATTTATTCCAGTCAAGATATCCTATAATTCTGTCTTTAACGTCAAAAATAAAAACTGCTGCTTTAAGAGAAAAAATCGCATACAAACACGGCGCAGCATTAGCCGGAACAACATAAGAGACTGCGCTGGCAATTTCAGGTGGCAATACAGAAGTAAGGTCTGAAAGATAAGAAACTAACAATCCATTCAGACCGATAATAAGGCCAAGAAATAGCGAAATTGCAAGTGCTATTCTGGCGATTCCCAATGTGAAAAATTTTGCAACGTATGCAATAAGAGCACCTGCAAGCCATCCAATAAATCTTGCCAGAACAGGAAGCCCCAGAAAAACTGGCATGGTTATCCCCTTCCCTTACGTAATATTCCAGAAAAAGAATCGTAAACAGTAACGAATGTCCAGAAATATAATATGAAAGCAAAAATCCCTTTAAACATATCAATGTATTTGCACTCAATAATAAATTCGTACTCTTTGCCGGGAGCAAATACAAATGGTGTACATTGTTTAAATTCAGGTAAGGCAGGAAATAATCCGTCTTTCAGAAATGAGTCCAGCAGAGGCGATTTGTCACCCTCACCAATTGCATTCATAGCAGCTGATGAACCTGCAAACTCACCAGAAATTGCAGAGCCGTTGCCAACAAGTCCACCTATGCTGTCGGAAAACCCGCTTAAAGAATCCAGTGTTCCCTGTACAGAACCATCAAGAGATGCCCCGGTATCGGCCTGCAAAGCTGACAAGTCAAATGATTCAGTCAGTGCATCTTTATTGGCGTTTGCCATTTTGACGTAATCAAAATCACCTGTTCCGTTGCCATTATTCCCGGTTCCGCCACCATCATTGCCTGACCCGCCTGACCCGCATCAACCCATATAAGAAAGAATACGAAAGATTCGAATATAACGATAATAAACATAATACCCAGCAGACCAAGTAGAAATAGGAGATCTAGTAGTACTAAGTAAAATAA
>NZ_JADBRD010000030.1:0-15223 GCF_014930495.1 Enterobacter cloacae complex sp. S3 | reverse complement strand
AACATAAAACACTATCAATAAGTTGGAGTCATTACCCTTTTTTCAACTTCTGATGGATGCGAGTGATTGAACTCATACATTAATGTTTTCCCACGAAGTCTTTTTTCAGGTAAGCCTTCGCACATATCGGTAAATAGCTTGCCTGCTTTTATTTTTTCTGTCATCGACATGTTCATTTTTAACATTCCGTCCTGATAAGTTGGTCGGATAAGGCGCTCGCGCCGTATCCGACATTAATTTCTTAAGCGACTTCATTCACCTGGCGACGCAGCAGAGAAAGTGGGCCGGGGCCGCTAAGCGTGAACACGGAAATTAAGGTGAAGCCCAGCGCCACCAGACCCAGCACCAGGTAAGCGCCCTGGAAACCGATGCTTTCATACATATTGCCCGCCAGAATAGACATAAAAATCATCGCCAGTTGCTTAAAGAAGCAGAAACAGACCAGATAAATCGTCGCTGAAAAACGCACTTCAAACTGGCTGGTAATATATTTAAAGCAGCCCACCAGCAGGAACGGTACTTCAAACATATGCAGCGTTTTCAGAATAACCACTTCCAGTGCTGAGGTAGCGAACGATGAGCCAATAATACGTACTGACATAATAGTGCCAGCCAGCAGCAGGGCGTTTTTCCCACCGATGCGATTAATGATCAGTGGCGCAAAAAACATAATCGAGGCGTTAAGTAATTCGCCCATTGTCGTTACGTAGCCAAATACCCGCGTACCCTGTTCACCGGTAGCAAAGAACGAAGTAAAGAAATTAGCAAACTGTTGGTCAAAAACATCGTAGGTGCAGGAAACGCCAATAACATACAGTGACAAAAACCACAGTTTTGGCTGTCTGAACAGTTCCAGCGCCAGCTTAAGGCTAAATGCCGAATGGTTGGCACCTACCGCATTGGCAACCGTGGCAGAAGAGGGCGCATCCGTTTTGGCGAAAAAGAGTAAAACGGCGAGGATGAATGCACAGCCAGAACCCAGCCAGAAAACAAACTGATTATTGATGGTGAACATGATGCCGACAATCGAGGCACACAGCGCCCAGCCAACACAGCCAAACATCCGCGCGCGACCATATTCGAAATTACTGCGACGGCTGACTTTCTCGATAAATGCCTCTACTGCTGGCGCACCGGCGTTAAAACAAAAGCCTAGATAAATACCACCAACAATCGATCCTACTAAAATGTTGTATTGTAACAGTGGCCCGAAGATAAAAATAAAGAACGGCGCAAACATCACTAACATGCCGGTAATAATCCACAGCAGGTATTTGCGCAGCCCGAGTTTGTCAGAAAGCAGACCAAACAGCGGTTGGAATAATAGCGAGAACAGAGAAATAGCGGCAAAAATAATACCCGTATCACTTTTGCTGATATGGTTGATGTCATGTAGCCAAATCGGGAAAAACGGGAAGTAGGCTCCCATGATAAAAAAGTAAAAGAAAAAGAATAAACCGAACATCCAAAAGTTTGTGTTTTTTAAATAGTACATAATGGATTTCCTTACGCGAAATACGGGCAGACATGGCCTGCCCGGTTATTATTATTTTTGACACCAGAGCAACTGGTAATGGTAGCTACCGGCGCTAAGGTGGAATTCCGCCGACACTGACGGGCTCCAGGAGTCGTCGCCACCAATCCCCATATGGAAACCGTCGATATTCAGCCATGTGCCTTCTTCCGCGTGCAGCAGATGGCGATGGCTGGTTTCCATCAGTTGCTGTTGACTGTAGCGGCTGATGTTGAACTGGAAGTCGCCGCGCCACTGGTGTGGGCCATAATTCAATTCGCGCGTCCCGCAGCGCAGACCGTTTTCGCTCGGGAAGACGTACGGGGTATACATGTCTGACAATGGCAGATCCCAGCGGTCAAAACAGGCCGCAGTAAGGCGGTCGGGATAGTTTTCTTGCGGCCCTAATCCGAGCCAGTTTACCCGCTCTGCTACCTGCGCCAGCTGGCAGGTCAGGCCAATCCGCGCCGGATGTGGCGTATTGCTCGCCACTTCAACATCAACGGTAATCGCCATTTGACCACTTCCATCAATCCGGTAGGTTTTCCGGCTGATAAATAAGGTTTTCCCCTGATGCTGCCACGCGTGGACCGTGGTAATCAGCACCGCGTCGGCAAGCGTATCTGCCGTGCACTGCAACAACGCTGCTTCGGCCTGGTAATGGCCCGCCGCCTTCCAGCGTTCGACCCAGGCGTTAGGGTCAATGCGGGTCGCTTCACTTACGCCAATGTCGTTATCCAGCGGTGCGCGGGTGAACTGATCGCGCAGCGGCGTCAGCAGTTGTTTTTTATCGCCAATCCACATCTGTGAAAGAAAGCCTGACTGGCGGTTAAATTGCCAACGCTTATTATCCAGCTCGATGCAAAAATCCGTTTCGCTGGTGGTCAGTTGCGGGATGGCGTGGGGCGCGGAGGGGAGTGTCACGCTGAGGTTTTCCGCCAGACGCCACTGCTGCCAGGCGCTGATGTGTCCGGCTGCTGACCATGTGGTCGCGTTCGGTTGCACTACGTGAACCGTTAGCCAGAGTTGTCCGGCGCTCTCCGGCTGCGGTAGTTCAGGCAGTTCAATCAACTGTTTACCTTGTGGAGCGACATCCAGAGGCACTTCACCGCTTGCCAGCGGCTTGCCATCCAGCGCCACCATCCAGTGCAGGAGCTCGTTATCGCTATGACGGAACAGGTATTCGCTGGTCACTTCGATGGTTCGCCCGGATAAACTGAACTGGAAAAACTGCTGCTGGTGTTTTGCTTCCGTCAGCGCCGGATGCGGCGTGCGGTCTGCAAAGACCAGACCGTTCATGCAGAACTGGCGATCATTCGGCGTATCGCCAAAATCACCGCCGTAAGCCGACCACGGATTGCCATTTTCATCATATTTAATCAGCGACTGATCCACCCAGTCCCAGACGAAGCCGCCCTGTAAACGGGGGTACTGACGAAACGCCTGCCAGTATTTAGCGAAGCCGCCAAGACTGTTACCCATCGCGTGGGCGTATTCGCAAAGGATCAGCGGGCGCGTCTCTCCAGGCAACGAAAGCCATTTTTTGATGGACCATTTCGGCACAGCCGGGAAGGGCTGGTCTTCATCCACGCGCGCGTACATCGGGCAAATAATATCGGTTGCGAAGGTGTCGGCTCCGCCGCCTTCATACTGTACCGGGCGGGAAGGATCGACAGATTTGATCCAGCGATAGAGTGCGTCGTGATTAGCGCCGTGGCCTGATTCATTCCCCAGCGACCAGATGATCACACTCGGGTGATTACGATCGCGCTGCACCATTCGCGTTACGCGTTCGCTCATCGCGGGTAGCCAGCGCGGATCATCGGTCAGACGATTCATTGGCACCATGCCGTGGGTTTCAATGTTGGCTTCATCCACCACATACAGGCCGTAGTGGTCGCACAGCGTGTACCACAGCGGATGGTTCGGATAATGCGAACAGCGCACGGCGTTAAAGTTGTTCTGCTTCATCAGCAGGATATCCTGCACCATCGTCTGCTCATCCATGACCTGACCATGCAGAGGATGATGCTCGTGACGGTTAACGCCGCGAATCAGCAACGGCTTGCCGTTCAGCAGCAGCAGACCATTTTCAATCCGCACCTCGCGGAAACCGACATCGCAGGCTTCTGCTTCAATCAGCGTGCCGTCGGCGGTGTGCAGTTCAACCACCGCACGATAGAGATTCGGGATTTCGGCGCTCCACAGTTTCGGGTTTTCGACGTTCAGACGTAGGGTGACGTGATCGGCATAACCACCACGCTCATCGATAATTTCACCGCCGAAAGGCGCGGTGCCGCTGGCGACCTGCGTTTCACCCTGCCACAAAGAAACCGTCACCCGCAGCTCATCGCGCAGCTCGCCGTACATCTGAACGTCTGCCTCCAGTACAGCGCGGCTGAAATCATCATTAAAGTGAGTGGCTACATGGAAATCGCTGATTTGCGTGCTCGGTTTATGCAGCAACGAGACGTCACGGAAAATGCCGCTCATCCGCCACATATCCTGATCTTCCAGATAACTGCCGTCACTCCAGCGCAGCACCATCACCGCGAGGCGGTTTTCTCCGGCGTGTAAAAATGCGCTCAGGTCAAATTCAGACGGCAAACGACTGTCCTGTCCGTAACCGACCCAGCGCCCGTTGCACCACAAATGAAACGCCGAGTTAACACCATCAAAAATAATTCGCGTCTGGCCTTCCTGTAGCCAGCTTTCATCAACATTAAATGTGAGCGAGTAACAACCCGTCGGATTCTCCGTGGGAACATACGGCGGATTGACCGCAATGGGATAGGTCACGTTGGTGTAGATAGGCGCATCGTAACCGTGCATCTGCCAGTTTGAGGGGACGATGACAGTATCGGCGTCAGGAAGATCGCGCTCCAGCCAGCTTTCTGGTACCGCTTCTGGTGCCGGAAACCAGGCAAAGCGCCATTCACCATTCAGGCTGCGCGACTCTTGGGAAGGGCGATCGGTGCGAGCCTCTTCGCTATTACGCCAGCTGGCGAAAGGGGGATGTGCCGCAAGGCGATTAAGTTGGGTAACGCCAGGGTTTTCCCAGTCACGACGTTGTAATACGACGGCCAGTGAATCCGTAATCATTGTCATAGTTGTATCCTGCGTGAATTGTTATCCGCTCACATTTTCGCATAACATACGAGCCGGACACATAGAGTGTAAAGCCTGGGGTGCCTAATGAGTGAGCTGACTCACATTAATTGCGTTGCGCTCACTGCCCGCTTTCAAGTCGGGAAACTTGTCGTGCCAGCTGCATTAAGGAATCTGCCAACGTGCGGGGAGAGGTGGTTTGCGTATTGGGCGCCAGGGTGGTTTTTCTTTTCACCAGTGAGACGGGCAACAGCTGATTGCTCTTCACCGCCTGGCCCTGAGAGAGTTTCAGCAAGCGGTCCACGCTGGTTTGCCCCAGCAGGCGAAAATCCTGTTTGATGGTGGTTAACGGCGGGATATAACACGAGCTGTCTTCGGTATCGTCGTATCCCACTACCGAGATATCCGCACCAACGCGCAACCCGGACTCGGTAATGGCGCGCATTGCGCCCAGCGCCATCTGATCGTTGGCAACCAGCATCGCAGTGGGAACGATGCCCTCATTTAGCATTTGCATGGTTTGTTGAAAACCGGACATGGCACTCCAGTCGCCTTCCCGTTCCGCTATCGGATGAATTTGATTGCGAGTGAGATATTTATGCCAGCCCGCCAGACGCAGACGCGCCGAGACAGAACTTAATGGGCCCGCTAACAGCGCGATTTGCTGGTGACCCAATGCGACCAGATGCTCCACGCCCAGTCGCGTACCGTCTTCATGGGAGAAAATAATACTGTTGATGGGAGTCTGGTCAGAGACATCAAGAAATAACGCCGGAACATTAGCGCAGGCAGCTTCCACAGCAATGGCATCCTGGTCATCCAGCGGATAGTTAATGATCAGCCCACTGACGCGTTGCGCGAGAAGATTGTGCACCGCCGCTTTACAGGCTTCGACGCCGCTTCGTTCTACCATCGACACCACCACGCTGGCACCCAGTTGATCGGCGCGAGATTTAATCGCCGCGACAATTTGCGACGGCGCGTGCAGGGCCAGACTGGAGGTAGCAACGCCAATCAGCAACGACTGTTTCCCCGCCAGTTGTTGTGCCACGCGGTTGGGAATGTAGTTCAGCTGCGCCATCGCCGCTTCCACCTTTTCCCGCGTTTTCGCAGAGACGTGGCTGGCCTGGTTCACCACGCGGGAAACGGTCTGATAAGAGACACCGGCATACTCTGCGACATCGTATAGCGTTACTGGTTTCACATTTACCACCCTGAATTGACTCTCTTCGGGTGCTATCATGCCATACCACGAAATGTTTTGCGCCATTCGGAGGGGGCACGCCGAAGTGAGATTCAAAATGCCGACGTCAGTTCACAGGTGGGTAATGATACCAACGTGTTGATTTCGTATTTTCACTGACACCAGGATCATCCTGATGTTACAAGGATTGAATGACTACAGATTAAAATAGTCATCAACAGGTTGACAGCATTACCGTTTTTTTCGTCTCATTTTTATCGTATTCGGGTGTCTGTCTGTACCATGCAGACGCTCGCTTTTTGTAATGCCAGCTAAAGAAACAGGCTTAACGTAGGATATTTTCCGTTTGCCAAGCGGCCCCCATATTGAATGGCTGACGGTACTGGATTTCGATGAGATAAAAATAGACCGTATTTTTATTGCCAATATTGATGACCCGGTGAAGCGAGCGCTACTTGTTTCTGTGGTGAAAGGGTTACGTGGTACTGGCAAACCACTGGTGTTTGAAGGGGTGGAAACGCCAGGACAGTTTGAATTCGTCCGTTCTCTTGGCCCCGGTTACCTAGTTCAGGGCTGGTATACCGGAAAACCCGAAACAATATCTGCGATGAATATTCAGGGTTAAAACGATACGGGGCCCGGCCCGTATCGGCAACCCGACCCGTCAGCGTATCGCTTTCTGTCTGAAGCCGGTTCAGGTCGGCTTCTATCTGCGCGATGCGGCGGGAGATTTATTCAGAACGACTGCCGAAGTTCATCCGGCGAATCTTATCCAGCTGCGCCTGCAGATGGTCTATTTCGCGCTCCCGGTCGGCCTGCTTTTCCAGCAGGGCGCGGTTCAGCGCTTCCTGTTCGGACAGGCGCTGTTTCAGCAGAAGGATGTCGTCAGGGGGAGGTGTTGTTCATAAGCCCGCATTTTACCAGGCTTATTCAACGACAACCAGGATAAAGAGGCCTACAACATGGTCAGGGACGTAAGCAGTCTTTTAGGCTGCCGCCAGTCGATGCCTTCCAGAAGCATTGCCAGCTGCGCCGGGGTCAGGAACACTTTGCCATCGCGGGCAGAGGGCCAGGCGAAGCGGCCGCGTTCCAGCCGTTTGGTCAGCAGGCACAGCCCGTCGCCGGTGGACCACAGCAGTTTGACCTTACTGCCGCTGCGGCCCCGGAAGATGAAGACATGGCCGGATATCGGGTCATCTTTCAGCATCGTCTGCACCTTTGCGGCGAGACCATTGAAGCCGTTGCGCATGTCGGTGATACCGGCAACCAGCCAGATTTTGGTGCCTGTTGGCAGGTGGTTATCACTTCCTTTATCTGTCCTGTGATGATCCTTATGACTTCGCCAGACTACTTCACCACACACATGGGTCTGCCAGATACCGGTTCGGGATGGATTTCCGCTTCTACGCTGAACACCGTCTTTAGAAGCTCTGGTTTCATCACTGCTTCCGGAGCACCTTGCGCCATCACGCGACCGCTTGCCAGTACCACCAGATGATCGCAATAGCGGCTGGCCTGATTCAGATCGTGGAGTACCGTCACTACGGTTTTCCCCTGCCTTTTGAGTTCAACCATCAGGCGCATCAGTTCAACCTGATGATTGATATCGAGGTAGGTCGTAGGCTCATCAAGAAGAATGAGTGGGGTATCCTGTGCCAGCACCATCGCCAGAAACGCACGCTGGCGCTGGCCGCCGGAAAGCTGGGTTAACCTGCGGTCAGCCAGATTGCGCGTCCGGGTCTGACTCATTGCCACGTTGACCCGCTCGTTGTCTTCCGCGGAGAGTCGCCCCCACAACGACAGCCACGGGCTGCGGCCGTAGGAAACCAGTTCCCGTACAGTGATCCCCTCGGGGGATAAATGGTGTTGCGGCAGTAAAGCCAGGCGGCGAGCCAGCTGGCGGGCGGAAAAACCGGCTATGGGTTTTTCATCAAGCAATATCTCGCCAGAGTCTGGTGTTAACAGGCGAGAAAAACAGTTCAACAGCGTCGATTTCCCGCAACCGTTAGGGCCGAGCAGGGCCGTGATTTTTCCGGCAGGCAGGGCGAGAGAAAGTCCATCCAGCACGGTTTGTGCGCCATAGCTGACGGTCAGATTTTCAGTACGTAATCTCATTTATCGCATTCTCACAAGCAGCCAGACAAACCACGGTGCGCCGATAATGGCGGTCAGCACGCCTGCCGGAAGCTCCAGCGGCGGATGAATGATTCGTGCCAGCAGATCGGCAATGACCAGCAACAACGCGCCCGTCAGGGCCGAAACGGGCATCAGCCAGCGGTGACGCCCGCCGGCGATCCTGCGCACCATGTGCGGCACGACGAGACCAATAAAACTTATCGGGCCACAGACGGCCACGCCGGTTGCTGTCATCGCGACAGCCAGCATCAGCCCCTGGAACCGGGTGCGCTGAACCGACACGCCGAGCGTGGCTGCTCGTGCATCGCCCAGCGCCAGCAGGTCGAGATCGCGACAAAAGCGCAGGCTCAGCGGCAAAAACAGAATGAGCAACGGCACGGCAATCTTCACAAAGTGCCAGTCGCGCCCCCATAAGCTACCCGTCAGCCACAGCAGGGCACTGTTTACATCCTGCGGGTGCAGGAGCATCAGGTAATCCGTCAGGCTCGCCCAGCAGGCGGAAAGCGCCACGCCGGTGAGCGCCAGCTTCATCGGCTGGTGGGTCTTTGCCAGCATCTTCAGCAAGATCAACCCCGCCATACCGCCCGCAAAGGCCAGCAGCGGCAGCACCATCACGGATAGTGATGGCATAAGAAGCAGTGCTCCCACAGAGGCAAGGCTGGCGGCATGGTTAATGCCGAGAATATCCGGTGATGCTAGCGGGTTACGCACAATCCCCTGTACCAGCACGCCCGCCACGGCGAGGGCTGCACCGACAAACAGTGCCAGCAGCAAGCGCGGCAGTCGGTACTCCATCAATACATAATAATGCTCGCGTCCGTCCTGCCAGTCGGTCAGCAGCGCGCGCCACGGCACGGGGATCACCCCCATATGGAGTGATAACAGCGCACAACCTGCCAGGGCAAGGGTGATGAAAATGACCAGCGCAATTTTCATCCTCGCCTCCTCACCAGCCAGACAAAGCAAGGACTGCCAATCAGCGCCAGCACTGCGCCTGCGGGCAGATCGCCGGGGAAGGCCAGCGCGCGTGCGAGTACATCTGCCATCAGCATCAGCGTGGCCCCCAGCAGCATGCTCACCGGCAGTACGTTGCGCTGATCGAAGCCTGCCCAGAAGCGCGCCAGATGTGGCACCAGCAGGCCGATAAACGCCACCGGACCTGCCACACTGACGCACGCGCCAACCAGAAGCAGCACTAACATATTGATGATCAAACGTAGTCTCGGCAGGTTCACTCCCAGCGTATGGGCGGTACTGTCGCTGACGTTGAGCAGGTTCAGTTGATTCGCCAGCAGCAACACGACAGGGACTGCAGTGACCACCACCGGCAAGAGCTGCCAGACATCCTGCCAGTGGGCGTGGGACACTCCGCCTGCCAGCCAGTAAAAGATGCCGTAAGCATGATCTTCGGCCAGCAGCAGGGTGATGCGGGTCAGGGCCATACAAAAGGCCGACAGCGCGATACCCGCGAGGATCAGTTTGTTTCTGTCCTGGGTATGACGAAACCCGCCTCCTGCGGTCATGACCAGCAGCCAGCTCACGCCGCCCCCGCATGCCGCGATGAACGACAGGGAATAGCCTGCAACCGGCGTCGGACTCAGCGCGCTGGTAAGCGCCATAGCCAGCGCCGCGCCGCTGTTAATGCCGAGCAGTGAAGGAGAGGCCATTGGGTTGTGGGTCAGGGTTTGCAGCAGCGTGCCCGCGAGCGCCAGGCTTGCGCCGATCAGAACGGCGACCAGGCTTCGCGGCAAACGAAGGTTTTGCACCAGCGCTTCTGGTAGCGTTGGCGTGTGTCCAGGCAGCAGGGCGCGGATTGCGTCTGCTCCGGAAACAGGAATGGCCGAGTAGCAAAACAGACTCAGCCAGAAAATAATAATAAGTACTGCAACGGGAAGCCCCCACAGCAGCACCGGGTGTTTTAGCGCGGTCATTTCACATCGGTAAGCGGCTGATGGTGGAAGATTTTTACCGTGTCAGCGGCAATACGCTCTGCGGCAAAAATACCGCGCATCCGCGCCCAGGCGTTACTGTCGACTGAAGCAACCTGCTGCTTCTGCGCGGCGGTTAATATCTGCCAGAGCGGATCTTGTTGCCAGCGTTTAACAATGCTCTCTTCGCGATAGTGGGCAACCAGCAGCCAGGCAGGATTGACCGCCAGCAGTTGCTCCAGGCCGATGGACGGCATGGACGCGCCCGCCATCGCAGCGGGAACGTTCAGCCCCAGAGAAGCCAGCACGCTGCCGGTCCAGGTCTCCTGGGTATGCAGGTTGAATAGCTGTTCGCGTGATGTGCCAAAGGCCACGCGTGTCCCTGTGGGAAGCTGGCTGGACCACTGCGCCATCTTCTCTTTATGTTGTTCCAGACGCGCCTGCATCTCTCGTTTTTTACCTACCACTTCGCCGATGATAGCCGCTGAGTGCAAATTTTCAGCGTAGGTTTCGTTGCGGGACTTAAGCAGCAGTACCGGCGCGATTTGCTGCAAGGCAGTGTAAATCCCCGCATGGCGACTGCTGTCGGCAATGATCAGGTCTGGTTTCAGGGCAGCAATGGCTTCCAGGCTCGGCTGCGCGCGCGTTCCGACGGACTGCCACGGTTTCAGGTGCGCACGCACTTCGGGCAGGATGCGTTTTGCATCGTTATCGTCGGCAATACCGATCGGGCTGACGTCCACGGCGGCCAGCGCATCGGCGAACGAGAGTTCCAGCACCACAATCCGTTGTGGCGTTTTATCGAGTGTAAACGTGCCGTGTTCGTCCTGAACCGTGGCGGCAAAGGCGTGGCCGATCACCAGCAGCAGGCCTGCAAAAAGAAAACGGATAAATGCCAACATAGTCACATTCCAGCTAAAAGCCCGGCAAGCCGGGCGTTAACACATCAGAACTTCAACGACCCCTGCATATACAGCGTGCGCGGCTGGCCTGCGTAGATGCCTTTGTTGTTGTCGTCATAAGAGCGGATGAAGTAGTCCTGGTCGAAGATGTTTTTCACACCGAACGCCAGGTTCAGATCTGCCATCTGCGGGCCAAAGTCATACGCCACGCGTGCGCCCCAGAGCATGAAGCCGGGAATGCGGCCGGTACTGCCGTCGGCGCTCTCTTTCACCGTATTGGCGTTATCCGCAAACTGGCTGGACTGGAAATCGCTGTTCAGATTGAACGTCCAGTTGCCCGGCTTGTAGTCCACGCCCAGCGTGCCTTTATGTTTCGGGGAGAATGGCACCTGATTGCCATAGGTGTCGCCTTTCTCGCGGATTTCCGCGTTCACATACGCATAGCTGGCGTAGACGGAAACGTTATCAAGCGTTGGCGTTAGCGTACCCAGGTCGTAACGTGCCTGCGTTTCCAGCCCGGTATGGCGCGTTTTGCCACGTGCAGTGACGGTGTCGTTGGTCTGGTTGGAGTCGTACTGATTGTTAAAGTTAATCAGGAACAGCCCCATTTCCGCCGTCAGCGCGCCGTCATCGTAGCGGGTACCGAGTTCCCAGGTTCGCGCTTTTTCCGGTTCCACATTGCCGCTTTGCACAGCCTTGCCAATCTGGCTGTACTGTACGGTGCCGAACGAGCCTTCAGTGTTTGCATAAAGATTCCAGCTATCAGTCAGGTGATAGAGCACGTTCAACGCCGGAAGCGGTGCGTTATAGCTCACCTCTTCGTGCGTGCCTTTGATGGCGTTGTTCTGGTATGACTCGATATGTTCGAAACGCATACCCGGCGTGATGGTCCAGTTGCCGATGTCGATTTTGTCATCCAGATACCAGGCGTGCGCCTCGGTGCCGGAACGCGTGTCGCGGTCGTAAGGGCTTGAGCCGGACGGCAACTGCCCGCTGCTGGTGGCGGTGTAGTAACGCATTTCATGCGTTGATTCATTCACATAGCGATAGCCCACGCCCACTTCGTGCGCGGAAGGGCCGATCATAAAGCTCTGGCTGTAGCGTGGCTCAATACCGCGCACCCAGTAGATACGCGGCGAGAGGGTGATGCGTTTGCCTTGCTCCAGGTAGCCGCTGCGCAGGGTTTGGGTGTAGAACCCCTGAATGTTGAATTTATGCTGGCTGTCCGGCTGGAACTGGTAGCCCAGGCTCGCCAGCTTGCGACGGCCCCAGAAGCGGTCATACGGGCGGGTGGATTGCCAGCGATCGGCGTCGTAATCCGCGCGGGACAGGCCGCCGGGCATGTCGGCTTCACCATCGTAATATTGCAGCAGGCTGTTGAAGGTGTGCACCTCATTCGGCGCATATTTGCTTTTCAGCATCAGGTCGTCGATGCGGGTGGCGCTGTGCTCGCGCCAGTCACTGCCGCGCGTGCCGGAGTAGAGCAGCGCGGTGCCAAAACCGTTGTCCGCTGTGCCGCCCACCATCAGGTTGTGCGTCTCTTTCGGGTTGTTTTGTGAAGAGGTTGGGCTGAGCTGACCTTCCACCCCCGCCTCGATACCAAAGTCCTGCGGAATGGCGCGGGTAACAAAGTTCACCACGCCGCCCACGCTCTGCGGTCCGTAACGCACCGCACCACCACCGCGCACCACGTCAATGGCATCCATGTTGCCGAGCGAAACGGGAGCCAGTGAAAGCTGCGGCTGACCGTAAGGGGCAAAGGGGACGGGGATGCCGTCCATCAGGACGGTCGAGCGGCTGGCGAGGCGTGGGTTCAGGCCCCGGATGCCAAAGTTCATCGCCAGGTCGTGGCTGCCGGTGCCGTTGTTTTCCGGCGCGCTGACGCCAGGGATGCGGTTAAGCACCTCACGCATGGTGGTTGCGCCGGTTTTGGCGAAATCCTCACGGCGGATCACGTCACGCGCGCCAGCATGTTCAAATACGTCGTTTTCACGCGCATCGCCCAGCCAGTCGCCGACCACGGTCAGGGCATCTTCTTTTGGCGCGGGCGCGGTCTCCAGCGTCCAGCTGTTATTTCTCAGCGGTTTTACCTGCAGTCCGCTGCCGTCCAGCAGTTGTTGCAGGCCGCTCTCGACGTCGTAATCTCCGTGCAGGCCGTTGCTCTGCTTGCCGCGCGTCAGGCTGGCGTCAACCGAGAGGGTAATTCCGCTGTGTGCGGCATACTGATTGAGCGCTTTGTCGAGCGATCCCGGTGCGATATCAACCTGTGCAGCAAAAGCGGAAAACGAGAGACCGGCCAGCGGCAGCAGGCTCAGGCGAATGGCGTTAACCAAAGGTGTTGTTTTACGAAAAACGCGTAACGGCGTCATACCTTCTCCATCATCATTTTTGTTGTGTTCAGCTATGAGTCGAACGAGAAGGGTAAAAAGGACAATCGAAATGAGAATTATTTTTCTTACAGCGGTGAAATGTTTATCCAGTACCGCGTAATAGACTGAATTTTAACGGGAAGCGTTTGAGCGATAACGTTCAGGATCGCATCGGTATTTTTCAGCGGGAACGTCCCGCTCAGGCGCAGCCCGGCAACGGCGGGATCGCAGCGCAGCACGCCGTTGCGGTAACGGCTTAGCGTGGCTATCACCTCACCCAGCGGTTTATCGCTGAAGCTCAGGATGCCCTTCGTCCAGCTTGTACTCTCGTCATCCAGCGGTTTCACTGCGCCAAACTCAGAGGCGCTGAACTGCAGGCTTTCACCAGCGTTCACGATGCGTTTTTGCGCGGGGGCACTGGCGAGAAGCACTTCCACGGCGTGCTGCTGCACGTCAAGCTGCGTGAAATTATCCTGCTGGCGGACGGTAAATTCTGTCCCTAAAGCGGTGAGTTGGCCCTGACGAGTCAGGACGCGGAAGGGGCGTTGCTGCGCATCTTTCGCGGTAGTAATGGCGATTTCACCGTACCAGAGCCGGACGGTGCGCTGATGCGCATCAAAACGCACATCCGCCGCGCTTTGGGTATTCAGCGTGAGCAGGGAGTCATCTTCCAGTTGCTGACGGCTGACTGCGCCTTTGGCGGTGCGGTAATCTGCCCGCAGACCTTCGCCGGTTTCCGACTGCCAGAGTTGCCAGCCTCCGCCAGCGCCGAGCAACAGCAGTAATCCTTTCATCACGTGACGGCGGGTGAGGCGGGTATCGTGCAGCGCCCGGCTGGCAACGTCGCCAGGCACACCGCCAAGCTGGTTGCGCAGGTTTTCAACCTGCTGCCAGGCCCACTGGTTATCCTGATCCTGTTCATACCACTGTTGCCAGCGCGCTTCCTGTTGTGGGCTGACGCGCTCGCCGCTTAGCACGGCATACCAGTGGGAAGCTGAACGCAGCGCCTGACGGCGGGAATCGGTTAACGAAGGATTCATAACCCATGCTCCAGACGAAACAGCAGGCAGTGCTCGACGGCTTTCGCCACGTATTTTTTCACGGAGCTGACGGAAACACCGAGTTTGTGCGCAATCTCGCTGTATGTCAGGCCATCCAGTTGCGAAAGCAGAAACGCTTCACGTGTTTTTCCGTTTAGCCCGTCCAGCATGCTGTCGACGAGTTGTAGGGTCTCGAGCTGGCTTTCGCGTTCCTCAGGTGAAGGCGCTACCCCCTCCGGCATAAGCGCCAGCATCTCCAGATACGCTTTTTCCAGCGCGTTTCGGCGAAACAGGTCCACCATCACGCGTTTGGCGATAGTGCACAGGAAAGAGCGAGGATCGCGGATCGTCGAGAGCGTTTCGCTGCTCATTACCCGCAAAAAAGTGTCCTGGGCAATGTCATCTGCATCAAAGGCAGACTGGAGTTTGCGCGTCAGCCAACTTTTCAACCAGCCGTGATGGGTGCCATAAAGCGACTCGAACGTTAAGGAAGCTGTGGAAGTGGCACGGTCAGACATGCGGAGTGCATCAAAAGTTAATTATCACGTAGCCATATTAATATGAGAATGGTTATCATTACAATTGGAAATAAAATTGTTTCCAATAAACATTTTTAACATGTTGTTTTTCTAAGTGTTATAAGGTAGGTATAAAATGGGATGGATCCTCTGCTTCTGGCATCTGTCGGTCAGAATGACATCATGATGTGGTCTGCTATTATTGACATCCTCCCCGCCCTTTAGGGCGGGGAGGATGTCAACTATGAGTGTTGCCTGAAATGTCGCCAGCCCCCGGTACAGCAGAAGTATCTCGGGCTTTCTGCGTTTGCTCCTGGTGGGTATGGCCCCCGCAAGCGGGGGTTATTGCTAACTGGGTAATGACTCAAAATTATTGATAGTGTTTTATGTTCAGATAATGCCCGATGACTTTGTCATGCAGCTCCACCGATTTTGTGAGCGACAGCGACTTCCGTCCCAGCCGTGCCAGGTGCTGCCTCAGATTCAGGTTATGCCGCTCATTTCG
>NZ_JADBRD010000003.1:0-1062 GCF_014930495.1 Enterobacter cloacae complex sp. S3 | reverse complement strand
TATCTATTTTTTTAAGTAACATAGTGTGTCTTATCTCCGTCTGAAGAGCTGGTTGCAACAATCGTTAACAGGCCCCCCAGTTCCGAGACTGAACTCTTTTCCATTGGTGCACAAAAGCAAAAAGCCTGCTAGTAATCAGGCTGTTCAAATTTGGCTCTGTAATTGGGATTGCCTTATTCAGTTACAAGCTAATATATAAGCGAAACTTGAGTCACTTCTCTGTCAAGACCACCAAGATGAACACCAATCTCTTTTTCATTTAATCATAGTAAGGTTGCCTTCAATAACTGATTAGGGTCCGCAAATTATTCCGAATGACGTAGACCATATCACTCGTGGATAGCCCATATAAATGGGCTAGTTCTTCTACAGTATTTTCTATATCAGCTGGTTGTGAAGGCCTATTATCAATACGTGTGAATGGACCATCGGTTTCTGTTAGCACTCGCTCAATTGGAATAGACTGTATCATAGGAATATGTCTGGCATTGCTAATCATTTCCATATTAATAGAAAAATAGCATCCTAACTCTAATGCTCGCTTCGCCTCGTTCTTTGTTCCAGTGAACCAGTGGAGAACAATTTTCCCACGCCCTAAGGGTAAATATGCTTCAATGAAGTCTAGTACAATTTTGACCGCTCTGACGCTATGGACTGTAATGATCTTATCGCCAGCCTGAGCGCAACGTTGCAATATATGTTGAAATACTCGCTTTTGCGCATCGAGTGACTTGAAAAAGCGAGGACCAGCATCCAGTCCAACTTCACCAACATAGCGTGTCTCCGATAGGTAATGATCCCATAGTTCTAGTTCATTTTCATGGTTGGCTACCAATTGGGGATGTAACCCTAATGCTGCTCGGACATACTTCGTACGCTTTGCAATCTCGTGATTGCGAGGCCATGCGCGCGGTGTTGTCGTAACTGCCAATGTAAATATTCCAGCTTTCTCTGCATCTCTGACTGCTGAATAATGATCAGGGTAGAGATCAAGGTGACAGTGAAAATCGACAAGCCCTTTAGTTGCATTCATGTAAATATCCTGACCTGCCCCCACGATTA
>NZ_JADBRD010000029.1:0-3301 GCF_014930495.1 Enterobacter cloacae complex sp. S3 | reverse complement strand
TGTTAACACCAAGCTGTAATGTCCCCTTTGAACCATTCTAAAATGTCCCCAGACAATTCTCTGGGGGATTTTTCATGATCAAAG
This sequence comes from Enterobacter cloacae complex sp. S3, assembly GCF_014930495.1. Classification (NCBI taxonomy): domain Bacteria; kingdom Pseudomonadati; phylum Pseudomonadota; class Gammaproteobacteria; order Enterobacterales; family Enterobacteriaceae; genus Enterobacter; species Enterobacter cloacae complex sp. S3. The sequence continues at coordinate 3,217 of NZ_JADBRD010000029.1, read as the reverse complement.
AGACTGTTACGATGAGTCATAAGGAACTCCACCGACTTCAGATTATTCAGGAGTCAATTAATCGACATATTACTCAGGAACAAGCTGCGGCACGCATTGGCATTTCTATTCGGCAGGTTAAACGTCTGGTGCAACGGTATAGAAATGAAGGGCCTTCTGGTCTGGTTTCCCACCGACGTGGAAAGCGTCCTAATAATTCCTTTTCTACTGAATTCAGAGCAACAGTAATTTCACTCCTCAAAGGCCGTTACGCTGATTTTGGACCTACGTTTGCGTGCGAAAAATTGCGCGAGATACACGGTTTATCTTTATCCGTTGAAACTCTCAGAAAGTGGATGATAGAAGAGGGGTTATGGCGTGAACGCCGTCGTAAAATTGCCCGTATATATCAACGCCGCATGCGACGACCATCTTACGGTGAACTGATCCAGATTGATGGCTCACCTCATGACTGGTTTGAAAATCGAGGCCCCAGATGTACACTGATCGTTTTCATTGATGATGCCACCAGTGCGTTGATGGCGTTGCGTTTTGTGCCTGCTGAAACAACCCGGGCTTACATGGAAACCCTCCGGGGTTACCTTAATGATCATGGCGTACCGCTCGCTCTCTACTCTGATAGACACAGTATATTCAGGGTAAATAACCCAGAGCGGGAAGGTGAGCTGACCCAGTTCACTCGTGCGATAAAGACACTGGGCATCGAGCCAATCCATGCCAACAGCCCGCAGGCAAAAGGGCGGGTAGAGCGCGCCAATCAGACACTACAGGACAGGCTGGTCAAAGAAATGCGGCTTCAGAATATCAGTGATATTGAAACAGCAAATGCATGGTTGCCGACCTTTATTGAAGCCTATAACAACCGGTTCGCTACGTCGCCTCGTACTACTGATAATGCTCATCTTGATGTGCACCATTCTGAAGAGGAACTGGGTTATATCTTCAGCCTACAGGCGAAGCGCGTTCTGTCTAAAAATCTCACTTTCCAGTACAAAAGCAGTGCGTTTCAGGTACGCAGTGAGGGCCGGGGATATCGACTTAGGCATTCGGTTGTTACTGTATGCGAGAACTTTGACGGTGAAATTAACGTTCTGTATGACGGGAAAGCGCTGGGCTGGGAAAAGTATGTTGATGGCCCGGAGCCTATACCACTGGATGATGAAAAGAGTGTCCATGAACGAGTGGATAATGCCCGTATTGATTTACGCTCAAAATACTATGTTAAACCTAAAGCTGACCATCCCTGGCTTACGCGCCGAACGCAAAGTCATCAGCAAGTTAAGCCCCCGAAGTTACCTAAAAAGAAGCCTGATCCCGATAAAAAAGATTGAAACCAAGATCGATTCGGTTGAGTGCATATCCATTCATAGGGTAGATTCTTAAGTCGCGTTTCTGGTGTTCATTTTCGGGTGGTTTGTTACTTGTTTTACCGGGGATATGCCAGAAACGCGCTGAGTCAGTCTGGGCGGTGCGCGTAATGAGGCGTTATGGTAAATAGCCTATGCTAATGTCCGCTAAGAGCAAGAAGCGGAAGTTGGCAGTTTTGTGGACTGTCCCCACAAAAGTGACTACAGAAATAGTTGCAATTCATAATTGATCATGGGTTGTCAGTGAAACTCGTGGCGATTTAAATAGACTAATTGGGAGTGCGTCCATTACTTATATCTTGTAATGTTAACTATCAGAAATGATACAAAGATAATATGTCTTTAAAGAAAAGGCTGATGGCGAAAAGTGGCCCGATGAGGGCCACAATACGGCTGTCACTTAGACGTAAATATCAATGGTGCCAGCGGTATTTGTATCGTCTTTTTTCTCTTCTTTTTTATCAGGCTGAACTGTCGCGTCTTTATTCTTTTTCTCTGCCTGCTGCCTTAACAACTGCTCCAGTTGAGCCCTGAGGCTTTCAATTTGCTTCTGTACCAATGCAGCCATTTCTTTTTTCTGCTGTGTCGTCATCCCCTCTTCCGATGAGATTTTCCCAAGCTTTTCAGTCAGCACCTGAATTTGTCTTGTGATTTTGGCTATTTCTGATGTTCCTTCCGGGGCGGAGTTGTTTGAAATAACGGTTGAGGTATTTCCCTGAATTGTGACAGACATAGATTTCTCCTTTTAAAAAAGCACTATCGGCATGCACAAAAAAATCTTTAATCGTATTTCTTGTGTCATTAATTGTTTGATGTTCAGATTGTTTTCCTCGCGGGCTGGCGCGCCTCAGAAAGTAAAGCTTGTTGACAGGGGTAAACGTTCGGCAATAATTTTCTGCCGCATGCGGGTGTTGCATAAAACGTGCTATGTTCCTTTATCGACAGGTCAGGTCACCGCTCACCCGCCGACGAGAAAGCAACACTGACATGCTAAAGCAAAAAATAGATGAATAAGTTGAGTTGTGCATATGTAGCCTGACCGTCACAAAGTATATGGTGTCTGTACCAGTAAGATGATGGCCGGACTCTTTAAAAACGAGCTGACCTGCACAATACAGGATGGACTTAGCAATGGCTGCTCCTGGCACAAAGCGGACAGTGATCACCGTTCTTACGACTACTTTCTGACTTCCTTCGTGACTTGCCCTAAGCATGTTGTAGTGCGATACTTGTAATGACATTTGTAATTACAAGAGGTGTAAGACATGGGTAGCATTAACCTGCGTATTGACGATGAACTTAAAGCGCGTTCTTACGCCGCGCTTGAAAAAATGGGTGTAACTCCTTCTGAAGCGCTTCGTCTCATGCTCGAGTATATCGCTGACAATGAACGCTTGCCGTTCAAACAGACACTCCTGAGTGATGAAGATGCTGAACTTGTGGAGATAGTGAAAGAACGGCTTCGTAATCCTAAGCCAGTACGTGTGACGCTGGATGAACTCTGATGGCGTATTTTCTGGATTTTGACGAGCGGGCACTAAAGGAATGGCGAAAGCTGGGCTCGACGGTACGTGAACAGTTGAAAAAGAAGCTGGTTGAAGTACTTGAGTCACCCCGGATTGAAGCAAACAAGCTCCGTGGTATGCCTGATTGTTACAAGATTAAGCTCCGGTCTTCAGGCTATCGCCTTGTATACCAGGTTATAGACGAGAAAGTTGTCGTTTTCGTGATTTCTGTTGGGAAAAGAGAACGCTCGGAAGTATATAGCGAGGCGGTCAAACGCATTCTCTGAACCAAAGCATGACATCTCTGTTTCGCACCGAAGGTGACACTTCTGCTTTGCGTTGACA
>NZ_JADBRD010000028.1:9070-322896 GCF_014930495.1 Enterobacter cloacae complex sp. S3 | reverse complement strand
ATTACAGCTTGGTGTTAACAACCATTCTCACGCTCTCCCTGTTCGCGGTGTTGGCGGCGATACTGGCAAACGTGCTGCACACGGACCTGATCCATCTTATTACCACCTTTATCCAGCAGCCGCTGCGGCTGATTAACACCAGCCTGCCGGGGACGATTTTCATCTACAGCTTCGGTAACTTCCTGTTCACGCTCGGTATTCATCAGTCAGTCGTTAACAGCGTGGTGCTGGAGCCGTTCCTGCTGATCAACACCAACGAGAACATGCTGGCCTTCGCCAACGGCCAGCCCATCCCGCATATCATCAACAACATCTTCGTGCCGACGTTTGGCATGGTGGGCGGCACGGGCAGCACGATCTCGCTGCTGATCGCCATCTTTATCTTCTCCCGACAAAAATCGGCGAAGCAGGTGGCGCGTCTGTCGCTGGCGCCCGGTCTGTTCAACATCAACGAGCCGGTGATTTTCGGCCTGCCGATCGTGTTTAACCTGCCGCTGATGATCCCGTTTGTGCTGCTGCCCGCCATCGGCATTTACTTCGCCTGGCTCTGTACCACGCTGGGGTTAATGTCGCGCTGCGTGGTGATGATCCCGTGGACCACGCCGCCCATTCTCAGCGCCTGGCTGGCCACGGCAGGGGACTGGCGGGCGGTGGTGGTGCAGTTGGCAATCATCGTATTTGGTGTATTCTTCTACCTGCCTTTCCTCAAGATTGCCGAGAGAGTGGCGTTGAAAAACAGCGGGATAGAAAACTAACTGAAAGGAAGAACGATGGCGGCGAAGTACATCACCATAGCGCGGGAAATTAAGAAACGCATTATCAGCCAGCAGTACGCCGCCAACGAACCCCTGCCAGACCAGTTTGCGCTGGCGGCGGAGTTCAACTCCAGCCGGATGACCATTCAGCAGGCGATGCGCCAGCTCATCGTCGAAGGTCTGGTCTATACCCGCCAGGGCCAGGGCACGTTCATCCGCAAAAACTTCTTTCAGCTCTCGCAGTGGGACCTCTCCGGCAGCGACTACTTTGGCGCGACTAAAACCTGGGCGCATCTGGGCACGGTGACCAGCCGGGTAGTGCATTTCGAGCTGCGCTTCCCGAACGAAAAAGAGCAGGCGTCGCTGATGATTAACGCCGATGCGCCGATCTATGACTTCGTTCGCCTCCGTCTGCTGAACGGCGAACCGATGTCGCTGGATTCCACGGTGATGCCGATGAATCTGGTGCCGGGCCTGACGAAAAACCATCTTGAAGGTTCGGTGTTCCAGTACGTGCAGGAGACGCTGGGGCTGAAAATTATGGGGTCGTATCGAGTTGTGCGGGCGCTTAAGCCCAACGCGCTGGACAGGGAGCATCTGGTCTGCGAGCAGACCGATCCCGTACTGGAAGTGGAGCAGGTGATTTATCTGGAGGACGGCACGCCGCTGGAGTATGCCCACTGCCACTATCGGTACGACCACGGCGGGATCGTGATCGTGAATAACGGATAAAAAAAAGCGGGCAACGAGGCCCGCTTTTTTAATGCTTCGCTATCAGTTCAAACGCACCGGCATACCGGAGCGGTTCTGCACGGCCTGGTCAACAATCGCCGTTTCTACGTCTGGCTGAGAAGTCACCGCCTGCACCGCGCTGTTCAGCGTAACAGGGACGATTTCGTTGTTGTTGATCTGGTCTTCGCTGGTGGACAGCGGGTTGTGCACTTCGATGTAACGGCTGCCGTCTGGCTCAGAGGTCGCCTTCACCGGTTCGTTGATGAACTGCACGCGCGTACCGACCGGCACGTTTTCGAACAGGAATTTGATGTCGTCGTTACGCAGGCGCACGCAGCCGTGGCTTACGCGCAGGCCGATACCGAAGTTGGCGTTGGTACCGTGGATAGCGTACAGGCGGCCAATGTACAGCGCGTACAGACCCATTGGGTTATCCGGGCCTGCCGGTACAACGGCTGGCAGCGGTTCGCCCGCAGCGATGTATTCCGCGTGCATTTTGGCAGTCGGCGTCCAGGTTGGGCCCGCTTTCTTACGCTCAACTTTGGTGGTCCAGTTCATTGGGGTGTCTTTACCCAGCTGGCCGATACCGATTGGCAGCACGATAACGGTGTTGGTGCCTTTCGGGTAGTAATACAGACGCATTTCGGCGCTGTTAATCACGATACCTTCATGAACGGTATCCGGTAGGATCAGCTGCTGAGGAATATTCAGCACGGTGCCCGCTTTCGGCAGATACGGGTCAACGCCCGGGTTCGCTTCCAGCATGTTAGACAGGCCCAGCTGGTACTGCGCAGCGAAATACTCCAGTGGCTGAGAGTTACCTTCTGGTACCGTCACAACCTGGTTCTGGCCTACCAGACGGCTACCGTCTGTTGGCAGGGGATACGTCACCGCAGACGCGGTCTTACAAAAACCTACTACGGCTAACGCCGCCGCTAAAAGCGTTGTTAATTTCATGTTCATGTTGTGCGAGGTATCTAAGCCATTCTGGCGATGAGTTGATAAGTCTGAATCTGTGATGGGAGCGCATTATATGTGCATTCCCGCTAACAGGGAATTCAGATGTGTACGAAATCACATTTTTTTCGATTTTGTTAAAGTTTAGTGGATTGCCGCAACACGGGATCTCAATTCGGAATTGTGGCATAATGCCGTGTTTATCACACTTTTCGCAGGAATCTCCCCGTGTTAGTTACCAGCAACGTCACTATGCAGTTTGGCAGTAAGCCGCTGTTCGAAAACATTTCCGTCAAATTTGGCGGCGGCAACCGTTACGGCCTGATTGGTGCCAACGGTAGCGGAAAATCCACCTTTATGAAGATCCTCGGCGGTGACCTGGAGCCGACGCTCGGTAACGTATCGCTCGACCCTAACGAGCGTATCGGTAAGCTGCGTCAGGATCAGTTCGCCTTCGAAGAGTTCACCGTGCTCGACACCGTGATCATGGGGCATGGGGAACTGTGGGAAGTGAAGCAGGAGCGCGATCGCATCTACGCGCTGGCCGAAATGAGCGAAGAAGACGGCTATAAAGTAGCCGATCTGGAAACGCAGTACGGCGAGATGGACGGCTACTCTGCGGAAGCGCGCGCGGGCGAGCTGCTGCTCGGCGTGGGTATTCCTGTTGAACAACATTACGGCCCGATGAGCGAAGTTGCGCCAGGCTGGAAGCTGCGCGTGCTGCTGGCACAGGCGCTGTTCTCTAACCCGGACATCCTGCTGCTCGACGAACCGACGAACAACCTGGACATCGACACCATCCGCTGGCTGGAGCAGACGCTGAACGATCGCGACAGCACCATGATCATCATTTCGCACGACCGTCACTTCCTGAACATGGTCTGTACGCACATGGCGGATCTGGACTACGGCGAGCTGCGCATTTACCCGGGCAACTATGACGAGTACATGACGGCGGCCACCCAGGCGCGTGAACGTCTGCTGGCGGATAACGCCAAGAAGAAAGCGCAGATTGCTGACCTGCAGTCCTTCGTCAGCCGCTTTAGCGCCAACGCCTCTAAGTCGCGTCAGGCGACCTCGCGTGCGCGTCAGATCGACAAAATCAAGCTGGACGAAGTCAAAGCCTCCAGCCGTCAGAACCCGTTCATCCGCTTCGAGCAGGACAAGAAGCTGTTCCGTAACGCGCTGGAAGTGGAAGCCCTTGAAAAAGGCTTTGAGAACGGTCCGCTGTTTAAAAAATTCAACCTGCTGCTGGAAGTGGGCGAGAAGATTGCCATCCTCGGTGCCAACGGCGTGGGTAAATCCACCATGCTGAAAACCCTGGTCGGCGAACTGCAGCCGGATAACGGCACCGTGAAGTGGTCTGAAAACGCGCAGATTGGCTACTACGCGCAGGACCATGAATATGAGTTCGAAAACGACCTCACCGTCTTCGACTGGATGAGCCAGTGGAAGCAGGAAGGCGACGACGAGCAGGCGGTGCGCAGCATCCTGGGTCGTCTGCTTTTCAGCCAGGACGACATCAAAAAGCCGGCTAAGGTGCTCTCCGGTGGTGAGAAGGGCCGCATGCTGTTCGGCAAGCTGATGATGGAAAAACCAAACATCCTGGTGATGGACGAACCGACCAACCACCTGGACATGGAATCTATCGAATCCCTGAACATGGCGCTGGAGATGTATCAGGGTACCCTGATCTTCGTCTCTCACGACCGTGAGTTCGTCAGCTCGCTGGCGACCCGCGTGATCGAAATTACGCCAGAGCGCGTGGTGGACTTCACCGGTAATTACGAAGATTACCTGCGCAGTAAAGGTATCGAGAACTAAAAAAAAGCCGGGTGGCGGCTTCGCCTTACCCGGCCTACGTTCTGTTCCCTCTCCCCGTGGGAGAGGGTTAGGGTGAGGGCATCAGGCCGCACTAGACCACCCACTCGCCCCCTTCGACCCCGTTCACCAGCAGCGTACGTTTTTCCCCTGCAGGCAGCGACACCTTAAGCGATTTCCACGCCGGACGATAATCCCCGCGCGCGTTGACCTTCAGGTTGATGGTTGCGCCGTCGCACACCATTTCCCACTCCACCCACAGCGCGTTGCCGTTCTGGTAGCCCCAGCTTTCGCCGTCGTCTTCAAACAGCATTCCGGTGGTCGTGCCGACGCCCTTCACCGGGAACAGCTTCAGCTCGCGGGTCGTATCGTTTTCGGCACTCACATGCGTAATGCGTTCGCTCAGCGGCAGAGCGGCACCGGCGCGCACCAGCAGCGGCAGTTTTTCCAGCGGCGCGTCGAGGACGATTGACTGGCCGCCCGCATACCACGCGTGGGTGTAAAAATCATACCAGCCGGTGGCGTTATCCGGCAGCCAGACGCGGCGCTCGCGCTGCCCGGCTTCGACGACGCTGGCGACCAGCAGGTCGCGGCCCAGCAGGAAGTCATCGCACTCCTCAAACGTCTGCGCATCATGCTCGTGATCGAGGAAGGTCGGGCGCAGCATCGGCTCGTCGTCGGCGTGCGCCTGCCAGAGCAGGGTATAGAGGTACGGCAGCAGGCGGTAGCGCAGCTCAACCGCGCCGCGAATGGCTGGCGTGACGCCCGGGTACATCCACGGCTCGTTCACGGTGTGGTCATCGTTCCACGAGTGAATGGTAAAGCGCGGGTGCATCACGCCGTTCTGCACCCAGCGCACGAACAGCTCGGCGTCTGGCTTGTCGCCGGAGAAACCGCCGACGTCGTGACCGACGTTGAACAGACCGGACAGGCTCATGCCCAGACCCATGCGGATGTTATAGCGCAGGGTGTCCCAGCTGGTGCGGTTGTCGCCGCTCCAGGTCTGAACGTAGCGCTGCATCCCGGCGCAGCCGGAGCGGGAGATCAGGTACGGACGTTTTTCCGGCGCGAAACGCTGCTGCGCTTCCAGCGAGGCGCGCATCATCAGCAGCGGCATCACCGGGCGAATGTGCTTGATGGCGATCTCTTTGCCGAAGCCAAAGCAGCGCGCCTCCCCGTCCCACACTTCATATTCGTTGTTGTCGTTCCAGGTGGAGTCGATGCCCATCTCCAGCAGCTGCGTGGTCACGCCGTTCTGCCACCACTGCACCGTCTGCGGGTTGGTAAAGTCGAGGTGCGAGCCTTCGTCATCCCAGAAGCTGGAACGTTCCGGTGCATCGGTTTCTGAATCGCGAATGAACAGGCCGCTCTCCGCCACTTCGTTATAGCGCGGATGGTCTTGCAGCAGGCACGGCTTGATGTTTGCCGCCAGCTTCAGCCCCGCGTCGTGGAAGGCCTGGCTCATCACCTTCGGCTGCGGCACCTTGTCATAGTTCCAGTTGAAGACGTAGCGCTTGCCGTTGATAGAGGTATAGCCGGAGGAGAGCTGGAACGAGTCGCACGGAATGGCGTGCTCTTCGCACAGGCGGATGAAGTTCATCAGCTGGTTTTGCGCGTCCGGCGCGTCGGTGTAGTGCATGGTCGAGCCGCTGTAGCCCAGGCTCCATTTCGGTCCGAACAGCGTTTTCCCGGTCAGGCGCACAAAGGCTTTGGTGACGTCCAGCACGCGCTTGCCGGTAAAAATGTAGTAATCGATATCGCCCGCTTCCGCCTGCCAGCGACGGTAGGCGGTGTGGTAGTTGTCGATTTCGTTACCCAGATCCAGCCAGCAGCTGCTCAGGTTGTCGTGGAACAGGCCGTAGCTGACGTCGTCGCGGCGGGCGATAGTGAACGGAATATGCTTGTAGAGCGGGTCGGTGCTGGCCGCGTTGTACCCCATTGCGTCGAGGTTGCGCATCTCATAGCGCTTGCCGTTGCGCTGCAGATCGCCCGCTTTTTCGCCCAGGCCGTAGAAACGCTCGTCCTTGCGGCGGCTGAGGTAGTGCGCCACGCCGTCGCCGTGGGCGTTCAGCAGGTAGGCGCTGGTTGGACGGTCGTTGACCAGCGGCTGCCACTCGCCCGCCTCATTGCGGTAGTGCCACTCCAGCCACAGCGGCTGGTGGACCGTCACGCGCAGCTGTTCGGTTGCCACCGTGAGCGTCTCATCCTGTTGCGTCAGGGTCCAGGCCGGGCAGGAAAAACCGCTTATATCCTCACGACGGCGGCCTTCCCACGGCACGTCTTTTTCCGGCGCGATGCTCCAGGTGCGGTCCAGCGCCAGCTCGCCTTTGCGTTTAATCAGCACGCGGAACAGGTTCTCTTCCAGCACATACAGGCACAGGCGGTGCTGGTTATCGACCAGCAGTTCCAGATGGTTTGCCGACTGCGTATCAAGGGTCCAGTTTTTCAGGGTTTTCATATGCAATACATCCACTATCAGGCGCGCTTGGCGCGACGTTCAGCAATAAATGCTACCAGGAAGACAGCGCCAATCAGGTCAAAGAAGCCCATGGCAATAAAGAGCGGGTTAAAGCCGATTTTGTCGGCGGTCACGCCGATTAACAGCGAGAACAGGAAGCTGGCGATCCACGCCGCAGAGCCGCGCATGCCGTTGACGGTCGCCATCTGGCCTTTGTCGAACGACTCAACGACCAGGGCGCTCAGCATGCAGGAGATAATCTGGTGCCCGAAACCGCCGATGGAGATCAGCACGATGGTGATGTACGGGTCGCGGGTAATGGCCACGATGCCCAGCGAGATCATCAGAAACGCGCCCGTCACGGAGCTGGCAACGACCGAGTTAACGCGCGAGCAGCCGAACAGACGGGTGTACAGACGCGTCAGGTAGCCGCTCGCCACGCTGCCGAGGTCGGCGGCGAGGAACGGCAGCCAGGCAAACATCGCAATCTGCTTCAGATCCATGCCGTGCTCTTTGGCGAGGTACAGCGGCACCCAGAAGCTCAGCACCGCCCAGGCCGGTTCCGCCATAAAGGCCGGGATGGCGATACCGTAGAAGCGTTTGTTTTTCGAGACGGTTTTCAGCGCGGTCAGGAAGGGCAGTCTCACCGCAGGCGGTTCGTTATCCTGCTTGATGAACGCCAGCTCGTCCTTGCTCAGGTTCGGGTGCTGCTCCGGGTTGTGGTAGAACGCCCACCAGAGGATCACCCACAGCAGCGCCAGCACGCCGGTAAACATAAATGCGCCCTGCCAGCCGAACGACGCGTGAGCGAAATAGATGATGGGCGGGGCCAGCATCGCGCCGATGGAGAAGCCTACGCCCGCCCAGCCGGCGGCAACGGGTCGCTCTGATTTCGGGAACCATTCGCCGATGGTTTTGGCGTTCGCCGGGGTAGCGGCCGCCTCAGAGGCACCCATAAAGAAGCGCAGAATAGCGAGGTGCAGCCAGCTTCCGGCGCCCGCGTGAAAAATACACATCAGCGCCCAGATCCCGGCGCAGACCATAAAGCCAATCTTCAGGCCGATGACGTCAATCAGCCAGCCGCACAGGGGCTGGAAAATGGTATAGGCGATCTGGAACGCGCCGACGATCCAGGAGTATTGCTCGGTGGTGATCCCGAGGCTCTCTTTCAGTTCCGGGGCGAGGATCCCGAGTGAGTTACGGGTGATGTAGTTAACGGTGACGCCAAGTAAGAACAGCACCAGCACGTACCAGCGCAGGTTCTTGATGACGCGACGGGTTTTGCTTGTCGCTACGGTGTTATTGATGTCCTGACTCATTTTACTCTCCACAAGACGGACGGTAAGGGGACGGAGGTTCAGGTGTCACACGGATTTTTATGCCTTTGATTTCTATCCGTTTAAAATGCTTAAGTTGGTATACAACTAGTATGGAAGTTGTGTGACAAGTTCACCTTAAGGAAGAAAATGAGTGGGCAAAAGTGGATTTTGTGCAAAATTTCTCATAACTGACGTAAACCCTCTGGCATGATGGCCTTTATGTCAGCTATTGCCTGACCAATACGCTATGAAAATTTTTCCATTTCGCAAATGGAGCCAGATCACAAAATGGACAAAAGGCTAAAAATCACCGAAATCGCGGCCCGGACGCAGCTCTCGATCAGCACCGTGTCGCGAGTGCTGGCGGGAAAAGCGAATACCAGTGAAAAAGCGCGCGCAAAGGTGCTGGCGTGCGCGCGGGAGCTGGGGGTGATGGACGGCATGGCGGCAGGGCGTCTGCTGCTTAACAGCCTGGTGGTTTTTGCCCCGCAGCGGGCGTTTGACGAGCGGTCCGACATCTTTTACTACCGCGTGATCCAGAGCGTGAGTAAAGGCCTGGCGTCCCACGATGTGCGCCTTCGCTACTGCGCGCTGGAGGAGAACGACAGCGACGCCCAGCTGTTTCTGGCGCGCATGAACGAAGCGGACACCCAGGCGGCAATCCTTCTTGGCATCGACGATCCCCATATCCACGATCTGGCAGTGGACGTGGGTAAACCCTGCATGCTGATTAACTGCCGCGACCGGCACATGCGTCTGCCTGCCGTCGCGCCGGATCATCGCGCCATTGGCGAACGGGCGGCGGAATATCTGTTCGAAATGGGACACCGTGAGGTGATGAACGTGCTGTGCCTGCGCCGCTACACCATGGAGCTGCGCCTGGCGGGGATCCGCGACGCGTGGCAGTCTCACAACCTGAAATTCAACGATAAACGCGATCTGCTGGTGGTGCCCAGCTTCAGCGCGCGCGAAACGGAACAGATGGTCAGCAGCTGGCTCAGTGAAGTGCAGGGGAAGGATTTACCTACCGCGTTCCTGGTCGGCGGCGACTTTATGGCGGCGGGCACCATTAGCGCATTACAAAACCACGGCCTGCGCGTGCCGCAGGACGTGTCGGTGATGAGCATTGACGGCTTTAACCTGGCGGCGATTCAGGATGTTCCATTAACGGCGGTGCACGTTCCGCGCGATGAGCTGGGAACCGAAGCGGTATATATGCTCCAGCAGCGGCTGATGCGCCCGGACGCGCCGGTGGGAACATTGCTGCTAAACGGCACGCTGGCCGTGCGGGAATCGGTACGGCGGATACGTCAGGGGAAACGACGCACCGCCGTAGAGCGGGAAGGGCTGTACGACAGTTAAACCATGCCCAGCGCGCGCTTGCCGTGGATGTTGAGATCGTTCACGGTAAAGCGGTCCTGCCAGCTTTTTTCATAATCCTCGCGCGGGAAGTCTCCCGGCGACGCGCCGGTTTCAAGCGCTTCCTTGACCTTTTTCGCGTAGGCGAGGTTTTTCTCGCACATCGGCGCGGCAGGGATGTACATCACGTTGCCCCAGCCCTGCTGATTTTCCACCGGCGCGACGGAATGGATCACATCGCAGTGCCACCACACGGAATCGCCCGCCTCGAGTGCCGGAATGCTGGTCAGCGCCTCGATCAGCAGCGGGTGCCACTTCTCGGAAACCGGCAGGACGCGCCCCGGCGCCACGCCGCACAGCTCGTCTTCCGGCACGTCGTCCAGCAGCGGCCGCAGCAGAATGTAGGCCATCGCTTCCGGGATTGGCACCACGTGCAGCAGCCCCTGACCTGGGATCATATCCGACAGCGCCGTCCAGCCCTGGAAGGTGCGGAACACCGAGCATTTAGTGGTGTTATCGACGGTGTACTCTTCCACTTCGGTACGGTGCGCGGCGTTCCACGGATCGTATTTCTCAACGTTGCCGTCAAACACGCGGGCGAACACCTGTTGATAAGCCGGAAGCAGCCAGCGCTCCAGCGCGCCGGAGTCGGTATGCGCGCCCAGTCCTTTCGAGGTGGTTCCCGGCGGGCGGCGGCGGATACGGTCCGGGTAAATCACGCTCACGTCCGGGTTGAACCACTGCTTGCCGTTGCTCTCGAATGTCCATAAACGGTTCAGGAACGACTGCACCTGCGCCATCTCTTCGCTCTGGCGCGCCTGCATCTGCGCCTGAGACCAGTAAATCGGGTAAATCTCCGGACGAGAGGCCGTCAGGGTGCCGAAGAAGTTATCGCCCGGGCCTTTGTAGACCTCGTCAAACTTATTCAGATCGAGGTAGTCGAGCATCGACTGATCCCACGCCAGCGCCTGCTCGCGCGGGAAGTGACCTTTAATCACCGCGCAGCCGCGGCGTTTAACGGCCTCGCGCTGTGCGTCGGTAATGGTGCCGTTTTTCACATCCGCAAACGGGATCACCGGCCAGACGGATTCGCCTTTGTTCTTAAGCGCGTTGATTTCCGCCACGCGGGTGGCAATTTTGTCGCTGAGCTTATTAAACACTGCCTGCACGTCGCCGATCTGCGCGCGCATCTCACGTTTTAACTGACGGATTGCCGCTTTGTGATCCGCTGGCAAAGTTTCACTGGTAAAGGTCATAACTGCCTCGCATCTTTCATTCGAAAGTAAAAATGTCTACAAGTGATACTTTAAGTTAAAAATAAGTTAATGCAAGTTTAAAAACTTGACGCAAGCCACAGGACGGAAAAAGAGTGAGAGGCCGGAGCGACGCTCCGGCGAGGAAAGGATCAGACGTCGAACGGGGAATGGTTGTCGAGCACGGCCTGAATGACGTTCAGCGCGCCCTGATGGTTGTTGTCGTCGGTGCCGTAGCGGCTGATTTCTTTGATGCTCTCTGCCGCGTTGCCCATCGCAAAGGAATATTTCACCAGCTTCAGCATCTCGGCATCGTTGCCGCTGTCGCCAATGGCCACGCACTCCTGCGGGGAGATTTTCCAGCGTTTCAGCAGACGGCTAATGCCGTTGGCCTTGTGCAGGCCGGGGATAATCAAATCCACGAATCCAAAGCCGCTGGTGACCGGCTTCATGATGCCGTCCAGGGAGACGTGCAGTTTATCCACCAGATTAGGGATATCGCTGTCCGGCAGGTTCAGGGAGAACTTAAACAGCACGTCGTCAATTTCGCGGTAATCGCTGATGCGCTTTAAGCGGTGATAGTGCTTTGACATCAGCGCCACGAATTCTTCAGGAGCCTGGTCGCTGACCCAGGCGCTCTCCAGACCGCAGGCCACGAAGTTCAGTCCTTTGTCCTTCAGCAGTTCGCCAATCACGATTTGTGATTCATGACGCGTCAGCTCGCCGTGGAAAATCTGTTCGCCGCGATCGAACACCAGCGCGCCGTTTTCCGCCACGAAGGAGATCCGGTCTTTCAGCGTCGGAAAGAAGGAGATGAGCTGGTAATACTGGTTGCCGCTGGCGACAACGAATTCAATGTCGCGGGCTTTAAGCTGTTCAAACTGTGCCTGGAAGCGGTCACGATCGTACTGCTTGGCATCATCAAGGAAAGTTCCGTCCATATCGGTGACGATAACTTTAACGGTCATACTGTGCTCCTGGGTCACTGCGTTTTGAAACATTCTAATAACAAGGTGACGGGGAGCACAAATTTAATTTCATTCGAAAGTAAAAGCAAAACGGCAACCGAGGTTGCCGTTGTTAGTGTTTTCTCCCTCTCCCCGTGGGAGAGGGTCGGGATGAGGGGATATGCCGTTACAGCGTATGCTCAGTACGGGCGATAATATCGTCCTGCGCATCCGGCGACAGGGCGGTGAAGAACGCCGAGTAGCCCGCGACGCGCACCACCAGGTCACGATACTGGTCAGGATGTTTCTTCGCTTCCAGCAGCGTTTCGCGCGAGACGATGTTGTACTGGATATGCCAGCCTTTATGCACCTCGAAGAAGGTGCGCAGCAGCACCATTAGCTTCTGGCGATCGCTGTCGTTTTCCAGCGTCGACGGGTTCAGCTTCTGGTTCAGCAGCACGCCGCCGAGAATCGCTTCCGTCGGCAGTTTACCCACCGAACCAATTACCGCCGTCGGGCCGAGGTGGTCCGTACCGGAGGCCGGGCTTGCTCCTTCCGCCAGTGGGGTGTGCGCCTTACGTCCGTCCGGGGTGGCCATCGTTGCCGCGCCGAACGGCACGTTTGCGGAGATGGAAGAGGTGCCCGCGTAGTAGTTACCGCCAATCGGGCCGCGGCCGTGGCGAGGGTTGTGGTACTGCTTCAGCTCTTCGATGTAGGTCTGGTAGGCGCGCGTCAGCAGCATGTCCACGCTGTCGTCGTCGTTGCCGTACTTCGGCGCGCCGTTGATCAGGCGCTGACGCAGCTGCTCGTGGGTCAGCCCGTCGAAGTCATCCGCCAGCGCTGCCGCCAGCTGCTGCTGACCAATAGTGCCCTGTTCGAACACCAGCTTCTTCACCGCAGCCAGGCTGTTGCCGAGGTTGGCGATGCCCACCTGCAGGCCGGAGACCCAGTCATACTTCGCGCCGCCCTGCTTGATGCTTTTCGCGCGCTCGATGCAGTCGTCCACCAGCGCCGAGCAGAGAATGTCGTGGACGTTCTCTTCCAGCATGGTATCCACCACGTACTCAATCTCGATGGATTTGCGGGTGTAGTAGCGGATCTGGCTGTCCCACGCCGCCATCACTTCGTCGAAGTTGTCGAAGTTACCGGCGGAGAGCGCTTTCTCCTGTGGCAGGAACACCTTGCCGCTGGTGGCGTCGCGCCCGCCTTCCAGCGCGGCCAGCATCACGCGGGCGAAGTTGATAAAGCTCATGCCGGTGCAGCGGTAGCCCCACTTGCCGCCAACCGCGGTTTCGATACAGCCGATGGCCGCGTAGTCGTAGGCGTCGTCTCGTTCAACGCCGAGCTTGATGAATTCCGGAATGACGATTTCATCGTTGTTGAACGCGGGCATCCCGAAGCCGCAGCGGATCACCTGCACGCAGGCGTCGAGGAAGTCGTTGCTCATGCCCGCGTGGTAGCGCACGCTCAGGTTCGGCTGGGTTGAGCGCAGGCGGCCGCAGGATTCCAGAATCGCGTAGGAGAGCGGGTTCACCGCGTCCATCGGCTCACCGTTGACCAGCTTCTGGCCGCCGATGGTGACGTTCTGGTACAGCGGGCTACCGGCGGAAGCCTTGGAGTGCGAGCCGGAGCGGATTTTGTTCACTTCCAGCAGCTTCAGCCAGCAGCTGTGCAGCAGCTCGATAGCGTGTTCGCGGTCGAGGCTCTGGTTCAACTCGACGTCGCGGCGGTAGTACGGATAGAGATACTGGTCCATACGCGCGAAGGAGACGGAATGGCCGTTGGACTCAATCTGCAGGATCAGCTGGATGAAGTAGCACAGCTGCAGCGCCTGCCAGAAGGTTTTTGGCGGCTCGTGGGCAATCACGTCGCAGTTTTCCGCCATCGCCAGCAGCTCGTCGCGGCGGCTTTCGCGGGGTTCGGTGGACGCCATTTCACGCGCCAGATCGGCAAAGCGTTTGATGTGCAGGCTTACGGCTTCCAGCACGATATCGATCGCCTTCAGGAACTGGTCGCCGTGCAGGTCTTCCAGCACCGTCAGGTTGATGCGCGTGCGGCGCTCGGCCACCTTAGCGCGCAGGCCGTCGAGGCCTTTTTCCAGCACCAGCGGGAAGTTGACCGCCAGGTGCGCGTCGCCGGAGGTCATGTTGCCTTCGGCTTTGATAATGCCGGTTTCCAGCAGGCCTTTTTGCTCGTCGGTGAACATGCCGTAGCAGCGGTCCTGCACCGTCTGGCCGCGCCACCACGGGCAGATGTCGTGCAGCACGCGCTTGTTCTCTTCGCTCACCGCAAAGCCCGCGCCCGGGCGGTCCGCCAGATCGTCAATCTCTTTCTCAATCCAGGAAACGGTGTATTCCGGGAAAATCGGCGCGGCGCGCACTTCGCTTGCCTGGTTACCGATAATCAGCTCGTCGTGTTTGATCCAGATGGTACGCTCGGCCAGGTGATGCGCCAGCGCCAGAGCGCGACGCACCGGGATCGGCTTGTCCATGTGCTGCTGGTACATTTCGGTGTAATGCTGGGCGCGCTCGGTACAGACCGGCGGCTTAACGATATGCACCAGCGCCGTTTTGTGCGCTTTAATGCGCTCGCTGAGGGTGTTGAGATTCAGGGTTGTCATAGGTTTATCCTCGTAAGGTCGCGGTTAACCCTTTCTGGCAGGCGTATTGCTGCGCGAAGTCCAGCAGGGCAGGGTTATCCAGCGGTTTGTCAGGGGCAGAGTAAGGTTGGCCGAGCAGGGTGTATTTGTTCATGCCCAGCGTGTGATACGGCAGAAAATGAATATCGTCGACGCCGAGCTCGTCGGCGGCGAAGTTGGTAATGGCGGTGATGGACGCTTCGTCAGCGTTAAAGCCCTGGATTAGCGGCACGCGGATGGTGATTTTTTTTCCGGCGACGGCAAGGCGTTTCAGGTTGTCCAGGATTCGCTTAGCCGAGCCGTCCGTCCACTGTTTGAACACCTCACCGTCGACGTGCTTCAGGTCGGCGAGGAACAGATCGACGTACGGTAATGACGGCTCGATGTAGTGCCACGGCACGTGAAGGCAGGTTTCCACGGCGGTGTGGATCCCCTGTTCGTGGCTGGCTTTAAACAGGGCGTGCGCCAGCTCAGGGTTCATAAACGGCTCGCCGCCGGAGAGGGTGATCCCGCCGCCGCTGCGGTCGTAAAAGGGTTTATCGCGCAGTACGGTCGCCATGATCTCCTCGACCTGCTGCTCTTCACCGCAGACGGTCAGCGCCTGCGTCGGGCAGCAGTCACTAAGGGCGTTGAGCGTCGCTTCATCAAGCTTCTCGCGGTGGATAAGCAGGCCATTCAGCGCGCGTTCGATGCAGCCCGGTGCCGCCTGCTGGCACAGGTCACAGCCGTCCAGGCACAGGCGCGCATCAAACAGCACGTCCCGGCTGCGGGAGCGGCTTTCCGGGTTCTGGCACCAGCGACAGCCCAGCGAGCAGCCTTTCAGGAACACCACGGTTCTAATACCGGGGCCATCGTGGGTAGAGTAACGCTGAATATTGAAGATCATGATTTCGCCTCTCGTATTGCATATGAAGATTAAATTACTTTCGAATGAAAGTTATCTTGATGCAGGTCAACTACTGAGCAGGTTTTGTCGTGATAGGGTAAGTGCAGGCTAAATTTGAGGGTGACATCATGGAACTTTATCTCGACACATCTGACGTTGCGGCAGTCAAAAAGCTGGCGCGCATTTTCCCGCTGGCGGGCGTAACCACCAACCCAAGCATTGTGGCGGCAGGTAAAACGCCGCTGGACGTGTTGCTGCCAGCGCTGCACGACGCGCTGGGCGGCAAAGGCCGTCTTTTCGCCCAGGTGATGGCGACCACCGCTGAAGGGATGGTGGAGGACGCGCGCAAGCTGCGCGCCATCATCAACGATCTGGTGGTGAAAGTGCCGGTGACCGCAGAAGGACTGGCGGCAATCAAGATGCTGAAAGCGGAAGGGATCCCGACGCTGGGTACGGCGGTTTACGGTGCTGCGCAGGGGATGCTCTCCGCGCTGGCGGGGGCGGAGTATGTAGCGCCTTACGTTAACCGCGTGGACGCGCAGGGCGGGGACGGGATCCAGACCGTGGTTGAACTGCAACAGCTGCTGACATTGCACGCCCCGCAGTCAAAGGTGCTGGCCGCGAGCTTCAAAACGCCGCGTCAGGCGCTGGACTGCCTGCTGGCGGGCTGCGAGTCCATCACGCTGCCGCTGGACGTGGCGCAGCAGTTTATTACCTCTCCGGCCGTGGATGCGGCGATTGTGAAGTTTGAGCAGGACTGGCAGGGCGCGTTTGGACGGATGTCGATCTGACGGGTGCGGCCTGATGCCCTCACCCCAACCCTCTCCCACAGGGAGAGGGAGCACACACTAAAACGGCAACCTGAAGGTTGCCGTTTGCTTTAACCTCCGCAAACCTCACACTCCGGGTTACGCATCAGCTTCATCTCGCGGAACTGGCAGGTCATCGCGTCATACATTACGATTTTCCCCGCCGCAGGCGTGCCGTAGCGCGCCAGCACTTTGATCGCTTCCATCGCCTGCAGGGAGCCAATCACGCCGACCAGCGGCGCCATCACGCCCGCTTCAACGCAGGTCAGCGCGTTCTCGCCGAACAGGCGGCTCAGGCAGCGGTAGCAGGGTTCACCTTCCGCGTACGTGAAAACGCTGATTTGCCCCTCCATGCGGATCGCCGCGCCGGAGACCAGCGGGATTTTGTGGGCGAAACAGCCCGCGTTCAGCTGGTTACGGACGTTGACGTTATCGGTGCAGTCCAGCACCAGGTCATGCTGCGCCATCTGCGCGGACAGCGCCTCGTCATCCAGCATCGCGTCAATCAGGGTGAACTGAACGTTGGGGTTGATGCGCACCAGCGCCGTGCGGGCAGAGTCCACCTTCGGCTGGCCAACCGTCGCGTCGCTGTGCAGCGTCTGGCGCTGGAGATTTGACACCGACACGGTATCAAAATCCAGCAGCGTCATTCTGCCCACGCCCGCCGCCGCAAGATACTGCGCGGCGGCGCAGCCCAGGCCGCCCAGACCAACAACCAGCACGCTTGCTGCCTTAAGCGCTTCCTGGCCTTCGAAATCAAACCCGCGCAGCACAATCTGGCGGTTGTAGCGCATCATCTCCTGGTCGCTCAGCTCCACCGTCATGTCAGCCTCCGAACAGGTGGTTAAAACGCTCGATCTCAACCCACTCGCCTGCTTCCACATTGCCGCGCTCGCGCTCCAGGACGATAAAGCAGTTACCCTGGCTGAAGGAGCTGAAAATGTGTGAGCCCTGATGCCCGGTGGTGCTCACTTCGAGCTCTCCGTCCGCGTTGCGCGCCAGAATGCCGCGCTGAAAATCGAGGCGGCCCGGCGATTTTTTCAGGCGCGTGGCGGCGCGCACGCGCTGGCGTTCCGGCAGCGGGCTGGCGCTGTTGCCGGAAAGCTTCGCCAGCAGCGGGATCACCAGCTGGTAGAAGGTGAGTGCCGCCGAGACCGGATTACCCGGCAGGCCGCAGAACCAGCCGCGCGTGAGCTTGCCAAACGCGAACGGTTTTCCCGGCTTGATGGCCAGCTTCCAGAAGGCGATTTCCCCCAGCTCTTCGAGGATGGTTTTGGTGTAATCCGCTTCGCCCACGGAGACGCCGCCGGAGCTGATAACCACGTCGGCAGCGTTATCTGCCTCGATAAACGCGGCGCGCAGTTTTTCCGGATCGTCAGGAATAATGCCGAGGTTAATGACCTCGCAGCCCAGCTGCTCCAGCATCAGGTGTACCGCCAGGCGGTTGGTATCGTAAATCTGGCCGTCCTGCAGCGGCTGGCCCGGAAGCTGCAGCTCGTCGCCGGTGGAAAAGACGGCGACGCGAACCTTGCGGATCACCTCAATGTCCGCGATGCCGAGCGACGCCAGCACCGGCAGCTCCGCTACCGTCAGCTTCTGCCCGGCAGAAAAGACCGTCGCGCCAAGGGTGATATCTTCGCCCGTGCGGCGGATGTTCTGGCCCGCTTTGACGTTCGCGGTAAAACGCACGCCGTCGTCGGTCTGTTCGGTCTCTTCCTGCATTACCACGGCGTCGCAGCCAGCCGGAACCGGCGCGCCGGTCATGATGCGCACGCAGGTGCCCGCAGGCCATTCACCGTTAAACGGCTGGCCCGCAAAGGCTTTACCCGCCACCGGCAGGGCGTTACCCGTCTGGAGATCCGCCAGGCGTACCGCGTAACCGTCCATCGCGGAATTATCAAACCCCGGCACGTTAAGCGGAGAGACGATATCGCGCGCGGCAATACGGCCAAAACAGCGCACGAGGGGCAGCGTCTCAACGTCATGCAGCGGGGAAACTCGGTCAAGCATCTGCGTGAGTGCCGTCTCAAGCGGCATCAGTCCGGCGGTAAAATCCATGGTGGGCTCCTGCGGAGTAACAACGAAAGCGGCCATTATGGCAGAAAAGTGCGGCTAACTGTATGACCCGATGGGTGTACGCTTTACATCACAGTTACGTCTTTCTATATTCAAAAATCATCTGAAGTTTCATCGACGATAATGATATTTATAGAAAAAGCCGCAAATCAGGCTAACGGGTGATGCGAATGGTTAATGCGGTAATCGCAATTCATGGTGGCGCCGGGGCAATCACCCGAGCACAGCTCAGTCCCGAGCAGGAAAAGCGCTATATCGACGCGCTGTACGCCATTGTGGAAACGGGTCAGAAAATGCTGGAAGCGGGCGAAAGCGCGCTGGACGTGGTCACCGAGGCGGTGCGCCTGCTGGAAGAGTGTCCGTTATTTAATGCGGGGATCGGTTCGGTCTTTACCCGGGATGAAACGCACGAGCTGGATGCCTGCGTGATGGACGGCGTCACCCTGAAAGCGGGCGCCGTGGCGGGCGTGAGTCATCTGCGCAATCCGGTGCTGGCGGCGCGTCTGGTGATGGAGGCGAGTCCGCACGTCCTGCTCACAGGGGCCGGGGCAGAGGCGTTTGCCTTCGGGCACGGAATGGAACCGGTATCGCCGGATCTGTTTTCCACGGAGGAGCGCTATCAGCAGCTGCTGGAAGCCCGTTCGGCGGGCATGACGCAGCTTGACCATACAGCGCCGCTTGATGAAACCACCAAAATGGGCACGGTCGGCGCGGTGGCGCTGGATAAGGCCGGAAACCTCGCGGCGGCAACCTCAACGGGCGGGATGACCAACAAGCTGCCCGGACGCGTCGGCGATAGCCCGCTGCCGGGCGCCGGCTGCTACGCCAATAACGCGACGGCGGCGGTGTCGTGTACCGGCACCGGGGAAGTGTTTATTCGCGCCCTCGCGGCCTACGACATCACCGCGCTGATGGATTACGGCGGTTTAAGCCTCAGCGAAGCCTGCGAGCGCGTGGTGATGGAGAAACTGCCTGCCCTGGGCGGCGTCGGCGGGCTCATTGCGGTGGATCGTGAGGGCAACGTGGCCCTGCCGTTCAACAGCGAAGGTATGTACCGCGCCTGGGGCTATGCCGGTGATGAACCGAGCACGGGCATCTATCGTGAATAAGGGGGCAGCGCGTGCCGCACAGTGAAGAACTGGACAACCGCGAAGTGCTGGCTGTCCATCAGCTCAATATTGCGTTTCAGGAAGAGCGGCAGTTCATCCCCGCAGTAGAGAATTTATCGTTCACGCTCAGGCGCGGCGAGACGCTGGCGATAGTTGGCGAATCTGGTTCCGGTAAATCGGTCACCGCGCTGGCGCTGATGCGCCTGCTGGAACAGACGGGCGGGCAAATCAGCAGCGAGAAAATGCTCCTGCGCCGCCGTAACCGTCAGGTCATTGATTTAAATGAGCTGAGCGGTTCGCAGATGCAGGGCGTGCGCGGGGCGGATATTGCGATGATCTTCCAGGAGCCGATGACCTCCCTGAACCCGGTTTTCCCGGTCGGGGAACAAATCGCCGAGTCCATCCGCCTGCATCAGGGGCTGAGCGGCGATGAAGCGCTCAAAGAGGCCCGACGGATGCTGGAGCTGGTGCGCATCCCGGAGGCGCAGGCCATTCTGGGTCGCTACCCGCATCAGCTTTCCGGCGGCATGCGCCAGCGGGTGATGATTGCCATGGCGCTCTCCTGCCGTCCGGCGGTGCTGATTGCCGATGAACCGACGACGGCGCTGGACGTGACGATTCAGGCGCAGATCCTGCAGCTCATCAAAGTGCTGCAGCAGGAGATGGAGATGGGGGTGATATTCATCACCCACGATATGGGCGTAGTCGCCGATATCGCCGATCGGGTGCTGGTGATGCACAAGGGCAGCGCGGTGGAAACCGGCCCGGTTGAGCAGATTTTTCACGCGCCCGCGCATCCTTACACCAAAGCGCTGCTGGCGGCGGTTCCGCGCCTGGGGGCGATGAACGGCAGCGATTTGCCGCGCCGCTTCCCGCTGATTTCTCTTGAGGCGTCTGAGCTACAGGAGGAGGAGCGCGAGCAGGACACCGTGGTGCCGGGTAAACCCATTCTGGAAGTGCGCGATCTGGTCACCCGTTTTCCGCTGCGCAGCGGCGTACTGAACCGCGTTAAGCGCGAAGTGCACGCGGTGGAAAACGTCAGTTTCGATCTTTGGCCGGGCGAAACGCTGGCGCTGGTGGGGGAGTCCGGCTGCGGTAAATCCACCACCGGGCGCGCGTTGCTCCGTCTGGTGGAATCACAGGAAGGCAGCATTACCTTTAACGGCGAGCGCATTGATACCCTTCCGGACAGCAAGCTGCAGGCGGTGCGGCGGGATATTCAGTTTATTTTCCAGGACCCGTATGCCTCCCTCGATCCGCGCCATACGGTGGGGTATTCGATCATGGAGCCGCTGCGGGTACATAACCTGCTCGACGGCGAAGCGGCCCAGCGTCGCGTGGCCTGGCTGCTGGAGCGCGTCGGCCTGAAGCCGGAACACGCATGGCGTTATCCGCACGAGTTTTCCGGCGGACAGCGGCAGCGTATCTGCATCGCCCGCGCGCTGGCGCTGAACCCGAAAGTGGTGATTGCCGATGAGTCCGTCTCGGCGCTGGATGTCTCTATCCGGGCGCAAATCATCAACTTACTGCTGGATTTACAGCGGGATATGGGCATCGCCTTCCTGTTTATCTCGCACGATATGGCCGTGGTCGAGCGCATCAGCCATCGCGTGGCGGTGATGTTTATGGGGCAGATCGTGGAGATTGGGCCGCGAAGGGCGGTGTTTGAAAACCCGCAGCACCCGTACACCCGCAAGCTTATCGCGGCGGTCCCGGTAGCCGATCCGGCGCATCGTCACGGCCAGCGCGTGCTGCTGCAGGATGAAATGCCGAGCAATATTCATAAACGCGGCGAGGCCGTGGAGCGCGTGACGCTGCGCGAGGTCGGGCCGGGTCATTTCGTCGCTCCCCCGCGTCAGGACAACGCTTTTTCGCGGTTATAACTTACAACAGGCAGGAGAACACAATGGTTACATTTGTAGCGCGTAGATGGTTGTTAGCCGCGAGCGTGACGGCAGCCCTGGCCGCTGCCCCCGCGTTCGCTGCCAAAGATGTGGTGGTCGCCGTCGGCTCCAATTTCACCACGCTCGATCCGTATGACGCCAACGACACGCTCTCTCAGGCGGTGGCGAAATCGTTCTATCAGGGCCTGTTTGGCCTCGATAAAGAGATGAAGCTCAAAAACGTGCTGGCGGAGGGGTACACCGTGTCCGACGACGGGCTGGTGTATACCATCAAGCTCAGGACCGGCGTGAAGTTCCAGGACGGGACAGACTTCAATGCGGAGGCGGTGAAGGTTAACCTGGACCGCGCCAGCAATCCGGAAAATAGCCTCAAGCGCTATAACCTGTATAAAAATATCGCCAGCACCGAGGTGGTCGACCCGGCGACGGTCAAAATCACCCTGAAAGAGCCGTTCTCCGCGTTTATCAATATCCTGGCGCATCCGGCAACGGCGATGATTTCCCCTGCCGCGCTGAAAAAATACGGCAAGGAGATCGGCTTCCACCCTGTTGGCACCGGCCCTTACGAACTGCTCACCTGGAACCAGACCGATTTTGTGAAGGTGAAGAAATTCGCGGGATACTGGCAGCAGGGGCTGCCGAAGCTCGACACCATCACCTGGCGCCCGGTGGTGGACAACAACACCCGCGCGGCGATGCTACAAACCGGCGAGGCGCAGTTTGCCTTCCCGATCCCCTATGAGCAGGCCGCCATTTTGCAGAAAAACAGCAAGCTGGAGCTGGTCGCCAGCCCGTCAATCATGCAGCGCTACATCAGCATGAATGTCACGCAAAAGCCGTTCGATAACCCGAAGGTGCGTGAAGCCATCAACTACGCCATTAACCGTCAGGCGCTGGTGAAGGTCGCCTTTGCCGGCTATGCCACTCCGGCCACCGGCGTGCTGCCGCCGGCGATCGCCTATGCGCAAAGCTATCAGCCGTGGCCGTACGATCCGGCTAAAGCGCGCGAGCTGCTGAAAGAGGCGGGCTTCCCGAACGGTTTCAGCACCACGCTGTGGTCCTCGCATAATCACAGTACCGCCCAGAAGGTGCTGCAGTTTACCCAGCAGCAGCTGGCGCAGGTGGGGATCAAGGTACAGGTCACCGCAATGGATGCCGGACAGCGTGCGGCAGAAGTGGAGGGGAAAGGGCAGAAAGAGAGCGGCGTGCGGATGTTCTACACCGGCTGGACGGCGTCGACCGGTGAGGCCGACTGGGCGCTGTCGCCGCTGTTTGCCTCGCAGAACTGGCCGCCAACCCTGTTCAACACCGCCTTTTACAGCAACCCGCAGGTGGACAAAGACCTGGCCGATGCCCTGAAAACCACCAAACCGGAAGAGAAGGCGCGTCTCTATAAAGACGCGCAGGATATTATCTGGAAAGAGTCACCGTGGGTGCCGCTGGTGGTGGAGAAACTGGTGTCAGCCCATAACAAAGCGTTGACCGGGTTCTACATCATGCCGGACACGGGCTTTAGCTTTGACGATGCGGATTTAAAATAAACCTCATGCTGAATTATGTTTGTAAACGCCTGCTGGGGCTTATTCCGACGCTGCTGATTGTGGCGGTCCTGGTGTTTTTGTTTGTCCATATGCTGCCGGGCGATCCGGCGCGTCTGGTCGCCGGGCCTGAGGCGGATGCCACCGTTATTGACCTGGTGCGTAAGCAGCTTGGCCTCGACCAGCCGCTGTATATGCAGTTCATCCATTACATTTGCAACGTTCTGCAGGGCGATTTTGGTATCTCGATGGTGTCGCGCCGTCCGGTGTCGGAGGAGATTGCCAGCCGCTTTATGCCGACGTTCTGGTTAACGATAGCCAGCATGAGCTGGGCGGTCGTGTTTGGGCTTGGCGCCGGGATTATCGCGGCCGTCTGGCGCAACCGCTGGCCGGACAAGCTTGGCATGGCGCTGGCGGTGACCGGCATCTCCTTCCCGGCGTTCGCGCTGGGGATGCTGCTGATGCAGATCTTCTCCGTCGAACTGGGCTGGCTGCCGACCGTCGGGGCCGATACCTGGAAGCATTACATCCTGCCTTCCATGACGCTGGGCGCTGCCGTGTCGGCGGTGATGGCCCGCTTTACCCGCGCCTCGTTCGTTGACGTGCTGAGCGAAGATTATATTCGCACCGCGCGGGCGAAAGGGGTCAGCGAGAAGTGGGTCATTCTCAAGCACGGATTCCGCAATGCGATGATCCCGGTAGTGACGATGATGGGGCTGCAGTTTGGCTTCCTGCTCGGCGGCTCGATCGTCGTGGAAAAGGTCTTCAACTGGCCGGGGCTGGGACGCCTGCTGGTCGATTCCGTCGAGATGCGCGACTACCCGGTGATTCAGGCGGAAGTCCTGCTTTTCTCGCTGGAGTTTATTCTTATCAACTTAGTGGTGGACGTGCTCTACGCCGCCATTAACCCGGCCATCAGGTACAAGTAAGATGCGATTGTTGAACTGGCGACGTCAGGCCGTTTTAAACGCGATGCCGGGGCTAAAACCGGACCACGTCCGCACCCCGTGGTCTGAATTCTGGCGGCGTTTCCGCCGTCAGCCGGTCGCGATGACCGCGGGGCTGTTTGTGCTGCTGCTGATTGCGGTGGCGGTGATTGCGCCGTGGGTGGCGCCGTTTGATGCGGAAAACTATTTTGACTACGACCGTCTGAACGACGGACCGTCGATGCTGCACTGGTTCGGCGTGGACTCCCTCGGGCGCGATATCTTTAGCCGCGTGCTGGTGGGGGCGCAGATCTCGCTTGCCGCCGGGGTGTTCGCGGTGCTGATTGGCGCGGCCATCGGTACCGTGCTGGGCCTCGTTGCCGGGTATTACGAAGGCTGGTGGGACCGCATCATCATGCGCATCTGCGACGTGCTGTTTGCTTTTCCCGGCATTCTGCTGGCGATTGCCGTGGTGGCGATCATGGGCAGCGGCATGGCGAACGTCATCATTGCGGTCGCGGTCTTTTCGATTCCGGCGTTCGCGCGGCTGGTGCGCGGCAACACGCTGGTGCTGAAACAGCAGACCTTTATCGAGTCCGCCCGCAGCATGGGGGCCAGCGATGCCACGATCCTGTTCAGCCATATTTTGCCGGGTACGGTGTCGTCCATCGTGGTCTATTTCACCATGCGTATCGGCGTGTCGATTATCTCGGCGGCGAGCCTGTCGTTTCTGGGGTTAGGGGCGCAGCCACCGACGCCGGAGTGGGGCGCGATGCTGAACGAGGCGAGGGCGGATATGGTGATTGCGCCACATGTGGCAATCTTCCCGAGTCTGGCGATTTTCCTGACCGTGCTGGCGTTTAATCTGCTGGGGGACGGGCTGCGCGACGCGCTGGATCCGAGGATTAAGGGATAGGGCAGTGAAATGTGCCGGGTGGCGGCGACGCCTTACCCGGCCTACAACAGAGGAGTGGGAATATTAAACCCGGCTACCCCACAGGTCATACTCGTCCGCATTTTCAACCTTCACGCGAATAATATCACCCGGCTTAACGCTGGTTTCGCCGTTCAGGTACACCGCGCCGTCGATCTCAGGGGCGTCCGCCATGCTGCGGCCAATCGCGCCTTCTTCGTCCACTTCGTCAACGATGACCATGATCTCGCGGCCCACTTTTTCCTGCAGACGCTCGGCAGAGATCTGCTGCTGCAGCTGCATGAAGCGGTTCCAGCGCTCTTCTTTCACCTCTTCCGGCACCTGGTCCGCCAGCTCGTTGGCGGTAGCGCCTTCAACCGGGCTGTACTTGAAGCAGCCTACGCGGTCCAGACGGGCTTCTTTCAGGAAGTCGAGCAGCATCTGGAAGTCTTCTTCGGTTTCACCCGGGAAGCCGACGATGAAGGTGGATCGCAGGGTCAGATCCAGGCAGATCTCGCGCCACTGCTTGATGCGCGCCAGCTGGCGATCAACGGATCCAGGACGCTTCATCAGCTTCAGGATGCGCGGGCTGGCGTGCTGCAGCGGGATATCCAGGTACGGCAGAATTTTGCCTTCCGCCATCAGC
This sequence comes from Enterobacter cloacae complex sp. S3, assembly GCF_014930495.1. Taxonomy (NCBI): domain Bacteria; kingdom Pseudomonadati; phylum Pseudomonadota; class Gammaproteobacteria; order Enterobacterales; family Enterobacteriaceae; genus Enterobacter; species Enterobacter cloacae complex sp. S3. The sequence continues at coordinate 297,850 of NZ_JADBRD010000028.1, read as the reverse complement.
GGGATCACGTCGTCAACGTGCGGATACGGATAGACGTAGTGCAGACGCGTCCAGATACCGAGTTTAGACAGCTGTTCGCACAGGCCTACCATGCTGGTTTTCACCGGCTCGCCGTTGTGGAAACCGGAGCGGTGTTTAACGTCCACGCCGTAAGCCGAGGTGTCCTGGGAGATGACCAGCAGCTCCTTCACGCCCGCGTCGGCCAGACGTTTAGCTTCCGCCAGCACTTCGCCAATCGGACGGCTCACCAGATCGCCACGCATGGACGGGATGATGCAGAAGGTGCAGCGATGGTTGCAGCCTTCGGAAATTTTTAAGTAAGCGTAGTGGCGCGGCGTCAGCTTCACGCCCTGCTCTGGCACCAGGCTCAGGAACGGGTTGTGCTTTGGTTTTGGCACGTAGTGATGAACATGTTCCAGCACCTGCTCGTAGCTGTGCGGGCCGGTGATCTCCAGCACCTTCGGGTGCACTTCGCGGATCTGGTCTTCTTTCGCGCCCAGACAGCCGGTAACAATCACTTTGCCGTTTTCCGTCAGGGCTTCACCGATGGCTTCCAGTGATTCCTGAACCGCGCTGTCGATAAACCCGCAGGTGTTCACGATCACCATATCGGCGTTGTCGTAGCTTGGCACCACGTCATAGCCCTCGGTGCGCAGTTCGGTCAGGATGCGTTCGGAATCCACGAGGTTTTTCGGGCAGCCCAGGGAGACGAAGCCGATTTTCGGCTGGTGCGTAACATTGCTCATAGGTTAAAAATTGTTCGATTTTTGGAATGGTCAGGGCAGGGATTCTACAGAGTTTGGGGGGAAATTTGTACTGAAGAATTGTGCTCGCGGCAGGTTTTCGGTGCCAACCGATTCTTCTGATTAAGAAACGATGTTTTGATTAGAACTAATGCCTATTTTATGTCTGGTTATTGCTTGTAAAATGGCCTAGTGGATTATTTTTATAACAAGTAGAGGGACTTATGCAACAGTACAAAAGAGAATTTTCTGAACTAAGGCGGTCACTATGGCATCTGTAAACAGAGGCTGTATTGTTCACGGTAAAAATGTTGGGCTAGACGGGGATAAAACCTCTACAGGCTCACGATGCATAGCCGCACGCCCTGGTATGTCTGTCATGGGAAAGTGGAAACTCTATATCGGCGATAAGACCACACCTTGCCCGAAATGTGGGAAAATCGGAGTCATTGTTAGTGGAGATCACCGACAAACGAACGGCGAAGCGGTCGCCGTTGATGGTTCAATCATCCATTGTGACTGTCCAAGTGGATCGAACTTCCTGATCGCCCCTGGCACTGTGGAGATCAGCGATCCGTTCGGTATGTCAGAACCTCCAGTAAACAATGCTGTTGCCGTTACTGCCCTTAGTGCTCTACCCGTTTTTGCAAAATCATGTTTGCGAGGTGAAGGCTGCACTGACGCAGGAACTGATCAGGAATCTGTTGATAATTTCGGTCATGTTGGCTACTACCGAGCACTTCCTCAACCGGAACAAACAGAATCGGAACCCGTCCAACACGCGCAGGCTGCAAAGAAACTCAAACCAGCCGAACCGACTCCACCACCAGAAGATAACCGCCCGTGGTATAAGCGCCTTTACAGTTCCTCGGATGCCCCGAAAGCGGCTGCGAGCGCAGGGATCGCCACTGATGCAGCAACTGAGGCCGGATACGCAGCAGTGCAAAAAATCGGAGGAAATCTTTCAACGGCTGGTCGCTGGATAGCCCCGAGTCCTCCAACCGTTTTTCTATTTGGCATGTTCTACTCGCCAAAGCTCAACAGTGGCGAACAGGACTACATTGATAAAATGCGCCTTGAGCAGGCCGCACGGAATAAAGAAGATGTTCTGACCCGTGTTCGCTTTCGCTGGGAAGCTGACCAGTTCGGCACCATGAGGCCGAAAGGCTTCCACGTCAGCGCCAGAGGTGGACAGGACAAAGTGCCTGTGCGCATGCTTCAGAAGAACACCACCACCGGGAACTATGAGTTCTGGGAGGATGGCGCAGATAAGCCGACAATCGTTTGGACTCCTGACGATCCGGGATATTCTTCCCCGACCAACACTGGCAACCAGAACAATGTCTATATTCCTCCGAATGTACTGGTTTACCCGGAAAGTGAAATCAACAGCCCGTGGTCAACAGTTAACCCAGCACCGGGAGAACGTTCATTCCGGGATTATATTCTGGTGCATCCAGCAGGGACCTTTGATCCGATTTACGTCTATCTGAATGCGGATCACAAATACCACACAGCACCAAAAGGGACCCCACCATTACCAGCATTCCCTGATGCGAAAAGAGCACCACGTAAGACAGCTATTCAAGGTGGCGGACAACTTCGGGCAAGATGGAAAGATGCCAAAGGTAAAATTTATGAATGGGACTCTCAACATGGCACAGTCGAAGTTTATGATCGTTCGGGCCGCAACCATTTAGGCGAGTTCAATCACATAACAGGTGAGCAAACCAAGCCAGCAGATCCAACCAGAAAGGTAGAAAAGTGATGATAATTTATTCTGTGGAAGTTTTTGATAAACAAAGCGAAGAGTTGGTTTTAGAGGTTGAGATCCCTAAGAGCAAACTGAAAGGAGTTGCTGCTGTCATGGGGTGGGGGCCGGATGACGAAGATGCATTTGTCAAAGGCATCGCAGGGTTCAATGTTAGCCAAAAACAGGCATTGGATTTAGAAAATTTACTCGGCGAAAAATTCTATTCGGAAGACGTTATCGTGCAAATCGCTGGCGGGGAAACATCTTGAAGCGGTCATTCAGTGACTACACAGAAAACGAGTTCCTGGAGTTCGTCCGTAAATTCTTTAACGTTGCGGACATTTCAGAAAGTGAAGATATAAAAACATACTGGAGTTTAAGCACCTGACCGAGCACCCTGACGGGTCTGACCTTATCTACTACCCCCGAGATGACCGTGAAGATAGTCCTGAAGGGGGGGTAAAGAGGTTAAAGCATGGCGTAAAGCCAACGGTAAACCCGGCTTTCGTGAAGAATGAATTTGCGGGAGACAGCATTAAATATTGATTCAAGCGCCGGGTTTTTATCCCGGCTTTTTTTCGCCTAAGCCAGTCATACTGGGGATTAGAAAAAAAGCAGCAATGTATTATTTTAGACTTTCGGGCAGCCCAGGGAGACGAAGCCGATTTTAGGCTGGTGCGTAACATTGCTCATAGGTTAAAAATTCATCAATTATGGAGTTATCAGGGCGGGATTTTACAGCGTATCGCGGGGGATTTATACACTCTTTGCAAGGCGGATGCGCCGGGCAGACGTTGTAACATTGTAAATAATGTTAATCAGTTAATAAAAATTGATCCCAGGCATTAAACTGTACAAAAAATGTACTTATCCTGATTATGCACAATGGCTGACAGAGGAGGAAAGAGCATGACCGTTGACAGACTAAAACGCGATCTGCTTAACAAGCTGATCAACGCCCGAATCGACCTGGCCGCGTACCTGCAGTTGAGGAAGGCAAAAGGGTATATGTCAGTCAGCGAAAGCGAACATCTGCGTGATAACCTGTTTGAACTTTGCAATTTCATGCGTGAAAAAGCACCGACCCTGAAGGCGAAATACGGCGAAAGTGAGCTGATCGCCCTGCGCCGCGCCGCTGAGGTACTTTCCATCGCTGGGGTATGTTTGATGAACGGACGCCACGACTGCCCGAATTTTATCGCTGTTAACGCGGAGAAGCTTGAAAACTGCCTGACCACGCTCTCTCTATGCATCATGTGCCTGAACGAGCACGAGAAGCTTGAACAGCACTGACCCAGGGGGAGGCAACTCCCCCTTCTGATTAAGCTTTTGTAAAAGTGGTAACGCGCCCGGATGCAGTGGCTAACCTTTATGCCATATGCCGATAAAGGAGCGTGTTATGCCTCGATCCTCGCTAATTTCCCTGCCTGCGCTGTTCATTCCGTTTTCGCTTCTTGCGGCCCCAGAGGCAGTCAAGGTCGAGGTGCTGCAAAACAAACTCGATCATCCCTGGTCTCTGGCGTTTCTGCCGGACAATAAAGGCCTGCTGGTAACCCTGAAGGGCGGTCAGCTCAAACGCTGGCAGGCCGGAAAAGGGCTGTCCGATCCGATTGTCGGCGTGCCGAAGGTCTGGGCAAACGGTCAGGGAGGATTGCTGGACGTGGTCCTCGACCCGGATTTTGAAAAATCACGCCGCATCTGGCTGAGCTTCGCCGAAGCCGGGAGTGACGGCAAGGCCGGAACGGCGGTGGGCTATGGCCGGCTGAGCGACGATCTGACGCGCATTGAAGCCTTCCAGGTGGTGTTCCGCCAGATGCCGAAACTCTCCACCGGTAACCATTTTGGTGGGCGACTGGTATTCGACGGCAAAGGCTCGCTCTTTATCGGACTCGGCGAGAATAACCAGCGTCCGACGGCGCAGGATCTGGATAAATTGCAGGGTAAAGTGGTGCGCCTCACCGAAGACGGAAAAGTGCCGCCGGATAACCCGTTTGTGAATACCCCCGGCGCGCGACCCGAAATCTGGTCTTACGGCATTCGCAACCCGCAGGGGATGGCGATGAATCCCTGGAGCGACGCGCTGTGGCTGAACGAGCACGGTCCGCGCGGCGGGGATGAGATCAACATCCCGGAGAAAGGAAAGAACTACGGCTGGCCGCTGGCGACGCACGGCATTAACTACAGCGGTCTGAAAATTCCGGAAGCCAAAGGCGAGCACGTTGAGGGAACCGAAAAACCGCTGTTCGTCTGGAAAGTGTCGCCTGCCGTGAGCGGTATGGCGTTTTACAACAGCGACGTCTTCCCGCAGTGGAAAAACAAGCTGTTTATCGGCGCGCTGAAGGAAAAGGACGTTATCGTGCTGAGCGTGGACGGCAATAAGGTGACGGAGGACGGGCGAATTCTGGGCGATCGGGATAAACGTATTCGTGATGTGCGGGTGGGGCCGGACGGCTATTTATATGTGCTGACCGACGAGACGGACGGGCAGCTGTTAAAAGTCAGCCCGTCCGGTGCGTAATCAGGTGACCGGGATCATTACCACGTTGCGGTACGCCGGGCGATCGCTTAGCTGTTTTAGCCAGCGCTCAAGGTGAGGGCGCGGCGTCCACTTCAGGCCGAGGTTGGTCAGGTTCCAGACGAACGGCGCCACGGCAATATCGCCCACGCCGAACGCCTCACCGGAGAACCAGGCGTGCTTCGCCAGTTCGTCATCCATCATCGCAAACAGGTTTTCACACGCATCCTGAGCGGCATGAATGGCAGGGTAGTCGCGCTCGGCTTCAGGGGTTCTGACTAACCCCATCAGGATCACGCGGTGGGTTGGCGATAGCGTCTGGTTCGCCCAGTCCATCCACTTTTCACCCTGGGCGCGACGGGCCGGGCTTTCAACCCACAGGCGGCCCTGACCGTACTGGGCGGCGAGGTAACGGACAATGGTGTTGGATTCCCAAAGCGTCGCGTCGGTTTCATCATCGCGCAGCAGCGGCACCAGGCCGTTCGGGTTCATCGCCAGATAGTCGGCCTCTTTGTTCACGCCGAACCACATGCCGGCCATGATTTGATTGAACGGTAAATCCAGCTCCTCGAGCGTCCAGAGCACTTTCTTAACGTTGGTCGAGTTGTTCCTGCCCCAAAGCGTAATCATATTTACTCCTGATGAGTTGTGAATCCGGGTCAGCTTTCGCCATGGTGAGATAAACCTAACAATTACGCAACAGAAGACAAAAAAATCGTCTGAATCAAAGCGTATCTGAATGTTATTGCATAAACTTTAATAACTTTACCCTCGTTGGGTTTCTTTAACCGTTTTAGTGCGCTATTACTCATCGCTTCTTGCGACACGGTGATGTGACGTAATTTTTGAATGGACACTCGGGTGGCATTTATGACGCGTAAAATGACTTCTCTGCGCAGCCTTGCGACAGGCTCTGCGCTCCTTTTCCTTTTTGCACCAACGCTCTACGCAGCTGAACAGGCTGCGCCCGAAGCGCCGCCTGTGGATGCGCGCGCCTGGATCCTGATGGACTACTCCAGCGGTAAAGTGCTGGCGGAAGGCAACGCGGATGAGAAACTCGATCCGGCAAGCCTGACCAAAATCATGACCAGCTATGTGGTCGGCCAGGCGTTGAAAGCGGGCAAGATCAAGCTGGACGATATGGTCACCATCGGGAAAGATGCCTGGGCGACCGGCAACCCGGCGCTGCGGGGCTCTTCGGTGATGTTCCTGAAGCCGGGGGATCAGGTTTCCGTTTCCGATCTGAACAAAGGGGTAATTATTCAGTCGGGAAATGATGCGTGCATCGCTCTGGCCGATTACGTTGCCGGCAGCCAGGATTCTTTCATTGGCTTGATGAATGGCTACGCGCAGAAACTGGGCTTAACCAACACCACGTTCAAAACGGTTCACGGTCTGGATTCGCCGGGACAGTTCAGTACCGCGCGCGACATGGCGCTGCTGGGGAAAGCGCTGATCCACGACGTGCCGGATGAATACGCCATCCATAAAGAGAAAGAGTTTACCTTCAATAAAATCCGCCAGCCGAACCGCAACCGCCTGCTGTGGAGCAGCAACGTTAACGTGGACGGAATGAAAACCGGCACTACGGCGGGCGCGGGCTATAACCTGGTGGCCTCCGCGACCCAGGGCGACATGCGCCTGATTTCGGTGGTGCTGGGCACCAAAACCGACCGTATTCGCTTTAATGAGTCAGAAAAACTGCTGACCTGGGGCTTCCGCTTCTATGAAACCGTGACGCCGATTAAACCGGATGCCACGTTCGTCAGCCAGCGCGTCTGGTTTGGCGACAAGAGTGAAGTTAATCTCGGGGCGGGTGAAGGCGGCTCGGTGACCATTCCGCGCGGTCAGCTGAAAAACCTGAAGGCCAGCTATACCCTGACCGACCCGCAGCTTACGGCTCCGCTGAAAAAAGGCCAGGTGGTCGGGACGATTGATTTCCAGCTAAACGGTAAGTCGATTGAACAGCGTCCGCTGATTGTAATGGAGGCGGTGGAAGAGGGCGGCTTCTTCAGCCGGATGTGGGATTTCGTGATGATGAAATTCCACGGGTGGTTTGGCAGCTGGTTTAGCTAAGTTTTTTGCCGGGTGACGCTGCGCTTACCCGGCCTACGTTTTTTCTCCCTCTCCCTGTGGGAGAGGGCCGGGGTGAGGGCATCAGACCGCACCCCCTTAATACATTAACTTCACCTGCTGCGCCTTCGCGTGGGCCACGATCTCGTCGTCCGGGCGGCAGTCGCTGACGATGGCATCGAACTGCGCCAGCTCGCCCATTCTTGCCGAACGCACCTTGCCAAACTTGCTGTGATCGACCACCAGCACATGGTACTGCGCCGCGCTTAACGCCCAGTGCTTCACCGGTAATTCTTCCAGGTTAAAGCAGGTCGCACCCTGACGCACGTTGATGCCTGCGGCGGAATAAAACGCGATATCCGGGCAGAGATTGCTGAGCGTGTCCTGCAGGTTGAGCGGCTTAAAGATGGCGTTGCTGGCGTGAAACTCGCCGCCGCAGAGGATCACCCGGCACTCCGGTTTCTCCTGAAGCGCCAGAAAGGTGTTCAGGGAGTAGCACACGGCGGTAAAAGGGATGCTGTTGTCGATGGCTTCGATAATCCACGGTGTGGTGGTTCCGCAGTCAAAAAACAGCGTCTGGTGCGGCTGTACCAGTGAGGCCGCAAGCCGGGCGGCTTTGCGCTTCTCTTCCACCAGGCGCGTCTTCTGGTCGCTGATCAGATAATGGCTGGCGCTACGCGGCTCAAGCACAATATACCCGCCGAGCAGCACGACGGGCGCGCTTTCGCTGTTCAGATCCCGACGAATGGTCATCTCTGAGACGCCGAGGAGGTTGGCGGCTTCCTTAAGATGCAGCTTATCGCTGCGCTTCAGCGCCTGTAGCAGCTGAGCAATGCGGTCATCGCGACGTGTTTCCATAGTTCCTCGGGATAAAAAAGTGAACCCCCGCAGGGCGGGGGCTCAAGTGTAACCTGTCAGGTTGGGGTTAGTCACGTATCCAGCCTTTGCGGATCGGGATAGCGAAAATGGCGCGGTAGAGCGAAGACAGCGTGCGGTAAAGCGCTTCGCCAAAGAGGCTCCACAGGATAGCCGCGCTCACGCAGCCAATCAGCCCCACCAGGAAACCGCCCACCATATCCAGCGGCCAGTGAACGCCCAGGTAAACGCGAGACCAGGCGATAGCCAGGGCCGCCACCATCAGGACCGCACCGGACCACAGGCGATGCCAGAACAGGAAAGCCAGCGCGAAGGTAAAGATCACCGTTCCGTGATCGCTCGGGAACGAGTCATCCGGCGCGTGGTGCAGGAAGGTATAGCCGACATGATCGACAAAAGGACGATCGTGCGGGAAGGCGTGACCCAGAATGTAGCTCAGCAGTACGCTTACCCCGAGCGCCATCGCGACTTTGATCACCAGCTGGCGCTGCGCCTTCACCTGGCTGCGGGGACCCCACAGCCAGAGAATCGCAGCCAGTGCAGGCACGATGCTGATCAGATCTTTTGCCAGAAAGGTGGCAAAATCGATCGACCACTCAGGCGAGGCTGGCGTGGCGTTGATCAGATAAAACAGCTGATAATTCAGATTCTCTAACATAGCGTTATCACTCTTTAGCAAACCGGATGGAAATAAGTCCGTAGACCACCACCTGGGAAAACCAGACCCACCACCCGGCCCACAGGTTGTGAGAGAAAAAATGCGCCCCGCGCATGACCTGGCCGTAGCCCATCGCCAGACCTAACACCACGCCCAGCGCGACGAAGCACCAGGCGAGACGCGGACGCTCGCGCCAGAAGGCAAAAAACAGCCCCATCACCATAAAGCCGCTGGAGGCATGACCGCCGGGAAAACAGCGCCCCGGACCGCTGTCAGCAGGGACGGCGCTGAACAGGGGATAAGACATAGCCTTACCGCCATATTCCACCAGATCCCACGGGCAGCTGTGATGGCTCACGCTTTTCAGCGCGCCTACCACCAGCGCGCCAACGCCCATCAGCAGCGCCGCCGTCACCAGCCTTGCGTTGCGCTTGTAGGCGCCGTAAAACAGCGCCACGGCACCTAAGCCGATGGCGATGTACTTCGCCAGGCGGTGGTTCAGCAGATCCAGCAGGTGGTCCTTCTGCAGCGGAAAGCTCTGCGTTGCCGCGTCATACCAAAAGCCGGTGATCCATCTGTCGAGCGCTTCACTGCGCGATAGCCACGTAAAGACCACGGCAAGGGCAATCAGTACGAAAAGCTGATAACCATAAAAGCGGGTCGGCAAGCGGTAAAGTCGTTTTGTCTTATTTGTCTGTAAGTTAGACAATTCTGAACGGCTGGAGGTGAGTGCCATAATTTGGGATCGTTGACGAGTAATCGCGCTATCATAAAAGTGTCAACTTAAGGAAACCTTAAACGAAGACGATATGTGCTTTATTTCTGTTTATCCTCAATAAATCACTATCTCGGGCTGCGGCATTTCATTAAACTCGTCGCGATTTTGTCATTATAAAGAGATTGCATGTTAAACCGTTCTTCTTCTGGTTCACGTCTGGGTCGTCAGGCGTTGCTTTTCCCTCTGTGTCTGGTGCTCTACGAATTCTCTACCTATATCGGCAACGATATGATCCAGCCCGGTATGCTGGCCGTTGTGGCGCAGTACAACGCGGGTATTGAGTGGGTGCCGACCTCCATGACCGCCTATCTGGCCGGCGGCATGTTTTTACAGTGGCTGTTAGGCCCGCTGTCGGATCGTATTGGCCGTCGTCCGGTAATGCTGACGGGCGTGGTGTGGTTCATCGTCACCTGTCTCGCCACGCTGCTGGCGCAAAACATTGAACAATTTACCCTGCTGCGCTTCCTGCAGGGGGTGAGCCTGTGCTTTATCGGCGCCGTGGGGTATGCCGCCATTCAGGAGTCGTTTGAAGAGGCGGTGTGTATCAAAATTACCGCGCTGATGGCGAACGTCGCGCTGATCGCTCCCTTACTCGGGCCGCTGGTGGGGGCCGCGTGGGTGCACGTTGCGCCGTGGGAAGGGATGTTTGTGCTCTTTGCGCTTCTCGCCGCCTTCGCGTTCTTTGGCCTGCACCGGGCGATGCCGGAAACTGCCACCCGCATCGGCGAGAAACTCTCGCTGAAAGAGCTGGGTCGGGATTACAAAGAAGTGCTGAAGAATGGCCGCTTTGTGGCGGGCGCGCTGGCGACCGGGTTCGTTAGCCTGCCGCTGCTGGCGTGGATCGCGCAGTCGCCGGTCATTATCATCAGCGGTGAAAAGCTCAGCAGCTACGAGTATGGCCTGCTGCAGGTGCCGATCTTTGGCGCGCTGATTATCGGGAACCTGGTGCTGGCACGCCTGACGTCACGCCGCACCGTGCGTTCACTGATTATCATGGGCGGCTGGCCGATTGCGGCAGGGCTGATTCTGGCTGCGGTGGCGACCGTCGCGTCATCCCACGCCTACCTGTGGATGACGGCGGGGCTCAGCCTCTATGCCTTCGGGATTGGCGTGGCCAACGCCGGGCTGGTGCGCCTGACGCTGTTTGCCAGCGAGATGAGTAAAGGCACGGTGTCAGCGGCGATGGGAATGCTGCAGATGCTGATTTTTACCGTCGGTATTGAAGTGAGCAAGCATGCCTACGCGATGGGCGGCAACGGGCTGTTCAGCCTGTTTAACCTCGCCAACGGCGTGCTGTGGGTTGGACTGATGGTGGTGTTCCTGAAAGACAAACGCGTCGGGAACGCCCTGCAACCATAATCTTTTTTCCCTCTCCCCTTTGGGGAGAGGGCCAGGGTGAGGGGCGAGGGCGCCAGACCGCACGCGGTCAATTAAACGGTGCCTCCCCGTTCAACACCTTCTCAATCACGTTTAAAACGCCTTCATCGTTATTGTGCGGCGCTTCAAAACGCGCCGCCTCTTTGATGTGCGGTCTGGCATTCGCCATCGCAAAGCTGAACCCGGACTGGCGCAGCATCTCCACGTCGTTGCCGCTGTCGCCGAAGGCCACCACTTCGCTGTCGTCTATGCCCCAGCGCTTTTGCAGGATCCGCAGGCCGTTAGCTTTATGCACGCCGGGGATAATCAGATCGATACTGCCGTGACCGGTGGTGACGGGCACCATGATGTCGCTCAGCTTTTCATGCAGCAGCGCCTGAATCCGCGGAATTTCATCGTCAGAGACGTTAAGCCCGAACTTGAAGAAAATATCGTTCAGGTTATCGAAATCGCTGACCATTTCGAGGCGGTGGTAATACTTCGCCGCGATATCCTTAAAGCCCTCGTCATAGCATTTCAGCGTGTACGCGCTGCTTTTCCCGCAGGCGATGATCTCAATGCCCGGAACCTCGTTTAGCACGTTCGCGACGGTCTCGAAATGGGCTTTCGACAGTTCGCCGTTAAAGACATCTTCACCTTCGCTCACGACCCAGCCGCCGTTTTCGGCGACGAACGCAATCTCATGCGCAATCTCCGGGAAAAAGGAGATCAGCTGGTAATACTGGTTGCCGCTGGCGACCACGAAGCGGATTCCTTGCGCCTTCATGCGGGCGTACTGCGCCAGAAAGCGCGGCCGATTATAGGTCTTGGCATCGCTCAGAAAAGTACCATCCATGTCGACGGCGATCAGTTTAACGCTCATATCCCTTCTCCAGTGTCGTTTGATTCGTTTCCGGCTTTGCCACCGCGCGCGCCACCAGCGCGGCGATGATGACCAACCCTAACACCACCAGCATGGCGCTGCGCAGCCCGTAGTGCTCGCCGAGGAAGCCGAGCAGCGGCGGCCCGACCAGGAAGGCGAGATAGCCCGTGGTCGCCACCACGCTGACGCGCGTCGGGGCATCCGGGCCGGTGTCGCTGGCGGCGGAAATGGTCAGCGGGAAGCCAAGTGATGCCCCCAGTCCCCAGAGGATCACGGAAACGCCCGCAATCCAGTCCACGTCCACAAAGATGATCATCGCGATACCCAGGCCGCCGAGCAGGGCGCTGGCGCGCACCACCGCCACGCGGCTATAGCGGTCGATAAACCAGCCGCCGGTGAAGCGCCCGACGGTCATCCCCAGCGTAAACCCGGCGTAAATCAGCGAGCCGGAGGTCGGGCTAAAGCCGTGACCGTCCACCATCAGCAGCGGCAGCCAGTCGTTGGCGGAACCTTCCGCGAACGCCATCGCCAGCACCACCACGCCGATCAGCATCAGCTGGAAGTCGCGGTAGAAGGGCAGCCCTTTTTCAGCCGAGTGCTGTTCGTCAGCGGAGTTTTTACCGGTGCCGTCCGGGATGGCCCGGATGCCGGTCAGGATCGGAATGATGCACACCAGCGCCGCCAGCAGGATATGCAGATTCGCGCTTACGCCGGTGGCCGTCAGCGCCATCCCCACGCCCGCACCGGCCAGCGTGCCGAGGCTGTAAAAACCGTGCATCATCGGCAGCACGGTTTTATTCATCTCACGTTCGACCGCCGCCCCTTCCACGTTGATGGCAACTTCCGCCGAACCGAAGCTGCCGCCAAATACCGTCAGGCCCAGGGCGAACAGCACCGGCGAGGCAAACCACAGCGCCACGCTTAATATGCCCATCCCGAACACGGCAAAGCACATGGTGGTGCGGATCACCGCTCGCGTACCAAAGCGCTTTACCAGCCACGCGGAGCAGAGGATGCCGCTCATGGAGCCTATCGACAGGCCGAACAGCACGATGCCCATCTCGGCGGTAGAAACGGACAAAATATCGCGAATGGCGGGGGTGCGCGTGGCCCAGGAGGCCATCAGCAGGCCGGGAATAAAGAAGAACATAAACAGCGCCCACAGGCGTCGCTGCAGGGCTTTACGGGGAGAGGTCTTCGTCATTGGGGTAGCACCAGAAGTACAACAATAGCGACAACACTAGCAAGTTTGTGTACATTTGTACACAAACCACGTGAGGAATTTATGAGCAGACCACCGAACGATCCGCATCGCCGGGAGAAGATCCTGCAGGCAACGCTCGATACCATTGCCGAGCACGGCATTCACGCCGTCACGCACCGTAAAATCGCCACCTGCGCGGGCGTGCCGCTGGGGTCGATGACCTACTATTTCGACGGCATGGAGCCGCTGCTGGAGGAGGCCTTCACGTGGTTTACCCGGCAGATGTCGCAGCAGTACCGGGATTTCTTCGCCGGCGTCACCGGGCCGGAAATGGCGTGCGAATCCATCACCACCCTGATCCACAGCTCGCAGGTGACCACGCCGCACAACATGGCGCTGATGTATCAGCTCTACGCCTTTATGCACCGCAGCGCGGCGCTCAAAACGGTGATGCAGGACTGGATGAAAATGAGCCAGACCACGCTGGAGCAGTGGTTCGACCCGGTTACCACCCGCGCCCTGGACGCGTTTATCGAAGGGATGACGCTGCACTATGTCACCGACCGGGCGCCGTTAACGCGCGAAGAGATCCGGGCGATGGTGGGGAGAATTGCGGGCGAGGGTGGCCGCTAGGTTGCGCCCGCGGTCATATTGACGGTGGTTCCCGTCATAGCGCCTGCCGCATCTGAGGCCAGAAACGTAATCGTGTCTGCCACCTGTGCCAGCGTCGGCAGGCGACGCGTCAGGGTGCTTTGCGCGGCACCGCTGAGAAACTGCTCAACCGTAATCCCCATCGTCTGCGCCCTGGCGGCGAAAATGGCTCCCACATACGAACCCGCCTGCACCGCGTCTGCTATCGCGTGCGAACGCACGCACAGCACGCGAATATTTTTTGTCCCCAGTTCCGCCGCCAGCGCCCGGGTCAAGGCTTCCGTTCCCGCGCAGCCGACGATATGCCCGAGGTGGCCCGCGATCGTCATGTTCGCGGCAGGCGCGACGACGGTAATAATGACTCCACCATGCTCGCCGCCCATGCGGGGCGACACGGCTTTCGCAATGTTAAAGTAGGCAGCCAGGAAGGGATCAAAACCCTGCCTGAACTCATCAAGCGTTAACGCCTCAAGGCGTTTGCCCTGATCGTGCATAAAGCCCGTGGCGTTGACGACGATATCAATGCGGGCAAGGTCGGGGAGCAGCGAGGACTCCTCGAGCGCATCGAAAACAAACGTGCTGGCAGAACCGCCCGCGGCGCGAATGCTGCTGGCGACCTGCTCCAGCCTGGCGTGGTCGCGTGCGGCGAAGTACACATCCGCCCCTTCACGCGCCAGAGCGTGCGCCACTGAACTGCCGATGACGCCGCTTCCGCCAAAGATAACGGCGGTTTTGTTCTTAAAGCCCATAGCTGCATACCCTCACCAGGATTAACCCTCAGAAGTATGTGCCGGGTTTCGGCTGATGCAACCTGGCAGATGGGTGGGGTATGCGGCTGGAAGGCCTTACTGAGCCATTATCAACGGGTTACTTTGGCGAGATTTTTTTGCCGCTGGCGTCCACGACGGCTTCGCCATCCTCTTTCGTAAACGCCCCTTTCTGCGCATCCGGCAGGATGTCGAGGACGACTTCAGACGGTCGGCACAGGCGGGTACCCAGCGGCGTCACCACGATCGGACGATTAATCAGGATCGGGTGCTGCAGCATAAAATCAATAAGCTGGTCGTCGGTGAACTTATCGTCGGCAAAGCCGAGCTGTTCATAGGGCTCCACGTTTTTACGCAGCAGATCCCGCACTGAAATGCCCATCTCGGCAATCAGGGTGGTCAGCTTATCGCGCGACGGCGGGGTTTCCAGATAAAGGATAATCTCTGGCTCCGTGCCGCTGTTGCGGATCATCTCCAGCGTGTTGCGCGAGGTTCCGCAGGCCGGGTTGTGATAAATGGTGATGTGGCTCATATCAGTGGCTCATTACAGTGTGAAGGAGAGACGTAGCGCCAGCGCGGCGAGCGTCACAAACAGGACCGGCAGCGTCATAACGATGCCCGTCCGGAAATAGTAGCCCCAGGTGATCGTCATGTTTTTCTGCGCCAGCACGTGGAGCCAGAGCAGGGTGGCGAGGCTGCCGATAGGCGTGATTTTCGGCCCCAGATCGCAGCCAATCACGTTGGCGTAAATCATCGCTTCCTTGATTAGTCCTGTCGCTGTACTGCCCTCGATGGAGAGCGCGCCAATCAGCACCGTGGGCATATTGTTCATTATGGATGACAGAAACGCGGTGATGAACCCGGTTCCCAGCGTGGTGGCCCACAGCCCGTGTCCGGCCAGGCTATCCAGTACGCCTGTGAGAGAGTCCGTCAGCCCGGCATTGCGCAGGCCATACACCACCAGATACATCCCCAGCGAAAAGATAACGATCTGCCACGGCGCGCCGCGCAGCACTTTTCCGGTGTTTATCGCATGTCCGCGTTTTGCGACAGCGAATAAAATCAGCGCGCCGACGGTCGCGATGGCGCTGACCGGAATGCCGAGAGGTTCAAGCACAAAGAAACCGACGAGAAGCAGCAGCAGGACGATCCAGCCCGTTCTGAACGTCGGGAGGTCGTGAATGGCCCGCGCGGGCTCGCGGAGTTTTGCAAGGTCATATTCCGGGGGGATTTCCTTGCGAAAGAACAGATGCAGCATCACCAGCGTTGCGGCAATCGCGGCGATATCTACCGGGATCATCACCGAGGCGTACTCGCTGAACCCCAGCTTAAAGAAGTCTGCCGACACGATGTTGACCAGGTTTGACACAATCAGCGGCAGGCTGGCGGTGTCGGCGATAAAACCTGCTGCCATCACAAACGCCAGCGTGGCCTGCTTGCTGAACCCCAGCGCCAGAAGCATGGCGATGACGATAGGGGTCAGGATCAGCGCCGCACCGTCATTGGCAAACAGCGCCGCCACGGCTGCGCCCAGCAGCACGATATACGTAAACAGCAATCGCCCGCGACCGTTCCCCCAGCGGGCAACGTGCAGCGCCGCCCACTCGAAAAAGCCGGACTCATCCAGCAGCAGGCTGATGATGATGACGGCAATGAACGTTGCCGTGGCGTTCCAGACGATATTCCACACCACAGGTATATCGTTAATGTGAATCACGCCGCTGGCCAGCGCCAGCACGGCGCCAATGCTGGCGCTCCAGCCGATACTGAGCCCTTTGGGCTGCCAGATGACCAGTACCAGCGTAAACAGAAAAATAGCCCCTGCCAGAAACATCTTCTACTCCGTTATATCTGTTTTTGTGAATGTGTTTTGCCTAGCACGAGCCTGAGAGTCGGTTTTTAAGCTTCATGCGCGTCTCGTCCCGCAGGCAGTTCCAGCTGTTGTCGATAACGGTTGCCGCCCATGCAGGCATGTTGGGAGACAAACGGTAATAGACCCACTTCCCCTCGCGACGGTCGATAACCAGCCCGGACTCGCGCAGCAACGCCATGTGGCGGGAGACTTTAGGCTGCGACTCGGTGGTTGCGGAGCAGAGATCGCATACGCACAGCTCGCCCGCTTCGCGGAGCAGCATGACGATGGCGAGCCGCGTTTCGTCGGAGAGAGTTTTGAAGAGCTGGAGTGGGTGGAGCATGGGCGTTCCTGCAGGTGGAATGATTTATATATGTTTAATCATATATGTTTTGATTGCAGGATAGAAGCGGAGATGAGCGGTACGGGAATTTCAGGCAACAAAAAACCCATCAACCTTGAACCAAAACGGCGGGGTTGATGGGCTCCACAAATTGGGGACATCAAAGAAAAGCAGTGGCACTAGTTATGACTGCCCCCTGATAAAAAAGTTCTGCGCGTAACGAAAATAATTTTCCCCGCGCGCAAACTTAGGAGTTATCCGAGTCCAGGCCAGATGATGATGATCAGCGTACCCGCCAGCGTGAGCAGCACGTTAGCGATAGCGTACGTGCCCGCATACCCCAGCGCCGGGATGTTGCTGCGCGCGGTATCGCTGATGATTTCCATGGCCGGCGCACAGGTACGCGCGCCCATCATTGCCCCGAAGAGCAGGGCGCGGTTCATGCGCAGCACGTAGGCGCCGAACAGGAAGCAGATCACCACCGGCACCAGGCTAACGATAAGTCCGGAAACCAGCATCTGCCAGCCAACGGCGCCCAGGCTGTGGCCGATACCGCTTCCCGCGCTTAAGCCGACGCCTGCCATAAAGACCATCAGACCGAACTCTTTCACCATGTTCAGCGCGCCCTGCGGAATGTAGCCGAAGGTCGGGTGGTTGGCTCGCAGGAAGCCCAGCATGATCCCGGCAAACAGCAGCCCGGCGGCGTTACCGATGCCGAAGCTAAAGTTGCTGAACTGGAAGGTGATCATCCCGATCATCAGGCCAACGATAAAGAAGGCGCAGAAGGCCAGCAGGTCGGTGACCTGGCTGTGAATGGAGATAAAGCCGATGCGGTCGGCAACGGTTTTCACGCGTCGCGCGTCGCCGCTGACCTGCAGAACGTCGCCTTTGTTGAGCACGACGTTATCGTCGATAGGCATCTCAATCTGGCTGCGGATCACGCGGTTGAGGAAGCAGCCGTGGTCGGTCAGCTTCAGCTGTGCCAGACGGCGGCCAACGGCGTTATGGTTTTTCACCACGATCTCTTCGGTGACGATACGCATGTCGAGCAGATCGCGATCGAACACCTCTTTGCCGTTACGGAAGCTCGGGTCGAGACGGGCGTGGGCGTCCGGATAACCCACCAGCGCGATGTCGTCGCCCATCTGCAGCACCGCGTCGCCGTCCGGGTTCGCCAGAATGCCGTTGCGGCGGATACGTTCGATATAGCAGCCCGTCTGGCGGTAAATCCCCAGCTCGCGCAGGTTTTTGCCGTCAGCCCATGCCACCAGCTCTGGACCGACGCGATAGGCGCGGATCACCGGGAGATAGACTTTACGTTTGGAATCGGTATCGAGACCGCGCTCGCGCGCGATTTGCTGGGCGCTGGTCTGCAGATCCTGGTGCTGAAGTTTTGGCAGGTAGCGCGCGCCGACGATCAGGCTCACCAGACCAATGAGATAGGTCAGGGCATAGCCCAGGCTCAGGTGGTCGAGGGCGGTAGAAAGCTGCGCGCCGGCCATGCCGGAATGGCGCAGGGTATCACCGGCACCCACGAGCACGGGGGTGGAGGTCATGGAGCCTGCCAGCATACCGGCCGTTAACCCGATATCCCAGCCAAACAGTTTACCCAGTCCTAACGCGATCAGCAGCGCGCTGCCGACCATCACCAGCGCCAGCATCAGATAATTTTTGCCGTCGCGGAAGAAAATTGAAAAAAAGTTCGGTCCCGCTTCCACGCCAACACAAAAAATAAACAGCATAAAGCCTAAGTTGAGCGCGTCCGTGTTAATGCTGAAGTGCTGCTGGCCTAATAATAAGGAGACGACTAAAACGCCAATGGAATTACCAAGTTGAACTGAACCCAGGCGCAATTTACCCAGGCAGAGGCCCAGCGCCAGTACCACAAATAATAACAGGATGTAATTCCCATTTAACAAGTCTGCGACGTTTATATTCACGGAGGCTAACTTCTTGTTTACCAGTAAGTTGTTGAATGAAAGGACTATTTGGGCTACTGTTTTCTGAGCCAGGGAACGTGTTCAACCCTCCCTGTTACCTAATTTATTCCCTAAAACATTAGCTGGCCGATAGTTTAATCGTATTAGCTACTGACAGCTACCTATTATCGCATCACCCTGTGCGTACTTTGGCAAGGATTGCCGCATTGCTTTATCTGACTGGGCGTCTACCCGACGAAGGTGTATTTGATAGAGATAAGTCAGGAGGATAGTTTGAACATTAAACGAAACTGGGCGGGGGTGATCAGCTGCTTTTTGCTGTTTACCGTCGTGTGCATGTCGCTCGCTTTTAATGTGAAGGGGGCATTCAGGGCTGCCGGACACCCGGAGCTGGGGCTGCTCTTTTTTACCCTGCCGGGAGCGGCAGCCAGTTTTCTTTCCCGTAAAGGGGAGGTGGTCAAGCCGCTTATTGGCGCAATGCTGGCGGCACCGCTGTGTCTGCTGCTGATGCGCATGCTGTATGTATCAACGCGAAGTTTCTGGCAGGAGATGGCGTGGTTGCTGAGCGGCGTCTTCTGGTGCGCCCTCGGCGCGCTGTGCTATTTGTTTGTATGCAGCCTGATTAAGCATCGACGGCACCACAAATAAAAACGCCCTCCGGGTGAGGGCGTCTTCGCATTACTGGGCGGCAAACAGGCCCAGATGCTCTTTGGCGTAAGCTTCAAAGTCAGTGCAACCGCCGATGTGTTTCTGATCGAGGAAGATCTGCGGTACGGTTTCAACCGGCTTACCGACGGTTTTTTCGAGATCCGCTTTGGTGATGCCTTCCGCGTGGATGTCCACGTAGCGGAAGTTGAAGTCATCGCGCTCTTCGGTCAGTTTCTCAGCCAGCTCTTTCGCGCGCACACAGTAAGGGCACCCTGGACGACCAAAAATTACTGCAAACATTTCTCTCTCCTCAAAAAACAAGCCTGACGGCGAATAGGACATATAGTGCCCGATAACCTGCCGCCATTAAAGAAGGTTTCGCCTGTCGCTTTGATACAGTAAGGCTATGTTTCGCCAATTACACCGCGCAAATCATTGCCTATACTGGCTGCCATAAGGTTTAAGCAAGACAAAGAGAGACAAGATGACGCCAACCATAGACCTGCTCACATCCCACCGTTCCATTCGCCACTTCACCGACGAGCCGATTACCGAGGCGCAGCGCGAAGCGATTATTAACAGCGCCAGGGCGACCTCCAGCTCCAGCTTTCTGCAGTGCAGCTCGATTATCCGCATTACCGACCCGGCCATGCGTGAACAGCTGGTCGCGCTGACCGGCGGACAGAAGCATGTGGCCCAGGCCGCGGAGTTCTGGGTGTTCTGCGCCGACTTTAACCGCCACCTGCAGATCTGCCCTGAGGCCGAGCTGGGGCTGGCCGAACAGCTGCTGCTGGGCGTGGTGGATACCGCGCTGATGGCGCAAAACGCCTTTACGGCGGCGGAGTCGCTGGGATTAGGTGGCGTCTACATCGGCGGCCTGCGTAACAACATTGAAAGCGTGACCGAGCTGCTGAAGCTGCCAAAACACGTCCTGCCGCTGTTCGGCCTGTGCCTCGGCTGGCCTGCGGATAACCCGGATCTGAAGCCGCGTATTCCTGCCGCCATGCTGGTGCACGAAAACCACTACCAGCCGGTCGATCAGGACGTCCTGAATCAATATGATGAAGAGCTGGCGAACTACTACCTGACGCGCGGCAGCAATAACCGTCGCGATACCTGGACTGACCATATTCGTCGCACCATCATTAAAGAAAACCGCCCGTTTATTCTTGATTACCTGCACAAACAGGGCTGGGCGACGCGATAGTCCATTCCGCCTGCGCCTGCCTGCGTATATGATATGCAGGCTTTTTCCATGTCTTCAGAGAGGTGCAGGGTGAAAATTGCCATATTGTCCCGGGATGGAACGCTCTATTCATGTAAGCGCCTGCGAGATGCGGCGGCGAAACGCGGGCATCAGGTTGAGATCCTCGACCCGATGTCCTGCTATATGAACATTGACCCGGCCGCCTCGTCGATTCACTACAAAGGCCGCAAGCTGCCGCACTTTGATGCGGTGATCCCCCGCATCGGCTCCCAGATCACCTATTACGGCACCGCCGCGCTGCGCCAGTTCGAGATGTTGGGCAGCTATCCGCTCAACGAATCCGTCGCCATTTCGCGCGCCCGCGACAAGCTGCGCTCGCTGCAGCTCCTCGCCCGTCAGGGGATCGATCTCCCCGTCACGGGGATTGCCCATTCACCGGACGACACCAGCGATCTTATCGACATGGTGGGCGGCGCGCCTTTGGTCATCAAGCTGGTGGAAGGCACGCAGGGCATTGGCGTGGTGCTGGCTGAAACGCGTCAGGCGGCGGAGAGCGTGATTGATGCCTTTCGGGGTCTCAATGCGCACATCCTGGTGCAGGAGTACATCGAAGAGGCGAAAGGGCGCGATATTCGCTGCTTCGTGGTCGGCAATGAAGTGGTGGCGGCCATTGAGCGCCAGGCGAAAGAGGGCGATTTCCGCTCTAACCTTCACCGCGGCGGCGTGGCGCGGGTAGCTGATATTAGCGATCGCGAACGGGAAATTGCCGTCAAAGCGGCGCAAACCCTGGGGCTGGACGTGGCGGGCGTAGACCTTCTGCGGGCGACGCGCGGGCCGCTGGTCATGGAGGTGAACGCTTCGCCGGGGCTGGAAGGCGTAGAAAAAACCACAGGTGTCGATATTGCAGGTAAAATGATCGCATGGATCGAGCGTCATGCCACGCCAGGCTACTGTCTGAAAACGGGCGGTTAAATGGTATTGAACGCACTTTTTGCGTAATCTATACCCTAAATAATTCGAGTTGCAGGAAGGCGGCAAGGGAGTGAATCCCCTGGAGCTTACATTAGTAAGTGACTGGGGTGAACGAGCGCAGCCAACGCACATGCAACTTGAAGTATGACGGGTATATGCGAAGTTTTTAATTAAGAGGCTGCACAGCGATGGATTTACAGGTCGTACCTACACTGGATACGTTACGTCAATGGCTTGATGATGCCGGAATTACGTTCTTCGAATGCGATTCCTGCCAGGCGCTGCATCTGCCTCATATGCAGAATTTCGACGGCATTTTCGATGCCAAAATCGATCTCATTAACGACGTGATCCTTTTCTCCGCGCTGGCCGAAGTGAAGCCCTCCGCGCTGCTGGCGCTGGCCTCCGACCTGTCAGCGATCAACGCCAGTTCTTTGACGGTGAAAGCATTTCTCGACATACAGGATGATAATCTGCCAAAACTGGTCGTTTGCCAGTCTTTATTCTCCGGTGCCGGGCTGTCGTTCAAGCAGTTCTCCTGGTTTATGCGCTTGAGCGAAGAGCAAATTTCCATGGTCATGATGGAAGCCAATGCACACCATCTGCTGTATAGCGCGGAAGATGATGCAGAGAATAATGATGCATCTCCCAATTTTCTTCACTGAACCTGTCTGACTTTTGCGCAGTCGCTGCCGTAGCGGCTGCAGAAGGCCATTTTTTCTGCTGCTTTTAACCTTTCTTTAAAGAATTTTTCACCTCCCTGAAGGCCGTTTCGGCTTATCACGTAGACATAACCTGCATAAAAAATTGATAAAAGGCGTTTTTTCGTCTGGGCTATAGCCGGAGACACGGGCTACAGTTATTCTTGCGATGCTTAAAAAAGCGAGCGGAAGCTGCCGGGTAAAGAGGTTTCTTTTTATTTTGGGCAGAGCGACAAACTATGCATGATTATTGCATATCTTCAGATTGCACAGTTTTAGTTCGTTTGTTAACGAGCTTTCAGAAGGAATAAAGATATGATCGCCTTGAATAAAAAATGGTTATCGGGTCTGGTTGCGGGTGCTCTGATGGCCGTCTCTGCCGGCACGCTCGCTGCGGAACAAAAAACGCTGCACGTTTACAACTGGTCTGACTATATCGCGCCGGACACGGTGGCGAATTTTGAAAAAGAGACCGGCATTAAAGTGGTCTACGACGTGTTCGATTCCAACGAAGTGCTGGAAGGAAAACTGATGGCGGGCAGCACCGGGTTTGATCTCGTGGTGCCTTCCGCAAGCTTCCTCGAGCGCCAGCTGACGGCAGGCGTCTTCCAGCCGCTGGACAAGAGCAAGTTACCGAACTGGAAAAACCTCGATCCGGAAGTGCTGAAGCTGGTGGCGAAGCATGACCCGGACAACAAATACGCCATGCCTTACCTGTGGGCGACCACCGGTATCGGCTACAACGTGGATAAAGTCAAAGCGGTGCTGGGGCCGGACGTCAAGCTGGACAGCTGGGACGTGGTGCTGAAGCCGGAAAACCTGGAGAAGCTGAAAAGCTGCGGCGTCTCCTTCCTCGATGCGCCGGAAGAGATTTTCGCCACCGTGCTGAACTACCTGGGCAAAGACCCGAACAGCAGTAAAGCCGATGATTACACCGGCCCGGCGACCGATCTGCTGCTGAAGCTGCGTCCAAACATTCGTTACTTCCACTCGTCTCAGTACATTAATGACCTGGCGAACGGCGATATCTGCGTCGCGATCGGCTGGGCAGGGGACGTGTGGCAGGCGGCTAACCGCGCGAAAGAGGCGAAAAACGGCGTGAACGTCTCTTACTTCATTCCGAAAGAGGGGGCGCTGGCCTTCTTCGACGTCTTCGCGATGCCGGCTGATGCGAAGAACAAAGACGAAGCCTATCAGTTCCTCAACTACCTGATGCGTCCTGAGGTGATCGCCCACATCAGCGACCACGTTTACTACGCGAACGGTAACAAGGCCTCCGTGCCGCTGGTAAGCGAAGAAATCCGTAACAACCCGGCTATCTATCCGCCAGCGGATGTGTTCGCCAAGCTCTTCACCCTGAAAGTTCAGGATCCAAAAATTGACCGCGTGCGTACCCGCGCGTGGACCAAGGTGAAAAGCGGTAAATAACGGCGTTGGGTATTGTTGCCCGGTGGCGCTGTCGCCTACCGGGCCTGTACAACCCGTAGGCCGGGCAAGCGTTAGCGCCGCCCGGCGATGCGCACCCTGACGGTGCGTTTGCACCAGTACTGATCTATGCCGGAGAACACCCCGTGAATGACGCGATCCCCCGCCCGCAGGCGAAAGTCCGTAAAGCGCTGACCCCGCTTCTTGAAATTCGTAACCTCACCAAATCTTTCGATGGCCAGCATGCCGTGGACGACGTCAGCCTGACTATCTATAAAGGCGAAATTTTTGCCCTTCTGGGGGCTTCTGGCTGCGGTAAATCGACCCTGCTGCGTATGCTGGCCGGTTTTGAACAGCCCACCGCCGGGCAAATCATGCTCGATGGTGTGGATCTCTCCAGCGTGCCACCGTATCAGCGCCCGATTAACATGATGTTCCAGTCCTACGCGCTCTTTCCGCACATGACGGTGGAGCAGAACATCGCCTTTGGCCTAAAGCAGGACAAGCTGCCGAAGGCCGAAATTACCGCGCGCGTGGCCGAGATGCTGAGCCTGGTGCACATGCAGGAGTTCGCGAAGCGTAAGCCGCACCAGCTCTCCGGCGGCCAGCGCCAGCGCGTGGCCCTGGCCCGCAGTCTGGCAAAACGCCCGAAATTATTGTTGCTCGATGAGCCGATGGGCGCTCTGGATAAAAAACTGCGCGACCGTATGCAGCTCGAAGTGGTGGATATCCTCGAGCGCGTGGGGGTGACCTGCGTGATGGTGACCCACGACCAGGAAGAAGCGATGACCATGGCCGGACGCATCGCGATCATGAACCGCGGGAAGTTCGTGCAGATTGGCGAGCCGGAAGAGATTTATGAGCACCCGACCACCCGCTACAGCGCGGAGTTTATCGGCTCGGTCAACGTCTTCGAAGGGCTGCTGAAAGATCGTCAGGAGGATGGCCTGGTCATCGAATCGCCGGGGCTGCAGCATCCGCTTAAGGTCGATCCGGATAACTCCGTGGTGGATAACGTGCCGGTCTACGTCGCGCTGCGTCCGGAGAAGATCATGCTCTGTGAGGATCCGCCTGCCGATGGCTATAATTTTGCCGTGGGCGAAGTGGTGCACATTGCCTACCTGGGCGATCTGTCTATCTACCACGTGCGGCTGAAAAGCGGGCAGATGCTCAGCGCGCAGCTACAGAACGAACATCGCTACCGCAAGGGGCAGCCAACATGGGGTGACGAAGTGCGCCTGTGCTGGGATGCTGACAGTTGCGTCGTGCTGACGGTATAAGGAGCGGCAAATGAGTGCACTTGAACCTCCAGCTCGCGCAGAAAAGCCGGGCGGTTTTGCCCAGTGGCTAACGCGCTTGCAGATGAACCACGGCCGCAAGCTGGTGATTGCCATGCCGTATGTGTGGCTGATCCTGCTGTTCCTGCTGCCGTTCCTGATTGTTTTCAAGATAAGCCTGGCGGAAATGGCGCGGGCGATCCCGCCTTACACCAACCTGCTGGACTGGGCCGACGGGCAGCTGACGCTGACGCTTAATCTCGGCAACTTCCTGCAGCTCACCGACGATCCGCTCTATTTCGAAGCCTATCTGCAGTCGCTGCAGGTGGCGGCGATCTCGACGCTCTGCTGTCTGGTGATGGGCTACCCGCTGGCGTGGGCGGTGGCGCACAGCAAACCGTCGACGCGCAACATCCTGCTGCTGCTGGTGATCCTGCCGTCGTGGACCTCGTTCCTGATCCGCGTTTACGCCTGGATGGGGATCCTGAAAAACAACGGCGTGCTGAATAACTTTCTCATGTGGCTCGGGGTTATCGATCAGCCTCTGACGATCCTGCACACCAACCTCGCGGTCTATATCGGCATTGTGTACGCCTATCTGCCGTTCATGGTGCTGCCGATCTATACGGCGCTTACGCGCATTGATTACTCGCTGGTGGAAGCGTCGCTCGATCTCGGCGCCCGTCCGTTAAAAACCTTCTTCAGCGTCATTGTTCCGCTGACCAAAGGCGGCATTATCGCCGGGTCAATGCTGGTCTTTATCCCGGCGGTAGGGGAGTTTGTGATCCCGGAACTGCTCGGCGGCCCTGACAGCATCATGATTGGCCGCGTGCTGTGGCAGGAGTTCTTCAATAACCGCGACTGGCCGGTGGCCTCGGCGGTGGCGATCGTGATGCTCCTGCTGCTGATCGTGCCGATTATGTGGTTCCACAAGCATCAGCAGAAACAGATGGGAGATCACGGATGAACAACTTACCGGTAGTGCGCTCCCCGTGGCGAATTGCGATCCTCGTTATCGGCTTTACCTTCCTGTATGCGCCGATGCTGATGCTGGTGATCTACTCGTTCAACAGCTCTAAGCTGGTAACGGTCTGGGCGGGCTGGTCGACGCGCTGGTACAGCGAGCTGTTCCACGACGATGCGATGATGAGCGCGGTGGGGCTGAGTCTGACCATTGCTGCCCTTGCGGCGACAATGGCGTCGGTGCTGGGCACGATCGCCGCGCTGGTGATGGTGCGATTCGGGCGTTTTCGTGGCTCAAACGGGTTCGCCTTTATGATCACCGCGCCGCTGGTCATGCCGGACGTGATCACCGGTCTCGCGCTGCTGTTGCTGTTCGTGGCCCTGGCGCACGCCATCGGCTGGCCGGCGGATCGCGGCATGCTCACCATCTGGCTGGCGCACGTCACCTTCTGTACGGCCTACGTGGCGGTTGTAATCTCCTCGCGCATGCGCGAGCTGGATCGCTCCATTGAAGAGGCGGCGATGGATCTTGGCGCGACGCCGCTGAAGGTCTTTTTCATCATTACCCTGCCGATGATTATGCCGGCGGTGATCTCCGGCTGGCTGCTGGCGTTTACGCTGTCGCTGGACGATCTGGTTATCGCCAGCTTTGTCTCCGGACCGGGCGCGACGACGCTGCCTATGCTGGTCTTCTCCAGCGTGCGCATGGGAGTCAACCCGGAGATCAACGCCCTGGCTTCCATCATCCTCGGCGTGGTCGGAATTGTCGGATTTATCGCCTGGTATTTGATGGCGCGCGCGGAAAAACAGCGCGTGCGCGATATCCAGCGTGCAAGACGCGGCTGAAGGATTTAAAATTTCCAGTGAAGTGCCGCGCATGACGCGGCACTGTTTTTCAGGGAAGTAAAACATTGGGATTATTAAAAAAATCACGTACTACGCACGCGCGTCCTAACGTACCTGCTCTGGTTCAGGTGGCGGCGCTCGCCATTATTATGATCCGCTGCCTGGACGTGCTAATGATTCTGAACACCCTGGGCGTGCGCGGCATCGGTGAATTCATTCACCGCAGCGTGCAGACGTGGAATCTGACGCTGGTCTTTTTGAGCAGCCTGGTGCTGGTGTTTATCGAGATCTACTGCGCGTTTTCGCTGGTCAAAGGGCGCAACTGGGCGCGCTGGGTCTATCTGCTGACGCAAATTACCGCCGCCAGCTATCTGTGGGCCGCCTCGCTGGGATACGGTTACCCGGAGCTGTTCAGCATTGCCGGGGAATCCAAACGCGAGATCCTGCGCGCGCTGTTTATGCAAAAACTTCCGGATATGCTGGTGCTCTGTCTACTCTTCGTTCCGGCCTCAAGCCGGCGGTTCTTCCGCCTGCAATAATGTGTATAATCGCAGCCCTCGTGATTCTTAAGGTTTTCATATGCAGTGCGCACTCTATGACGCCGGACGCTGCCGCTCCTGTCAGTGGATAGAACAGCCGGTCTCTCAACAACTCACCGCCAAAATGGCCGACCTGCAACAGCTGCTGGCAGCACACGCGGTGGGCGAGTGGTGCGCACCCGTCAGTGGCCCGGAGCTGGGCTTTCGTAATAAGGCCAAAATGGTGGTCAGCGGCAGCGTTGAAAAACCGCTGCTGGGAATGCTGCACCGCGACGGCACACCGGAAGACCTGACCGGCTGCCCGCTGTATCCCGCCTCGTTTGAACCCGTCTTTGCCGCGCTGAAACCGTTTATCGCGCGTGCAGGATTAACGCCTTACAGCGTCGCCCGCAGGCGCGGCGAGCTGAAATACCTTCTGCTGACGGAAAGCCAACTCGACGGCGGCATGATGCTGCGCTTCGTGCTGCGCTCGGAAGCCAAGCTGGAGCAGCTGCGCGCGGCGCTGCCGTGGTTGCAGGAACAGCTGCCGCAGCTGAAGGTCATTACCGCAAATATTCAGCCGGTGCATATGGCGATCATGGAAGGGGAGAAAGAGATTTTCTTCACCGACCAGCACGCGCTGGCCGAAAGCTTCAACGGCGTGCCGCTGTGGATCCGCCCGCAAAGCTTCTTCCAGACCAACCCGACCGTGGCAAGCAGCCTGTACGCCACCGCCCGCGACTGGGTTCGTGCGTTAAACGTCCATCATATGTGGGATCTCTTCTGCGGCGTGGGCGGCTTTGGTCTGCACTGCGCCACGCCAGAGATGCAGCTCACCGGCATTGAGATCTCTGCCGAAGCGATTGCCTGCGCGAAACAGTCCGCCGCCGGGCTGGGGTTAACGAATCTGCACTTCCAGGCGCTGGATTCCACGCAGTTTGCGACCGGCCAGGGCAACGTGCCGGAGCTGGTGCTGGTCAACCCGCCGCGCCGCGGCATCGGCAAGGCGCTGTGCGACTACCTGAGCCAGATGGCACCCGAGTACATCGTCTATTCCAGCTGTAAAGCCCAGACCATGGCGAAAGACATCGCCAGCCTGCCGGGCTACCGCATTGAACGCGTTCAGCTTTTCGATATGTTCCCGCATACCGCGCATTACGAAGTGCTGACGTTGCTCGTGAAATCTTAAACAAAATGTGAACTCTTCCCCCGCTCGAAATCAGGTAAGCTTACGTCATAAGAGATGAATAAAGGCTTACCCATGAAGCAGATCCTGCTGGTGGAAGACGACCACGATATCGCGGCGCTTCTGCGACTCAATTTAGAAGACGAAGGCTACGCCATCACCCACGAGCCCGACGGGGGCAAGGCCTTACTGCGTCTTGAAAAACAGCCGTGGGATGCGGTGATCCTCGACCTGATGCTGCCCAGCGTTGACGGTCTGGAGATTTGCCGCCGCATCCGTCAGATGACGCGCTACCTGCCGGTGATCATCATCAGCGCCCGCAGCAGCGAGACCGACCGCATTACCGGGCTGGAAACCGGCGCCGATGATTATCTGGCTAAGCCGTTCTCGGTGCAGGAACTGATTGCGCGCATCAAAGCGCTGTTCCGCCGCCAGCAGGCGATGGGGCAGGCGCAAACCGACGGTCAAATTCAGGCCCACGGTCTGACCATCGATCCGCTGGCGCGCAGCGTGCTGCTTCACGGCCAGGTGGTGGATCTCACCCCGCGTGAATTCGAGCTGCTGTACTTCTTTGCCCGTCATCCCGGCGAGGTCTTTTCGCGTCTGGCGCTGCTGGAGCAGGTCTGGGGCTATCAGCACGAAGGCTATGAGCATACGGTTAACACCCATATCAACCGCCTGCGCATCAAGATTGAGAAGGACGCCGCCGAGCCGGAGATAATTCGCACCGTCTGGGGCAAGGGCTATAAATTTGCGGAGCCAAATCATGATGCGCCGCTTTAGCCTGGGCCAGCGCCTGACGCTGCTATTTATCCTGCTGATGATGCTCTGCGCCACCGTCGCCTGTGCGGTACAGCTCTACACCAGTACGCAGTACGGCAACGCGATGGTGCAGCGGCTGTCGGGCGGGCTGGCACAGCAGATAGTCCTGCGTGAACCGATTCTTAACGCGCAGGGCAGGGTCGACCGAACGGCGCTCAAGCCGCTGTTCGATCGGCTGATGACCTTTAATCCGAGTGTTGAGCTGTACGTTGTCTCCCCGGACGGCGATATCCTGGCCGATGCCGCACCGCCGGGCCACATTCAGCGGCAAAAAATCGATCTGGCCCCGGTTCAGACCTTCCTGAGCGGTACCGCCATACCGGTCCTGGGCGACGATCCTCGCAGTCAAAATAAAAAGGTTTTTAGCGCCACGCCGCTGCGGCAGGACGGCGAGCTTAAGGGCTATCTGTACATTATTTTGCAGGGCGAAGAGTCAAACGCCCTGGCGGAAATGGCCTGGCATAAGGCGCTGTGGAGCACGGTGCTGTGGTCATTGCTGTGGGTCGCGCTGTTTGGCCTGCTGGCAGGTTTACTGGTCTGGTACTGGGTCACGCGCCCGGTAAAACTGCTGACGGTGGAGGTCGCCGGGCTGGAGCAGGACAGCATCAGCGCTATCAGACAGCTGGCGGCGCAGCCGTCGGACGCGGCGGCCAAGGATGAAGTGGCGATCCTGCGCAACAGCTTTATCGAGCTGGCGCGCAAAATCACCCGCCAGTGGGACCAGCTGGCCGACAGCGATCGCCAGCGCCGGGAGTTTATCGCCAACATTTCGCACGATCTCCGTACGCCGCTGACCTCGCTGCTGGGCTATCTGGAAACCCTGTCGCTAAAATCCGCCACGCTGACGCCGCAGGAGCACCAGCAGTATCTCGCCACCGCGCTGCGTCAGGGGCAAAAAGTCCGTCATCTATCGCAGCAGCTGTTCGAGCTGGCGCGCCTTGAGCACGGCGGCATTAAGCCGCAGCGCGAGCGTTTCGCGATGGGGGAGTTGATTTCCGACGTGGCGCAGAAGTTTGAGCTCACCGCCCGCACGCGCGAAGTGAATCTGCATATTGACGTGCCGGGACCGCTGCCGCTGATTAACGCCGACGTGTCGATGATCGAACGCGTGGTGACCAACCTGCTCGATAACGCGATGCGCCATACGCCATCTGGCGGGGAAATTCGTCTGGCGGTCTGGCAGGAGAATGAACGGCTTCAGGTCGAAGTGGCTGACAGCGGAACGGGCGTGGATGCCTCGCTGCGCGACGATCTGTTCCAGCGGCCATCGGCGTTGAACACCCAGGCATCGCGGGAGAATCGCGGCGGACTGGGGCTGTTAATCGTGAAACGTATGCTGGAGCTGCACGGCGGTGGGATCAGGCTGATGGAGTCGGTGAGCGGGGCGCGGTTCAGGTTCTTTGTGCCACTGTGAGAGAGTGCCGGGTGGCGGCTTCGTCTTACCCGGCCTACAGACTACCACCCCCGTAGGCCGGGCCACCCGGCAAAAAAATCTTACTGCGGGAACCACTGGTCGCTGATTTTCTGATACGTACCGTCAGCTTTAATCGCTTTCAGCGCGCCGTTCAGTTTTTCCAGCAGGGCCTTGTTATCCGGACGTACCGCGATGCCCAGACCCGTGCCGAAGTACTGCGGATCAGTCACTTTCTCGGTTGCGGTGCCCAGCTGCGGATTGGTTTTCAGCCATTCGTTCACCACGGCGGTATCGCCGAACACGCCGTCGATACGGCCATTTTTCAGGTCGATAATCGCGTTCTGGTAGCTGTCATAAGCCACGGTTTTCACTTCAGGATGTTTGTCCTGGAGGTATTTCTGGTGCGTGGTGCCGTTTTCCATCCCGATGCGTTTGCCTTTCAGCTGATCGAAAGAGGTATAGGCGCCTTTCTTCGCAATCACGACCGCCGAGTTGGCGTAGTACGGGTCGGTAAACGCAACCTGCTTGCTGCGCTCAGGCGTGATGTCCATCCCGGAGATCACCGCGTCGTATTTTTTGAATTTCAGCGACGGGATCAGGCTGTCGAAGGCATGGTTGGTAAAGGTGCAGTCGGCCTGCATTTGTTTGCACAGCGCTTTCGCCAGGTCAATGTCGAAGCCCACGATCTGGTTGCTGGCATCCAGCGATTCAAACGGCGGATAGGTGGCGGACACGCCAAAATTGATTTTATCAGCTGCGGATGCGCCAGCGGCGAAGGTGGCGAGCAATGCGGCCAGAACTAACTTTTTCATTGTAATACTCCCGTCTGTCTTATTTATGCGCCGTGTCTGCGGCATGGATGTACAATGCCATTTAATGAATTTATATGCAATAAAAATGATTAAATATTATTTTTATGGCAAAAAAAAGCGGATAACCAGAAAGTTACCCGCATTGATTAATCACATTTATGCACTTCTTGCCGTGTGGCGCTGCGCTTACCCGGCCTACGATCTGCGCTCAAACGCCAGCGCTTTACGCTCGATCAGGCGCATCATCAGCGTCAACAGGCCGTTAACCACCAGGTAAACCACGCCTGCCGCGCCGAACACCATCACGTCATAGGTGCGCCCATAGAGCAGCTGTCCGTGACCCATCACCTCCATCAGGGTGATGGTGTAGGCCAGAGAGGTACTTTTGAACACCAGCACCACTTCGTTGGAGTAAGAGGATAGCGCGCGCTTAAAGGCGTACGGCAGCAGGATCGCCAGCGTGTCCTTCTTGCTCATGCCCAGCGCTCCGCAGGACTGCCATTGTCCTTCCGGAATGGCGCGGATCGCCCCGTAGAACAGCTGGGTGGTATAGGCCGCACTGTTCAGCGAAAGGGCAATCAGGGCACACAGCCACGGTTCAGAAAGCAGATGCCAGATAACCGGATACTCCTGCAGCGACGGGAACTGGCCCGGGCCGTAGTAAATCAGGAAGATCTGCACCAGCAGCGGCGTACCGGTAAACAGGGTGATGTAGCCGCGCACAATCCACACCAGCACCGGCGTTTTCAGCGTCAGGATGATGGTGAAGATAAGGGCCAGGATCAGCGCCACGATAATGGACGCCACGGTCAGCGTCAGGCTGGTGTGCAGCCCTTTCATCAGCTCGGGGAAATATTCAAGCATCAGCCTGGTCTCCGTTCAAAGCGCGTCGCACGCAGGTCAATACGCTTGAGGATGTACTGACTGAGCAACGTGATCACCAGGTAGATAGCCGCCGCCACAATGTACCAGGTAAAAGGCTCCTGCGTACGGGTGGCGATGCTTTTGGTTTGCAGCATCAAATCGTTAACGCTGATCAGGCTCACCAGCGCGGTATCTTTCAGCAGCACCAGCCACTGGTTGCCGAGGCCCGGCAGGGCATGGCGCCACATCTGCGGCATGACCAGACGGAAGAAGATCGCTGATTTCGACAGGCCTAACGCCTGACCCGACTCCCATTGACCCTGCGGCACGGCTTTCAGCGCACCGCGCAGGGTTTGCGACGCGTACGCGGAGTAGAGCAGGGAGAGGGCAATCACGCCGCACAGGAACGGGCTGACGTCGAAGTTTTCAATCTGCATCTGCACCGGGATCTGCGCAAAGCCAAGATTGATCGTAAAACCGTCCGACAGCGTCAGCAGCAGCTGTGAGGAGCCGAAATAGATAAACAGGACCACCAGAATTTCCGGAAGCCCACGCAGCACGGTGACCAGCGCGGAGCCTGTCCAGGCGACGGGGAACCATTTCGCGGATTCCCACACCGCAAAGAACATCGCCAGCACGAGGCCGATAATCAGTGCGCAAACGGCAAGGCCGACGGTCATCCCGGCGGCGCTTGCTAAAGGAAAAATTTCATTCATCAGGAATTACTTCTGGAACCATTTTTTGTAGATGGTTTCGTAGGTGCCGTCTTTCTTCACTTTTTCCAGCGCAGCGTTGAATTTCTGCTGCAGCTCAGTGTTGCCCTGACGAACGGCAATCCCCAGACCGGTACCGAAGTAATCCTTATCGGTCACTTTGTCGCCCACTGGCGCCAGTTTATCGTTGGCTTTCAGCCACTCGGTTACGACCGCGGTATCACCAAATACGCCGTCGATACGGCCATTTTGCAGATCCAGCTTCGCGTTCTGGTAGCTGTCATACGGAACGGTAGTGATTTCCGGATGTTTATCCATGATGAATTTCTGGTGCGTGGTGCCGTTCTGCACGCCAACTTTTTTGCCTTTCAGCTGATCGACAGAGGTGAATTTCCCTTTCTGACCAATGAACAGGGCGGAGTTGTCGTAGTAAGGCGTAGAGAACAGAACCTGCTTTTCACGCTCCGGGGTGATGTCCATACCGGCCATCACGGCGTCGATACGGCGGAACTTCAGGCTTGGAATCAGGCTGTCGAACGCCTGGTTGCTGAAGGTACAGGTCGCGTCGATCTCTTTACACAGGGCGTTAGCCAGGTCCACGTCGAAGCCAACAATTTTGTTGTTCGCATCAATGGACTCAAACGGAGGGTAAGAGGCTTCCGTGGCGAAACGAATGGTCTGAGCTGCGGTAGCGGAAAGGGTAACGCCAGCAAGCAGCACGGCAAGTAATACTTTTTTCATTATATTTCCCCTGACACAATCAATGAGATAAATAGTTTTTGAAGGCATCGGTTTGCGGGTTCGCGAAGCAGCTCGCATCACCTTGCTCAACGATATACCCGTTTTCCATGTAGACCACACGGCTGGCGGTTTTACGCGCCACTTCCACTTCGTGGGTGACGATAACCTGCGTAATATTGGTTTCCGCCAGCTCGCGAATGATGCTGACGATCTGGGCGGTAATTTCCGGGTCCAGCGCCGCGGTTGGCTCATCAAACAGCAATACCGCAGGCTCCATCATCAGCGCGCGGGCAATGGCTACGCGCTGCTGCTGACCACCGGAAAGGTGCAGCGGATAGCGGTCGCTGTAGGGCTTAAGGCGCAGACGATCCAGCAGCTTTTCAGCGCGCGCGATCGCCTGATCCTTGCTTAACCCCAGCACGCGGCACGGCGCTTCAATCAGGTTTTGCAGGACGGTCAGATGCGGCCAGAGATTGTATTGCTGGAAGACCATGCCGACGTTTTGACGCAGTTCGCGAATCGCTTTATCAGACGGCGTTTTCGCGAAGTCAAAATGGTTACCGGCAATTGCCAGCGTACCTGAACGGGGCATTTCAAGCAGATTAAGGACGCGCAGAAGGGAGCTTTTGCCTGCACCGCTTGGGCCAAGCAAAACCAGCGTTTCGCCTTCCGGGCAGTTCAGCGTGATGTCAAACAGCGCCTGGTGTGCGCCGTAGAAGCAGTTAATGCCGTTTAGTTTAATACTCATCGGGGCAGTCTTTACTCATCCAGGCAATCTATAGCAATTGAGGCCGCAGATAGTACCGTTGACAGAATAGTTATGCAATATTTATGCGTTAAAAGTTAAATATAACCCGTGTTTCCTCTTAAACATAGCACAAAATAGCGAACGGTAAGGTCGGCGAGAATAAATGTCGGCATTCCGCATGAAATGCCGCACATTTTACGGGGGTTACCGGGTTGTATCGGCGGGTTTAGCGATTCTCAATCGACTGGCGCAGCGTGCCTGCCGGGGCATGAACGCTGCCGCCAACGTAGCGCACGTCGTCTACCGCCCAGCACTGTCCTTCACGGATCATCAGCACTTCATCCTGCCAGGTTTGGGTTCCCTGCGTCAGCTTAACGCGCAGCGGAATATTACGCGCATCCGTGTTCGGGATGGTTGACGCGCTGGCTACTTCGGCGCTGTCCGGCAGCGTGGTGCGGCTGGAGAACGGATCGGATTTCAGCAGGGCGTTATGCTGCGGATCGCGGGTAGCGTCGTTAAGCAGTTTTGCCAGACCGTCGCTCAGATACGGGCGCAGGCCGATGAGATCGTTGCTGCGGTGCTGAATGCGATAATCATAGAACTGCTGCGCCACGGCGTCCGGGCCGCCCTCAATGCAAGGGCCGCTGCGGGTACCGATATCCTTAAAGGCTGGCGTGACCGTGGTGGTACAGGCGCTGAGCACCAGCGCGCAGGGCACCAAAAGTGTTAAAGCAGAATAGCGCATGTTGATTTCCTTATTTATTAACTATCCTTTCAATCATAGCGTAACGAACCGATAATGCTGTGCCTAAGGCATTGAACGCTAAAGAAGGAGAGAAACCATGCAGTTTTCAACAACGCCAACCCTGGAAGGGCAGACAATAACCGAGTATTGCGGTGTGGTTACCGGCGAAGCCATTCTCGGCGCCAATATCTTCCGTGACTTTTTTGCCGGTATCCGCGATATCGTTGGCGGCCGCTCGGGCGCATACGAAAAAGAGCTGCGTAAAGCGCGCGAAATCGCCTTTAAAGAGCTTGGCGAGCAGGCGGAAGCCCTCGGCGCTGATGCGGTTGTGGGGATTGATATCGACTACGAAACGGTCGGGAAAGATGCCAGCATGCTGATGGTGAGCGTAAGCGGTACGGCGGTGAAAACCCTCCGATGACGCGTTCGTTTGCCACGCTCCTGCTGGCGCTGCTGCTGGCAGGGTGTGCCACGGAAAAAGGGATTATCGACAAAGGCGCCTACGAGCTGGACACGCGTCATCAGGCGCAGGCGGCTTACCCGCGCATCAAGGTGCTGGTGATCCACTACACCGCAGATGACTTTGACAGCTCGCTGGCCACGCTGACGGATAAGAACGTCAGCTCTCACTATTTGATCCCGGCTAAACCCCCGGCACCGGACGGTAAGCCGCGTATCTGGCAGCTGGTGCCCGAAAGCGAACTGGCCTGGCATGCGGGCATCAGCTTCTGGCGCGGCACCAACCGGATTAACGATACGTCTGTCGGCATTGAGCTGGAGAACCGCGGCTGGCAAAAAACGTCGGGCGTTAAGCATTTTACGCCGTTTGAGCCTGCGCAAATTGCGGCGCTGGTTCCGCTCGCCAAAGACATTATTGCCCGCTACAACATCAGACCTGAAAATGTGGTGGCCCATTCGGACATCGCCCCGCAGCGCAAAGACGATCCCGGCCCGCTGTTCCCGTGGCGTGAGCTGGCGCAGCAGGGG
The DNA here is from genome assembly GCF_014930495.1 of Enterobacter cloacae complex sp. S3. Lineage (NCBI taxonomy): Bacteria > Pseudomonadati > Pseudomonadota > Gammaproteobacteria > Enterobacterales > Enterobacteriaceae > Enterobacter > Enterobacter cloacae complex sp. S3. Next base: position 261,869 of record NZ_JADBRD010000028.1, on the reverse strand, counting down.
ATTGGTGCATGGCCCGACCCGGCGCGGGTGGCGTTTTACCTGAACGGCAAGTCGCGCGATGAGCTCGTGGAGCCGAAGGTGCTGCTCGATCTGCTGGCGCGCTACGGCTATGAGGTGACCGATAACATGACGAATGCGCAGCAGAAGCGCGTTATCGTCGCGTTTCAGATGCATTTTCGCCCGGCGCGCTGGGACGGCGTGGCCGATCGCGAAACGCTGGCTATCGCGGAGGCGCTGCTGGAGCGCTACGGGCAGGGGTAATCCTTCGGGTTACCCGACTTCACCTTTATAGGGTCTTCTTTTGGACTGATTTTTAAATCACATTCACGGCGTAAATGTTTTATAGTTTCCTCAGTCGAAATTACTCGCAAACGTGGTTGACAATATATCAGCACGACAAATAAGAAATACGGATGTTCTAAGGTCTTAGCTTTACTTTACATTTGTTAAATGGACTACGCATTTATGCGCTGTGATTGCACACGTTCACCTTTTTCAATTTAATATTAATAGGTATAACAATGTTAAGTATCTACAGTAAAAATAGCCGTCCACAAGCAGAACTTGACGCCCTTATCGCGGCAACTGAAGGTTTTGAAGAAAGAACCTTACGCAAATGGCAGCGTATCAGTACCGATAACAACGAAGATATTCATTTTATCGTGAGCGGTGAAGTTGAATTCCGCCGCGAGTCGGATGAACTGTGTATGTTCACCTTACAGAATAAATGTATTTTTGGTCTCTCCTCTATTTATTACAACTCAACGCATATGTACGGCCTGGTTCGTGCCAATACCGTGGTGCGCACCATTAAAAAAGATGATTTTGTCCGTCTGATAAGCGAAAAAAACCTGTGGGAAGCCTTGAGTAAAGTCCTCTCCTGGTACGTTTGCCTGCTCAGCAAGCGTGACGAAGTGCTGGTGGCCCGCAGCGCGTACTCGATTGTTCGCGAGTTCTTGCTGGAAATTAACGAACTGATTGTGCACCATCAGCGCGATATCAATATTTATGACTATATTCAGGAATATACCAGCCTGGCCCGCAGTACCATTATTAAAATCCTAGCCGACCTGAAAAAAGGTAATTATATTCAGGTTGAGAAAGGCCGCCTTATGTATTTATCAGTATTGCCAGAGAAATATTAATCGCTATTTACCTCCTTTTTAACTGAAAGGAGGGCTATGTTTCATTACATTATTTGCCTGCGTTCCTGCCGTGGATTCATCTACAGGAGGCGCGGGCATTTTCCCTTGCGAATAATCTTTTTCCTGCTCTTTTAACGCCTTCATCAATAATGCCTTGATCGCCCCGTCATCAACTGTCTGACCGGTATTATCCCGTTCGGGGATAGCAGAATGGCTCACTTCTGTCCCTGGCAATGTATCCCGGGAAAGATTATTCGGCATTTCACTGTCGGGCGCCTGCTGCCAGTCGGCATCGCCGCTATCAATGGGCATCTCCTGCAGCGGCGGCATCTCTTTTGTTACCGGTTCTGGCTTTGGTTCAGGCTGCGGGAACGGCTTACTGACATAGACATAATGCATATCCGATAGCGTCGTTTCTGGCTTAACGGCGCTCGCTTTTATTGGCTCAGGTGTCGGATGGCGCAGATCCCAGTAGAGATGAGCGTAGAGTCCCGCAGCGATCGTCATCACTATTCCCACCCCCCAGAGCAGGGTGGAGCAGACCGCTTTTTTCAGCGAGGGGCGCCGGTAAGAAAACCAGACCGGTGCGTTAAGGGTATAGCTGCGCTGGGCAGCCAGAGTAATCGTCGACATTATGAATGTTTCTCCTGCGTGGTGGAGGTCGCAGATACATTTGCGGACTGAATAAGTGCGCTTGGCGTAGTCCGGGTTTCACGCATTAACTGCATCAATGTATCTTCACCCGCAATCCCGTCCACGTGAAGATGCATTTTCTGCTGAAACTCGCGGGTACGTTGCATCAGTTCGGCCGTCCACGCCTTTGTATGGGTTTCAGGTAGATTCAGCGCCAGGCTAAGCTGCTGATCCATCCAGCCCAGATCTTTGGCGCTGCTTTCGGCGCTCACGGCATCTTTCCCCTGCGGCGTAAGGCGGTGCAACTGGGTGTAATTGCCGGTCGCATGCTGGTTAAACCAGCTGCGGCTCACCTGCCAGGTGCGATTATTCATCAGCAGATCCAGCGAGTTATCATCTACTCTGGCCACCACGACATAGTTCAGGTGATCGCCTGTTTTGATCTCGCCGATCCACGGGTAACCCTCTTTTGCCAGCTCCTCGACCGGAGCGCTGCCCTCCTTACACATCAGGTTGACCTGCCCGGCGTTCTGGCAGAGCGCCTCTTCCATCGTGGCGTCATAACCCCACATGGTATAGAGCTGATGCATCGCATCGGGCTTATTCACCACTTCATTATCAATAACCGGCACCGCTGGGGCGTCGGTTTTTGGCGTCTGCGGTTTCCAGCTGGCCATCACGGGCAGCTGTACCGGCAGTCTGGCGGTAATGGTGGGCATCAATGTCCAGCCGCAGGCGGCAAACAGTACTGAGGCAAAAAGGCCCATAACGGCAAGGCGTTTGCCTTTTGGTTTCGCCGGCAGAACTTCTCCTGCGGCGAGGCGCAGATGGCGAGGCGATACCTGCGCTGAACGCTCGGTCCAGGCGGCTAGCATCGCAAGGTGCGCCAGCTCGTTGAGTTTGCCTGTCTGTCCTTTGGTCAGAACATGCATCCTGCGCATGCGGGCCCGGGTGAACGGCGTCGCGTCGCTGCCATGCGCTTCACACTGGGCCTGAACATAGCTCAGGGACTCGCGGCAGGTGAGGGGCCGGAGCGTGTGATGCGTATGAAGAGATTCACGTAACCCGGACTGCTGGAGGGCGGCTTCCTGGTCGGCCGATCCCATCAGCACAACCGACAGAGGCACATCCAACTCCTGCGCGCGGGTTAACAACATGGACAGTGCCTCATGGCAATTCGCTTTCATCGACTGAATATGCGAAATGACCAGCACTTTACGCGTGGTTTTGCGGGACACCATCTCGTCCTGCCACTGACGCAGCACGGCATCAATAGCCTGGATCCGGGTTTTGCTCTCTTTAGTGGTGGCGTTGAGTTTATAGAGCAGGCCGCTGGCGCTGAGTTTTGGGAAGGCGTTAATGGCAAGCAGCGTGCCGTCATGCTTTTTCAGCGCATCGCAAAACTGCGAGGCGAGATAGCTGTCGTCGCTAAAGAGCGCAGTGACGCCTGTTGTCTGGCACTTCTCTTTCAGCAAACCGAACACATCCTGATGATACGGAACAAAAAAATCACCTGACATCCGGGTGATAGCCCGGAAAGGCTGGGTAGTGAAATTAAAATGGCGCATATACATAGCGTATTACCGTCTCTTTGATTCATAGCAAGGAGCCGGAAAAGTAAAGGATACAGGCGGAAGGGGCAATTTGAATGCAGGATAAAAATATTCTGTCTGCGTCTCTACCATAGGTTTATTTAACGATCAATATTTTTCTAAATTATTGTTAGCGGAAGTGTGAATAGTCGGGAGTGAGGATACACATTAGTATTTACGCCACTTACTCATACAGCCCTGTGCTGTGAATTACTGACTGGCAGAAAGGCTCGTTAAAAAATGCGGATGTCATTTGTTACTCAATTGATTATGCCCTGCGTCATGTTTGTGCTGCTTATATTCTGCGGCCAGCAAGGGTATATGGTTTATAAAGATTATAAAAAAGTGACGAACAGGTTGTCTGATTCAAAAAAGACTATGCAAAAAAAAAGTCACGATGAAACCCAGTTTGTGCTTTTTACGCCGGCGGTGATGCCAGCGAAACAGCCAGCGGCGGTGAAAAAGCCGCTCAGTGCGGAAATCGAAGGTATTCTCAGCAGCGATGAAGCCTGGCTGTCCTTTGCGGTGATAAAAACTCCCGCAGGACAAAAGAGCTATCGCGAGGGCGAAATGCTCGCCGGTTTTGACAATGCCTATATTGCCGAAATTCATCCTGATAATGTGGTGGTGAATTATGAAGGCGCGCCGCAGGTTATTTCACTTAAAAAACCAGACTATTTCAAAGGCGGCGTTGACAGCGCCCCGGTAACCAAATCGAAGAAAGATGCAGGGTTAGATAATCTGCATCTGGATGATTATCTGGTGTTAAAACCATTAATCGAAAAAGGCCAGCTGGAAGGCTACAACATTAATCCACGCAATGCGTCGCCTTTCTACAGCCATGCTGGCCTGGAAAAAGGTGATGTGGTGGTAAAAGTTGACGATGTGGATATGACTAAAGAGGCGCAGGCAAAAGAGATTGTTGCCCGCTGGTCAAAAATGAAAGAAGCGGATGTCGTTATCCGGCGTCACGCTCACCTTGAAAATATTCGGGTCAATGTTCTTAACAATTAATAAGTGTACAGACATGAAGAAATTTCCATGGGCGTGCGTAGCGCTGACCGCATTGTCGTTATATTCAGGTTCGCTGTTCGCGGCGAACTTTAGCGCCAGTTTTAAAAATACCGATGTCCGCGAATTTATCGATACCGTCGGGCGTAACCTCAATAAAACCATTCTGGTCGATCCTTCCGTTCAGGGAACGGTGTCGGTTCGCACCTACAACGTACTGACGGAAGATGAATATTACCAGTTCTTCCTGAGCGTGCTGGATCTCTATGGTCTGTCGGTGATTCCGATGGATAACGGGATGGTGAAAGTCGTGCGCTCCTCGGTAGCGCGCATGTCGGGCGCACCCATTGCCGACAGCAAAAACCCAGGCAAAGGCGACGAAGTCATCACCCGCGTGGTGCGGATGGAGAACGTTCCGGTACGTGAGCTGGCCCCCCTGTTGCGTCAGCTGAACGACGCCTCCGGCATCGGCAACGTGGTCCATTTTGAACCGTCAAACGTGCTGCTGTTAACCGGCAAAGCCTCGGTGGTTAACCGCCTGGTGGATCTGGTGCAGCGTGTGGATCAAAGCGGCGTCCAGCGCCGTGAAATCGTGCCACTGCGTTTTGCCTCGGCCAAAGAGCTGTCTGACATGTTGAACAACCTCAACAACGAAGAGCAGAAAGGGCAAAACGCCCCGCAGCTGGCGACCAAAGTGGTTGCCGACGATGAAACCAACAGCCTGGTGATCAGCGGCAGCCCGGAGGCGCGTCAGCGCACCCGGACGCTGATCTCCCAGCTCGATCGCGAGCAGAACAACGAGGGCAACACCCGCGTCTTCTACCTGAAATACGCCAACGCCAGCAAAGTGGTGCCGGTGCTGACGGGGATCGGCGAGCAATTGAAGGATAAAGCGGGCGGTGGCAAGAGCAAAGCCGCGCCGATGGCAGGCGATCTGAATATTTCCGCCGACGAGTCTACCAATTCGCTGGTGATCACCGCTCAGCCAAACGTCATGAATTCGCTGGAAAAAGTGATCGACAAGCTGGATATCCGCCGTCCGCAGGTGCTGGTGGAGGCGATCATCGCCGAAGTTCAGGACGGTAACGGTCTGGATCTGGGCGTGCAGTGGACCAGTAAACACGGTGGGGTTCAGTTTGGTTCGACCGGCCTGCCGATCAGCCAGATCAAGAAGTCAAAAGTCATTGGCAGCTATACGGGCCTGGCGACCGGTTTCTTTAACGGCGACTTTGGCGCGCTGATGACGGCGCTGTCCACTAACGGCAAAAACGACATTCTGTCGACGCCGAGCGTGGTGACGCTGGATAACAAAGAGGCGTCGTTCAACGTCGGTCAGGATGTTCCGGTCCTCTCCGGTTCGCAGACCACCAGCGGCGATAACGTCTTTAACTCGGTGGAACGTAAAACCGTCGGTACGAAGCTGAAAATCGTACCGCAGATCAACGATGGCGACATGATCCATCTGAAGATCGAGCAGGAAGTTTCCAGCGTGGATAACACCTCCACGGCCGATGCCAGCCTGGGCCCAACGTTCAACACCCGCACCATCAACAACGAAGTGATGGTCCACAGCGGGCAGACGGTGGTGCTGGGTGGGTTGATGGAAAACGTCACCAAACAGTCGGTCTCGAAAGTGCCGTTGTTGGGCGATATTCCTGTGGTGGGTCAGCTGTTCCGCTATACCTCCCAGGACAGCGCCAAACGTAACCTGATGGTGTTTATCCACACCACCGTACTGCGCGACGACGACAACTACGGCGCGGCGTCGAAAGAAAAATATGAGCAGATCCAGGCGCGTCAGCAGCAGCGTATGGAAGAGCACAAGCTGGGCATCGTAGAGAATGCGGATTCACCGATGCTGCCAGCCTATCCGTCCCAGAGCCATGCCGCGCCGGTGAGCGCCAGTGCGCCGGTGTCGTCCCGCAACCCGTTTAAAGAGTAAGGTGCAAGCGACATGACCGAGATGAGTAATGCGCTCTGTACCAGCACCTGGGCGAAAGAGAACGGGGTCCTGTTCTATAACGGTGAGGTTTATATCCGCGAGGATGCGCAGGCATATGCCCTGCTGGAGATGCGCCGCGTGCTGGGGCGCTCCTATGCCCCGACGATCTTGACGGCGGAAGCGTTTGACGAACTGCTGACCAACATCTGGCAGCAGAACAGCGGCGTCTCGCAGCAGCTGGTGGACGACATGGACGCCGATATTGACCTGATGGCGTTAACCGAGGAGATCCCTGACAACGAAGATCTGCTCGATAACGACGAGAACTCGCCGGTGATCCGCCTGATCAACGCCATTATGGGCGAAGCGGTGAAAGAGGGGGCCTCCGATATTCATATCGAGACCTTCGAGCGCACCCTGAGCATTCGTTTTCGCGTTGACGGCGTGCTGCGTCCGGTGCTGCAGCCGGCGCGCAAGCTCGCGCCGCTGCTGGTGTCGCGTATCAAAGTGATGTCCAGACTGGACATCGCCGAAAAACGTCTTCCCCAGGACGGTCGTATCTCGCTGCGCATTGGTCGTAAGGCCATTGACGTGCGTGTCTCCACTATCCCGTCTCAGTACGGCGAACGCGTGGTGATGCGTCTGCTGGACAAAAGCAACCTTAAGCCGGACATCAACAAGCTCGGTCTGATTGACGAAGAGCTGGTGAAGTTAAAGGGACTGATTGAACGTCCGCACGGCATCATCCTGGTGACCGGCCCGACCGGTTCGGGGAAAAGTACCACCCTGTACGCGCTGCTCTCGGCGCTTAACGGCCATGAACGCAACATTCTGACCGTGGAAGATCCGATCGAGTATGAACTGGAAGGGGTCGGGCAGACCCAGGTCAACCCGCGCGTGGATATGACCTTTGCGCGCGGATTGCGCGCGATTCTGCGCCAGGACCCGGACGTGGTGATGATCGGGGAAATTCGTGACGGGGAAACCGCGCAAATCGCGGTACAGGCCTCGCTCACCGGTCACCTGGTGATGTCCACGCTGCACACCAACAGCGCTGCGGGCGCTATTACCCGTCTGCGTGATATGGGGCTGGAGTCATTTTTAATCGGTTCGTCGCTGCTTGGCGTCATTGCCCAGCGTCTGGTGCGTCGGCTGTGTCCGCACTGTCGCACGTCCAGTCCGCTGGATGACAATGAGAAAGCGCTGTTCACCTTTATGGAAACGCCGCCGAAAGCGATTTATCGCGCCGTGGGCTGTGAACAGTGTCGCCAGAGCGGCTACCAGGGACGCGCAGGCATCCATGAATTTCTGGTGGTCGACAGCGCCATGCGCCGTGCGATCCATGAAGACAAAGATGAGATGTCCATCGAAACGCAGCTTTTCAAAGAGGCCTACAGCCTGCGTGAAAACGGTCTGCTGAAGGTGATCTCCGGCGTGACCTCGCTGGAAGAGGTGATGCGCGTCACCGCCGAGCGCGGGGGGGATGCGTAATGGCCTGGTATGCGTGGTCCGCGACGGACGCCGCGGGGAAAACCCAGCGCGGCACCCTGCAGGCCGAAGGGCCAAAGCAGGTGCGCCAGATGCTGCGCGAACAGAAGCTGATGCCAGTGAACATTGCGCCGACCAGCGATCCGGCGGCGGGAAAAAACGCCCGTAAAGGGGCAAAGCTGTCGATTCCGGTGCTGTCGATGTTTACCCGACAGCTCGCGACGCTGGTCAATGCCGCGCTGCCGCTGGAGAGTGCGCTGAAGGCGATTGCGAAGCAGACGGAAGATAAAACCCTGGCGGCGATGGTGACCGAGATCCGCGACAAGATTGTGGAAGGTCACACGCTGTTCGACGCCTTCAGCCAGTTTCCGCGCAGCTTCGACAAGCTCTACTGCACCCTGGTGATGGCCGGTGAAAAGACCGGTCATCTCGGTGGCGTGCTGGAAAAGCTCGCCGAGTACAACGAGCAGCGCCAGAAGATGAAAAGCAAGCTCACCCAGGCGATGGTCTACCCCATTACCCTGACGGTGGTGGCGATCGCGGTGATCTCCATTCTGCTGGTCGCCGTGGTGCCGCAGGTCATCGACCAGTTCACCCACATGAAACAAGAGCTGCCGGTGACCACCCGCACGCTGATTGCGGTGAGCGACTTTCTACAGGCCTGGGGTATCGTTATCGTCGGCGGCCTGTTCGGGGCGTCGGCGAGCTTTAAATTTTGGATAAAAGTAGAAAAGAACCGATTTGTTTATCATCGGTGGCTGTTGCTAAAGTCACCGCTGAAAAAACTGGTCTGCGCCATCAACAGCGCGCGCTACATCCGTACGCTGAGTATTTTGCAGGCCAGCAGCGTTCCGCTGCTGGAAGGGATGTACATCGCGATGGACGGGATTGAAAACCTCTATGCCCGGCAGGTGCTTGAGCAGGCGGCGGACACCGTGCGCCAGGGGGCATCCCTCTACAACGCGCTGGAACAGGCGAGAATTTTTCCACCCACCATGCTCTACATGGTGGCCTCCGGGGAGGAGAGCGGCGAGCTGGGCTCGCTGATGGATCGTGCGGCGGAAAACCAGGAATCTGCATTGCAGCATCGAATTACGTTAACGCTGTCGGTATTTGAGCCGGCACTGGTAGTAACTATGGCGACCGTTGTTTTATTTATCGTTCTTTCAATATTACAACCGCTTCTTCAACTTAATAATATGGTGGGTTAATCATGTCTTTGAAAAAAAATAGCCTGAAGCGTCAGGCGGGGTTCACGCTGCTCGAATTAATGGTAGTTATCGTTATTCTCGGCGTGCTGGCCAGTATGGTTGTGCCTAATTTAATGGGCAATAAAGAAAAAGCCGATATTCAGAAAGCGACCAGCGATATTGTGGCGCTGGAAGGTTCGCTGGATATGTACAAACTCGACAACCATCGCTATCCGACCACCGAGCAGGGGTTGCAGGCGCTGGTGACCAAACCTGAAATTGCGCCTATTCCGAAAGGCTACCGTGACGATGGCTATATTCGTCGCCTGCCGCAGGATCCATGGGGCAATGACTATATTCTGGTTAGCCCGGGCGAGCATGGCGCTGTTGATATTTTCTCAGCCGGTCCGGATGCAGAGGCTAATACTGCCGACGATATCAGCAACTGGTCTTTTGATAAAAAAGCTAAGTAATGAATAAGCAACGTGGATTTACCCTGCTGGAAATTATCGTGGCGCTGGTGATATTCGCCCTGAGCGCCATGATGGTGGTCACCACCATTCCATCACGCAGCGGCGCAGATACATTCGGTCAGCAGCTAAAATCCCTCGTTGAATATGGTTCTGACCGTGCGGTAATGGACGGAAATATTGTCGGGCTGGTGATGACCTCGTCAGAATTTGAACTGGTGACGCAGGTTGTAAATAACGGCGAGCGCCACTGGGCACCGTTAAAGTCGGGGCGGATCGCCACCCGCGGCGAGTTTCCTGAGGAGATGCATGTCTCCCTCTCATCGCGAACGCTGGCGGCCACGCTGGACGATGAACCGCAAATCATTTTTTTGCCGGACGGCGAGCTTAGCCGCTTCACGCTCAGCCTCGAAAGCCTGGATAAAAAGCAGCGCTTTCACGTGACGTCACAGGGCTCAGTTCCCGTGGTGGTGGAAAACGATGACTAAACGCAAAACCAAAGAGCAGGGGATGACCCTGCTGGAAGTGATGGTGGCACTGGTGATTTTCTCCACCGCGGCGCTGGCGCTGATGAACTCCGTCACCCTGAACGTGCGCTTTACCCACAGCCTGTCGGAAACGCTGCAGGCCGGATGGGTGGCGGAAAATCAGCTGGCGCAAGCGCAGCTGGCTCAGACCGACTTCCCGGACGCCGAGCAGGTGGGTACCGAAACCATGGGCGGACAAACCTGGACCTGGCATATCCAGCGGGTGAAAACCGCCGAAAATACCTTTGCCGATGAGGTACGGGTTTACAGCGAAGCAAGCGATGCGCAACCGGTGGTGGCGCTTCAGCTCGCCGAACCGGAGGTGGATCGTGAGTAAGGTGCAGCGTCAGCAGGGCTTTACCCTGCTGGAAATTATGATTGCGCTGGCCATCTTCGCGGTGATCAGCATTCTCGCCTGGCAAACGCTCGACGGCGCGATGCGCACCTCGACGGCCAGCGACGAGGCGGCGACAAAAGTGACGGCGCTTCAGCGCACGTACAACCTCCTCTCGCGTGACTTTTATCAGCAACAGGCGCGCGCGCCGCGCAACAGCGGCGAGGTGTTCGTCCAGCAGCAGAATGGTGTGGAAATGACAACCCTGAACGGCATCAGCGGCCAGGTGCAGCTGGAGCGGGTTAGCTGGACGTTAAAGGACAAGCGCCTGTGGCGCAACGTCTGGGCTGCTATCGACGGTCCCGCCAGCGCGCAGCCGGAAGAAGTGCCGATTCTGAGCGATGTGAAAGAGATGAAATGGCGCTTCTGGCACGAAGGCTGGCAGGAAAAATGGACCGACATCGCCCATCAGCCTGATGGCGTTGAGCTGAATCTGACCATGGAAAACGGCGAAACCTGGCGCTGGGTTTTTCTCACTCCCGGCGATATGCCTGAGATCCAGACCGCGCCAAAAGAGACGAATGCGGACCCGGCGCAGCCGGCAGCGGAGAATGCGGCCCAGCCCGTAACAACCCCGCAGCCCGATACGGCAGCCGATCCAGGAGTGAGTTCATGAGCGGCAAAACAGCGCGAAAAGAGCGTGGCGTAGCGCTGCTGGTGGTGCTGATCCTGCTGGTGATGATGTCCGCCCTGGCGGCGAAAATCAGTCAGCAGTTCTGCCGCCACCTGCAAAAAACGCATTATCAGGTCAGCCAGCAGACGCTGCGCTGGGCCATTGCCCGTCAACAGAAGGTACTGGAAAACGTGTTGCAGAAAGCGGCCAGTTCAGAAGGGGCGGGGCTGTCGCCGCAAGGTGACTGGGCACAGCCGCTGAAAACCCTCGGGGAGAATTACACCGTGCTGAGTCAGGTAGAGGATGCCCGGACCTGCTTTAACGTCAATAGTTTGCTGGCCGGTGACGAGGCGCCTGCGGCCCCGGCCGACCCAACTGCGCTGCCGGAAAAACCGGTCAAAGAGCAGATTATCGAACAACTGCTGGCTGAAAGTGGCGTCGGTACGCTGGCGGCAGAAGAGATTTACCAGCAGCTGGTGGATTATCTTGACGCCGACGACGTGACGGCGAAACAGGGCCAGGAGGCCGACGCCTGGGCGAGCGTGACGCCCGCCCGCGGTCCGGCGAATCAAATGATGCGCACCATCAACGAAATCAGACTGCTGCCCGCCTTTCCGCAGGCTGCGTGGCCGAAGGCTGGCAAGCTGCTGTGCGCCTTGCCGGATACGGATGGCACCATAAATGTCAATACCTTAACACGCGAACAGGCGCCGCTGCTGGCGGCGGTTTTTACCGGCGTGCTAAACACGGACGACGCTGCCCGCCTGATCGATTCACGCCCGGAGGAGGGGTGGGCGTCGCTGGAGGCATTCAGCAAAGTGCTGGAGAGCAACTATCCGCAGACCAAAGATATCCTGGCGCAGATTCAGGACAGGGTTGCGGTCAACAGTCGCTATTTTCGGGTGGAAACCACCGGCAATACCGATGATTTAACGCTGCGCGTCGTCAGCCAGCTTCACGTTGACAGTGAGGCTGGCAAGGTCGTGACCTGGCAACGCCGCTACCGAATGGTTGAATAAGATAAGTAGATGATAATGAAAAAAGTGCTTTTTATTCGTCCCGACACCCGTGAGGACGGCAAAATCTGGTGGTGTGAATCCGGTAACGATCGGGTGGAATATCTGACGGGCTGGAGCGCACTGAGCGAACTTTCCTGCCACCCGCTTTCTCAGCAGGTATGCCTGCTGTTGCCGGCGAGCGAGACGATCTTTCGTCATTTTACCCTGCCGAAAAAAGGACTTTCCGCCCAGACGGCGCAGTTCTCGTGGATGGCGGAAGAGACGCTGCTCGGCGAGGTAGATACGCTGCACTGGACGGTGCTGAACAAAAAGGGGGCGGAAGTGGATGCCGTGGCCATCGACGCTGAACGTCTGCGCCACTGGCTGGAGCTGTTCGCTCAGGCGGGGCTCGCGGTGGCCCAGGCGCTGCCGGATGCCTGGCTGCTGCCGGTGAGCGAAGGGGGCACGACGCTGGTGAGCCTCGAGGAGAGCTACTGGCTGCGCTTTTCCCCCGGCAGCGCTGGCGAAGCCGATACGGTTCTGCTTCCGCTGCTACTGAGTAAATGCCGGGCGGGTGAGGTGTGCTGCTACGGCGATGCGCCGCAGGAGGTACAGGTGGATGAACGGCTGGCGTGGCAGCATCCGCTGGTGCTGATCCAGCCCCAGTGGCAGAGCTGTCGTCTCAACATGCTGCACGGGGAGTTTTCCGGGCGCAGCGCCAGCGGTCCGCGTTTTCGCCACGCGAAAAAGGCCCTCGCGGCGGCGGCGCTGCTTTGCGTCGGACTGCTGATCGGCCCCCGCGTTGGTATGGCGTGGATGCTCACTCATCAGCAAAACGAGATCCACCGGGAGATGACCACCGTAGCGCAGCACTATTTCCCGACCCTGCGCCAGACCAGCAACCTGAAATACTACGTCGGGCAACATATCAGCAAGGCGAAGAAAGGGATATTCCTGCAGCTCGAAGCGCTGAATCAAATCAGGCAGTCATTGCCGTCGCTGGAGATCAATAACGTGGAATATGACGAAACGCAAAATCAGCTGACGCTGAATGTGAAATCCATGGATAAACAGACCCTGCAGGATTTTGTCGCCCGCAGCGCCGAAACCTTTGAATTTACGATGCAGCCGATTTCCGGCGAGGCGCCTTATACCGCCATTATTACCGGGAGCTATAAATGAAAACGCAAATAGCCCAGTTAAAAAACCGCTGGCAACATTACAGTCCACGCGAGCGTAATTTATTTAAACTCTGCGGCGGGGCACTCTGCTGCGCGATGGTTTATTACGGCGCGATGATGCCGCTCGATACTCTCATCAAAAATAACGAGGCCGTGTTATTTAAGCAGAAGCAGACGCTGAACTGGATGCGCCAGGAAATTGATAAAAACCATCTCCAGTCCAGAATCGTCAATACCCCGAACCCGCGCAGCGTGGTGGAAGAAAGTGCCAAAGTCGTGCACGTCGCGTTGACAAACGTGCGTCAGGAAGAGCAGTCGCTGACCTTTGATGTCGAGCGCGTCAGCGTTTCTGCCCTGCAAAACTGGCTGCGTGAAATGAACGTCTCTTCCGGTATCCATCTGGAGAAACTCGCGTTAACGCCGGTGGATCGTCAGAGTGACGTGAAAGCGCACATTACGCTGAGCTGGGCGAAAAGCGCATGAACTCACTAATGCTGTTGCAGCAGGCGAATCTGCCGGGTCTGTGCGTCATGAGCGGAGCGCTGGGCGCGATCCTCGGCAGTTTCCTCGGCGTAGTGGCGGAGCGTATTCCGCCGCTGGTAATGGAAGAAGAGGGGGCAGGCAATCTCGCCTCTCACTGCCCGGAATGCAACCACGCCCTGAGCGCGTGGGAAAATATTCCCATCATTAGCTGGTGTGCGCTGCGCGGCCGCTGCCGCCACTGCCATAGCGCGATTCCGCTGCGACTGCTGCTGGTGGAAGTATGTAGCGCTCTCTTCTTTGCCGCCAGCGCTGCGCTGGCGCCGTCGTTTTTGGCGCTGATTGCGCTGTGGGTGATGTGGAGTCTGCTGCTGCCGCTGGTGGTGATCGACGCGCGCCATATGCTGCTGCCGGACTGCCTGACCCAGCCGCTGCTGTGGACGGGGCTGATGTTCCATGCCCTGTTCCGTACGCTACCGCTGACCGATGCTATCTATGGCGCGGTGGCGGGATATCTGTCGCTCTGGCTGGTTTACTGGGCATTCCGCCTGCTGACCGGCCGGGAAGGATTAGGCTATGGTGATTTTAAGCTGCTGGCGGCGCTGGGCGCCTGGTGCGGCTGGCAAGCGTTGCCCTCTATTGTGCTGATCGCGGCGCTGGGGGGCATTATCATGCATTGCCTGTTAAAGCCCTTTGAGAATAAAAATAACCTTATTTCCTTTGGTCCATATATTGCATTTTCCGGGCTGGCTGTATTTATCGCGCAAATCCCACACCTCATCTTTTAAATAATGCAGTCAAGTTTTTTTTGAAATTTTTTCATCGGGGGAATGAAAGGCGAAAATAAATTCCCCGCTGTATTCTTCTCTACGCAATAAAACATTTGTCGAAGGTTTTATTAGTGGAGGAAGGTACAACGCAATAATAAGCAGGTCTTTCGCGAACCAGAAACGTTCACGATTAATTTATCAGTAAATAACGTTTGTCCATGTTTAATGGAAAAGCATGGGTATTTAATTTCACAAATCGTATTATCAGGATCAAATAATGAAATTTCTGAAGCCTAAATATCTGGCACTCTTCGTTGCAGCGGCTGCAAGCCCGGTGTTCGCAGCCGTGCCAGGTAAAGCAACTATCGCCAGTGGTAATGATAAATTTGCCATTGTCGAAGTTGATCAGTCTGCTACTGCTTACAACAACCTCGTCAAAGTCCATGATGGCGCCGATGTTAAAGTGCAGTGGGATGTCTGGAGCGGCGCGGCGCCGACTTCAGCGAAAGTGTTGCTCGACGGCAAAACCGTCTGGACCGGTGCAGGCAGCATGTCCGGCACGGCAACATTTAAAGTGACCAAAGGCGGTCGCTATCAGGAAACGGTTGAACTCTGCAATGCCAGCGGGTGCAGCACCAGCGCCAGCAAACTGATTATCGTCGCGGATACCGACGGTAGCCATCTGCTGCCGCTTAACACCACCATGCAGGAAAATAATAAAACCCTCTCTAAGCATACCGATAAAGTGGTCGGTGCCTATTTCCCTGAGTGGGGCGTTTATGACCGTAAATTCCCGGTGGATAAAATCCCGGCAGCTAACCTTAACCACATTCTGTATGGCTTCATTCCAATCTGCGGCGGCGATGGCATCAACGACAGCCTGAAAACCATCGAAGGGGGTAACAGCTTCGAAGCGCTGAAGCGCGCCTGTGCGGGCCGTCAGGACTTCCAGGTGGCGATTCACGACCCGTGGGCCGCACTGCAGCAATCCCGGACTGGCCTCGACAGCTGGGACGAGCCCTACAAAGGTAACTTCGGCCAGCTGATGGCAATGAAGAAAGCCAATCCAGGGCTGAAAGTGCTGCCGTCTATCGGTGGCTGGACCCTCTCCGATCCGTTCTTCAAAATGCATGACAAAGCGATCCGCGATCGCTTCGTGGCTTCCGTGAAAGATTTCCTGAAAACCTGGAAATTCTTCGACGGCGTGGACATCGACTGGGAATTCCCGGGCGGCGGCGGTCAGAACGAAACGCTGGGCAACCCGCAGCAGGATAAAGAGACGTATACCGCACTGATGCGCGAACTGCGCGCCATGATGAATGAACTGTCAGCCGAAACCGGCCGTACCTTTGAACTGACCTCAGCAATCGGTTCAGGCAGCGACAAAATTGAAGACGTTGATTACACCACTGCCCAGCAGTACATGGATCACATCTTCCTGATGAGCTACGACTTCTACGGCGGCTGGAGCAATACCGATCTGGGTCACCAGGCGGCACTGCGTGCGCCGGCGAACAAACCGGATACCAATTACACCACCGAAAACGGCGTCAATGCGCTGCTGGCGCAGGGTGTACAGCCCGGCAAAATTGTCGTGGGGACGGCCATGTATGGCCGCGGCTGGACCGGCGTTCACGGTTACAGCAATAACAACCCGTTCACCGGCACGGCAACGGGCATGGTGAAAGGGACCTGGGAACCGGGCGTGGTTGACTATCGTCAGATCGTTAACGAGTACAAAGGCAAACCGGGCTGGGAATACAACTATGATGCTACCGCTGAAGCGCCGTATCTGTTTAACAAAACCACCGGCGATCTGATCACCTATGAAGATGCGCGTTCCGCAACGGCGAAAGGTCAGTATGTGCTGGCGAAAAACCTGGGCGGTCTGTTTGCCTGGTCTATCGACTCCGATACCGGAGACATTCTGAACGCGATGAATGAAAGCCTGACAGGCGGCGGCGCTGCGCCGGTTGATCCGGTGGTGACCAACCATGCGCCGGTGGCGACTTCCGCGGACCAGAGCGTAACCGGTCCGGCGACGGTGACCCTGGATGGCTCGGCTTCTACCGATCCGGATGGCGATGCCATTACCTACAAGTGGACGCAGATCTCTGGCCCGTCGGTGACCCTCACCAACAGCACCAAAGCGAAAGCGACCTTCAACGTTGCCGCTGTCACCAGTAACCAGACTCTGGCGTTCCGCCTGACGGTCACTGATGCGAAAGGGTTGAGCAGCACCGCTGACGTCCAGGTCGTGAACAAAGCGCCGAAAGCAAACCAGGCGCCGGTCGTGAACCAGATGGAAGCCGTGACGCTGGAAGCGGGCCAGAGCTACTCTCTGCACGCTCAGGCTAACGATCCTGATGGCGACGCGCTGACCTACTCCTGGAGCGTTCCTGCGAATATGCAGGCGACAGGCGCAGACACCGCGAACCTGAACATCACCGCGCCGGACGTGGACGCGGAATCAACGTACACGCTGACCGTGGTGGTAAGCGATGGCAAGTCCAGCGTACAGACTAACGTGCAGGTGACGGTAACGCCTAAAGCGGCGGAAACGCCGTCTGACGAAGGCAATACCCCTTCCGATGAAGGCAACACGCCGTCTGACGAAGGTAATACCCCATCCGATGAAGGCAACACGCCGTCTGACGAAGGTAACACCCCATCCGATGAAGGCAATACGCCGTCTGACGAAGGTTCTGCCACCAGTAGCTGCGATAAGCCTGTTGACGCCAACGCCAGCAAATACGCTGCCTGGAGTGCAAGCAAGGTTTACAACGCGGGCAATACCGTCAGCTTCGACAACCTGGTCTGGAAAGCAAAATACTGGACTCAGGGCAACCAGCCGGGCTTCGGTGTGGATGCATGGGAGCTGGTCAGTCAGGTGAAATTCAACTGGCGCTCCGACGTGGTCTATAACGGCGGCGACACCACTACCTACAACGGTTACTCCTACACCGCGAAATGGTGGACGAAGGGTGATAAACCCGGTAGCAGCGATGTATGGGTGAAAAAAGGCCCTGCGGCTGACTGCCAGTAAGTCACAGCCATAACGATGCGGGTAAGTAACTTGCCCGCCATCACGGTCCACGTCCCGAGACGGGCGTGGGCCGTAAATCAGGAAACAGCGCGATAAGCGCGTAAGGAGACAATGAAAAAGAGCCGGACTGAAAATGAAAACGTTATTTTTATTGTTGCTGATAATAAGCCATAGCGTCTTTGCCAACTGCTGGGATAAAGCCGCCAGTTATTACCATGTGGATCCTTATCTGTTGTATGCCATTGCTAATGTTGAATCGGGAATGAATCCCAATGCGATTGGACAGAATAATGATGGCACGCGTGATGTGGGCCTGATGCAGATTAACAGTTCACATTTTTCCGAGCTGGAGCGAAAAGGCATTAATGAGTACCGGTTAATTACCGAGCCCTGCACCTCAATTATGGTTGGCGCATCGATATTATCCGGAATGATTAAAGTTTATGGCTATAACTGGGAGGCGGTCGGCGCCTATAACGCGGGTCTAAAAAAAGAAAATTACCCGCAGCGCATGGTCTATGCCCGTAAGGTCTGGAATAAATATCAGAAATTAAAACGTAGCACCCGTAACCGTTATTATTATTGATTTTTGTTTTTTGAAGAGTACCGACTGGTGTTCTTCATAAAACGAAAACTGCTCCCGGGTTTATTTATTAAATGATTAATAAATAAACCGCGAAACAAATTAACTTTTATATACCCTTAATATAATTAAGAGGACCATTGACATGAACAAAAGAACATTACTCAGTGTTCTTATCGCGGGCGCATGTGTTGCACCGTTTATGGCTCAGGCAACCCAGCTGCAGGCCAGCAGCGAACCTTACACCGTTAAGGCCAGCGATCTGCAGAAGAAAGAGCAGGAGTTGACCAACTTCCCGCTGATGGCTTCAGTGAAGTCAACCATCCGCACGCTGGACAACAGCCTGGTGGAACAAATTGAGCCGGGTAAATCGACAAACCCGGAAAACGTCAAGCGCGTGGAAGGGATTATCAAGGCCAGCGACTGGGAATATCTCTTCCCACTGCGTGCGCCGGAATATACCTACAGCAACTTCCTGAAAGCGGTCGGTAAATTCCCGGCACTGTGCCAGACCTATACCGATGGTCGTAACAGCGATGCCATCTGCCGTAAGTCTCTGGCGACCATGTTCGCGCACTTCGCGCAGGAAACCGGCGGCCACGAGTCCTGGCGTCCGGAAGCCGAGTGGCGTCAGGCGCTGGTTTACGTGCGTGAGATGGGCTGGAGCGAAGGTCAGAAGGGCGGCTATAACGGCGAATGTAACCCGGATGTCTGGCAGGGTCAGACCTGGCCGTGCGGTAAAGACAAAGATGGCGATTTCGTTAGCTACTTTGGTCGCGGTGCGAAACAGCTCTCCTATAACTACAACTACGGCCCGTTCTCTGAAGCGATGTACGGCGACGTCCGCGTACTGCTGGACAAACCTGAGCTGGTGGCGGACACCTGGCTGAACCTTGCTTCCGCGATCTTCTTCTTCGCCTACCCGCAGCCGCCAAAACCGAGCATGCTGCAGGTTATCGACGGCACCTGGCAGCCGAACGATCACGATAAGGCGAATGGTCTGGTTCCGGGCTTCGGCGTGACCACGCAGATCATCAACGGCGGCGTGGAGTGCGGTGGCCCGACTGAGATCGCCCAGTCTCAAAACCGTATCAAATACTACAAAGAGTTTGCCAACTACCTGAAGGTGCCTGTTCCGTCTAACGAAGTGCTGGGCTGCGCCAACATGAAGCAGTTCGACGAAGGCGGTGCCGGCGCGCTGAAGATCTACTGGGAACAGGACTGGGGATGGAGCGCGGATACCCCGTCAGGCCAGACCTACTCTTGCCAGCTGGTGGGTTACCAGACGCCATTCAGCGCCTTTAAAGAGGGTGACTACACCAAATGCGTGAAGCATTACTTCAACGTCAACGTGGTGGGTGAAGACGGCACTTCCGACGGCGGTAGCGTCACGCCAGCTCCGACCCCGACCCCGACCCCTGTCGACCCAACGGACGAAGGCAACACCACGCCGGTGCCGGACGATAACACCCCGGCTCCGGAAGATAATACGCCAGCGCCGGTAAACCATGCGCCGATAGCAAAAATCGCCGGTCCGGTGGGGGCGGTTGAAGCGGGTAAATCTGTTTCTCTGAATGCGTCTGGCTCGACCGACGAAGACGGTAACCACCTGACTTATACCTGGACGGCTCCGAACGGCCAGACCGTAAGCGGCGATGATAAAGCGATTATTACGTTCAATGCACCGGAAGTGGCGGCGGCGACGCAGTATCCGATCAACCTTACCGTCAGTGACGGCGAGCTGAGCAGCACTACCACCTATACGCTGAACGTACAGGCTAAGCAGACCAACGGCGGCCAGACCGGGACTTACCCGACCTGGACTTCCAAAACCAAATGGAAAGCAGGCGATATCGTTAACAACCGCGGCCAGCTGTTCCAGTGCAAACCTTATCCGTACAGCGGCTGGTGCAATAACGCGCCATCCTACTACGAGCCAGGTAAAGGGATTGCATGGCAGGACGCGTGGACTGCGCTGTAATCAGCAAAACAGCAAAATGACAAACGGCAACCTTCGGGTTGCCGTTTTTTTCTCATCGTAAAAATGCAGGACCCGATCTACCGATGCAACTTCCCGTGATCCCGCAGCCACGCTGCCGTAAGCGTAATCCCTTCATCCAGCGTTACGATCGGTTTGTACCCAAGCTCGTTCTCCGCCCGCGAAATATCCAGCGTGAAATCAAAGTTAAGCTTCGATACGCCGTAATGCGTCAGCGCAGGCTCTTTGGCCGATTTACTGCCAAAACGCTCCATGCTGCGGGCAATCATATCCAGCATTGGGTAAGGGACTGAACGGATGCGGCAGTCGATCTGCAGCTCGTCAATTAAACGCTGCACAATGCTGCGCAGCGTGCAGGGTTCGCCGTTCGTGATGTTGTAGGCGCGACCGGAGATCAGCTTATCGCAGTCCGGCTGGCTTGCCAGCCACATCGCGTGAACGGCGTTTTCGTAATAGGTCATATCCACCAGCGCATCGCCGCCGCGCGGCAGCAGCACGCTGCCGTAGTGGTGCATCATCTGCGCCAGGCGCGGAATAAACACTTTGTCGTGCGGCCCGAACAGGCTCTGCGGACGTAAGACCGTAAAACGGGTGTGCGGGTTCGACTGTGCCAGCAGGTCAATCACCTCTTCGCTGGCCGCCTTGCTGCGGGCAAACTCGCAGGCAAAGCGAGCGGGACGGAAATCTTCCTGCACGTCACGATGGTGGTGATAGTCGAAATAGAGTGAAGGTGACGAGATATGAATAAAGTTACGCACGCCCCAGGCAACGGCCCATTCGCCCAGACGGCGGGTTGCCCGCACGTTGGCGAGATCGAAGGCTTCCTGGGTACCCCACGGGGAGGTGAAGCTGGAGCAGTGCCACAGCGTGTCGATACCGGCGAGCATCACTTTCGCCTGAGAGGAGACCAGCTCCGTCAGGTCAGCATGGACGAACTCCGCGCCCATTTTTTGCAGCAGTTTTCCCATCGCTTCGTTGCGACCGGTAGCCCTGACGCTAATGCCCTTGTTGCGCAGAAATTCGACCGCATTTCGGCCTAAGCCGCTGGTCGCCCCGGTAACCAGTACCTTCATATCAATCCACTGTGTTGAAAAGAATTTCGTGCGCATTCTTTCGTGAATTACGGCGCTATGCAATGGGAAAGGTGAAAGAAAGAGAGTTTTATTTAGATCTTTTCCGTCTTTTGTTCTGCCCGTTGCGCAATCCGCTTTGCCATTCCGCGGAAGATAAACAGGTGGGCGGGGATCATCAACAGCCAGTAGAACAGACCCGGCATTCCGTGCGGATGCCACCAGGCGCGGACGTCCAGTTCACGACAATCGCCTTTGTCTTTCAGGGTAAAGCAGAGTCGGCCCAGCCCCGGGGCTTTCATACCGAACAGCAGCGCCAGCTGTTTTTCCGGCTCGACGATGATGACCTTCCAGCTGTCGACCGCGTCGCCCACCTCAAGATACGGGCGTGCCGGGCGGCCTTTTGCCAGCCTGTGCCCCACCAGCAGATCCATTGCTCCGCGCGTTTGCCACAGGATATTACCGAAGAAATAACCGTCTTTGCCGCCAATCTGGTTCACGACTTCCCACAGATCTGCAAGGCTGGCGGAAGTTTTCACCGTGCAGCCCGCCTGTTTCGGGTAATAGCCGTACTCCGGCCGCCAGCGGGCAAACGCCTGGGCGTCGTAGCCCCAGTCGCTGGAGTTCACCAGCTGCTCTTCCTCTTTCAGCGTATTGCGCACGGCATCATCAAAGCGGATCAGATCCTGGGGAATGAGTGCCCGCAGTTCGCGATCGTCCGCCAGTAAATCATGTTTGAGCCCCTGGATCAGCGCTTTGGCGGTCGTCGGCGGCACGGAGGTGATCACATTCAAAAACCACACCGAAATCCAGCGGGTTGGAAAGGGGATGGGGATCAGCCAGCGGCGGCGGCCACTGACGCGCATGAAATGTTCGAACTGCTCCTGATAGCTCAGCACTTCAGGGCCTGCCGCCTCCAGCACGCGGTGTTGCTCCGCCGGGCGATCCAGCAGGGCCACCAGATAATGCAGTAAATTCTCCAGCGCAATCGGCGTGGTGCGCGAGCGTACCCAGCGCGGCGGCGTGAGTACGGGCAGGTTGTAAACCATATCGCGCATCACTTCGAAGGCGGCGGAGCCTGCGCCGACGATGATCCCGGCGCGCAGTTCGGTGACGGGGATATTCGCCCCGCGCAGGGTGTCAGCCGTCAGCTGGCGGGCGCGCAGGTGATCGGACTGCTCGTGTTCGGGCGCCTGGAGCGAGCTTAAAAAAATGACCTGCTTCACCGGGGTTTGCAGCAGGGCGTCGCGAACGTTCATCGCCACCTGCCGCTCGTGGGCGATGAAATCCCCGCCTTCGCCCATGCTGTGCACCAGGTAGTAAAGCGTGTCGACCCCTTCCAGCAGGGCGGGAAGTTCCTTCGGCCAGTTGAGGTCAACGCTGTGGCAGGTAACGCCAGGCAAACTGAGCTTTTGCAGGCGTTCGGTGTTGCGTGCCGCTGCCAGCACCTGGTGTCCCTGCTGGCTTAACGCCGCGGTAAGATGCTGACCGATGTACCCGCTGGCGCCGAGCACCAGAATTCGTTGCGGCACGTGATGCTCCTTATCGCTGTAAAAACGCCTGCCAGTGTTTCACCACGTCCGCCAGCTGTTCGCGGCTCACGTCGAGATGCATGACCAGGCGCACGACGGGTGAGGCGTTGATCAGCACGCCACGTGATTTCATAAACTCACCCAGCGCGGCGGCGCGGTCATCGCCCACGCGTACGAACAGCATGTTGGTGTCGTGGCGCATCACGTCGGCGCCAATCTCGCGCAGCTGCGCCGCCATCCACGCGGCGTTGTCGTGATCGTCCTTCAGGCGCGCCACGTTATTTTTCAGGGCATACAGCCCGGCAGCCGCCAGAATACCCGCCTGACGCATGCCGCCGCCGGTCATTTTACGCCAGCGGTTGGCGCGCTTGATGTAGTCCGCGTCGCCCACAAGCAGAGAGCCCACCGGCGTGCCCAGGCCTTTAGAGAGGCAGATGGTGAACGAGTCGCAGTATTGCGCAATCTCCTTCAGCTCGCAGCCATACTCCACGACGGCGTTAAAGATGCGCGCGCCGTCCACGTGCAGGCCGAGCCTGCGCTCGCGGGTGAATTCCCACGCTGCTTTCAGGTATTCGCGCGGCAGGACTTTGCCGTTGTGGGTGTTTTCGAGGCTGAGCAGCCTGGTGCGGGCGAAGTGAATATCGTCAGCTTTGATTTTCGCCGCGACTTTATCGAGCGGCAGGGAGCCGTCCGGCGCGGCGTCAATCGGCTGCGGCTGAATGCTGCCGAGCACCGCCGCGCCGCCTGCTTCATAGAGATAGTTATGCGCGCCCTGGCCGACGATATACTCTTCCCCGCGCTCGCAATGGCTGAGCAGCGCCACCAGGTTAGCCTGCGTGCCGGTCGGCAGAAACAGGGCCGCTTCCTTGCCGCTCAGCTCTGCCGCGTAACGCTGCAGTTCGTTGACCGTTGGGTCATCGCCGTAGACGTCATCCCCGACCGGGGCGGCCATCATCTCTTCGAGCATGGCGCGGCTCGGGCGGGTTACGGTATCGCTGCGTAAATCAATCATTTCACATCCCTTTATTTTAAGAGGTCATGCGAAATGTTTTACCTGAGCCAGTTGGTTTTTGCCAGTTCGATCACCTCGTCGCCGCGCCCGCTGATGATGGCGCGCAGCATATACAGGCTAAAGCCTTTGGCCTGTTCAAGCTTGATCTGCGGCGGGATCGCCAGCTCTTCTTTGGCGACGACGACATCCACCAGCACCGGACCGTCGATGGAAAATGCGCGCTGCAGGGCTTCGTCCACCTCTGAGGCTTTCTCCACGCGAATACCGGTGATGCCGCAGGCCTCGGCGATGCGCGCGAAGTTGGTGTCGTGCAGCTCGGTGCCGTCCGTGAGATAGCCTCCGGCCTTCATCTCCATCGCCACGAAGCCCAGCACGCTGTTGTTGAAAACTACAATTTTCAGCGGCAGCTTCATCTGCACCACCGACAGGAAATCCCCCATCAGCATGCTGAACCCGCCGTCGCCGCACATCGCCACCACCTGACGCTCCGGGGCCGTCGCTTTTGCGCCCAGCGCCTGCGGCATGGCGTTGGCCATCGAGCCGTGGTTGAACGAGCCGAGCAGTCGACGCTTGCCGTTCATCTTCAGATAGCGTGCCGCCCAGACGGTTGGCGTGCCCACGTCGCAGGTGAATATGGCGTCGTCGTCCGCGAAATGGCTGATCTGCTGCGCCAGATACTGCGGGTGAATGGCTTTGTCGCTCGGTTTGGCGAGGTCGTCCAGCCCCTTGCGAGCGTCGCGATAGTCACTCAGGGCCTTATCAAGGAACTTGCGGTCCGTTTTTTCTTCCAGCAGCGGCAGCAGGGCGGCAAGCGTGGATTTGATATCGCCCACCAGCGCCATATCGACCTTGCTGTGCGCGCCGATGCTGGCCGGATTGATATCAATCTGAATGATTTTCGCATCCGTCGGGTAGAACGCGCGATACGGGAATTGGGTGCCGAGCAGGATCAGCGTGTCGGCGTTCATCATGGTGTGGAAGCCGCTGGAGAAACCGATCAGACCGGTCATCCCCACATCAAAGGGGTTGTCGTACTCGACGTGCTCTTTGCCGCGCAGGGCGTGAACAATGGGGGCCTTAAGCTTACCGGCGAATTCAAGCAGCTCCTTGTGCGCGCCCGCGCAGCCGCTGCCGCACATCAGGGCGATATTGCTGGAGTAACGCAGCAGCTGAGCCAGCTTTTTCAGCTCCTCTTCCGCAGGCGTCACCACCGGCTGCGGGGCGTGATACCAGTGGGTGCTGGCCCCTTCCGGCGCGGCCTTGAGGGCCACATCGCCCGGGATAACGACCACAGAAACGCCGCGGTTCAGCACGGCTTTGCGCATGGCGATCGCCAGCACCTGCGGGATCTGCTCCGGGGATGAAACCAGCTCGCAATAGTGGCTGCATTCACGGAACAGCTCCTGCGGATGCGTCTCCTGAAAATAGCCGCTGCCGATTTCGGAAGAGGGGATATGGGCGGCAATTGCCAGCACCGGCACGTGGTTACGGTGACAGTCAAAGAGGCCGTTGATCAGATGCAGGTTGCCGGGACCGCACGAGCCGGCGCAGACGGCCAGTTCCCCCATGATCTGTGCTTCAGCGCCTGCGGCGAAGGCGGCAACCTCTTCATGGCGCGTGGGCATCCATTCGATGGTCTTCATCTTGTTGAGGCTGTCGCTAAGTCCGTTCAGGGAATCGCCGGTTACGCCCCAGATACGTTTCACACCAGCCTGTTCGAGCGTTTTCGCTATATATGCAGCAACGGTTTGTTTCATGGTTGTCCGTCTCCTTTTTGTGATATCGCTTACAAGCTTAGAAGAAAGTCTCCGTATTGCCCGTCGCATGCCCCCAATTAAAAGGTGCTTTTCACGCGCAAGTATTCGGCATAATCTGGTGATATCTCAGTAAAAACAGGAAATATTTCAAATGGTTAAATCATTGTTAATCGCTGTTAATGAAAAGCTATCGTGCGACGATCTTGGCAAACTCTTGTTACGACTTGCCGTCGGCGGGCTAATGCTTTTTCACGGTTTACACAAGCTTTTTGGCGGCGTGGGCTTTATTAGCGGCATGCTGGTGGAAAAAGGGCTGCCGGGATTTATCGCCTACGGGGTGTTAGTTGGCGAAGTGGTGGCGCCGATCCTGATTATTGTCGGGCTCTTTACGCGTCCGGCCGCGCTGGTGCTGGCCTTTACGATGATTGTGGCGTGGCTGATGGTGGGAATGGGTGAAACGCTTGCCCTCGATAAGGTAGGCGCATGGGCGATTGAAAGCCTGGTGTACTTCTTTATCGGCTCGCTGGCGGTCGCGTTTTTAGGGGCGGGGCGGTTTGCGCTGGGTAAAGCGCCCGCGTGGCGGTGAGGTTGTTGTAGGTCGGGTAAACGCAGCGTCACCCGACAAAAAGCCCGGTGGCGCTGACGCTTACCGGGCCTACGATCGAACGCTTACCGTTTATGCGAGGACCAGATCGCCCTGTGGATGGCATGAGCATGCCAGCACGTAACCCTCGGCAATTTCCGCGTCGGACAGCGTCATGGTGCTGGTGACGGTGTACTCCCCGGAAACCACCTTCGTCTTACAGCAGCCGCACACGCCCGCACGACAGGCAGCCACTACCGGCACCTGGTTGCTTTCCAGCGCCTCCAGCAGCGTGGTCCCCACGCGGCCAAAGAAGGTCTGCGCAGGCTGCAGTTTGGTGAAGGTAATGCCGCTTGTTGCCGCTTCCGCCACCGGCGTGAAGAACTGCTCTTTGAAGAAGCGGGTCACGCCAAGCGCTTTCACCTCTTTCTCCACGATATCCATGTACGGCGCCGGGCCGCAGGTCATCACGGTGCGGTTCGCGATATCCGGTACGCTTTGCAGCAGCTCGCGGCTCAGGCGACCGGGCACAAAGCCGTGGGTCGCGTTGTGCTCCGCCACCAGCGTCACCGGATAATCACGCCATTCCCCGGCAAAAATCACATCTTCCGGGGAACGGACGCTGAAGATCGACTGCACATCGGCCTGCGGGCGATTTTTTGCCAGCCAGCGGCGCATCGACATAATTGGCGTTACGCCACAGCCCGCCGCCAGCAGCAGGAATTTATCGTCTGCTTTGTCGTCACAGGTGAATTCCCCCTGCGCGTCAGACAGCCAGATATAATCCCCGCGCTTGACGTCCCGCGTCAGCCACTGAGAGCCCGCGCCGTCGTCAATGCGGCGGACGGTGAGCGTAATGTACTCGCTCACGCCCGGCGTGGAGGAGATCGTGTAGGCGCGCAGCGTGTCCGCCGAATTGCGAACGCTGACCAGCGCGTACTGGCCTGCACGGTACGGATAGTAGTCATGGCACAGCAGCGACAGCGTCCACACATCCGGCGTCTCCTGATGGATGTGATGAACCTGCATCCGCCACGGACATTGTGAGGTTGGCATGGTCATGAATTACTCCTTACGCGCTCAGCAGCTGTTTCATATCATCTTCAACGTTGGTCACGGAACGCAGGCCGAATTTCTCGTTCAGCACCGCCAGCAGGTCCGGCGTCAGGAAGCCAGGCGCGGTCGGGCCGGTCACGATGTTGGTGACGCCGAGCGAGAGCAGGGTCAGCAGGATGACAATCGCTTTCTGCTCGAACCATGACAGCACCAGCGACAGCGGCAGGTCGTTCACGCCGCAGCCCAGTTTCTCCGCCAGGGTGACCGCCAGAATGATGGCCGAGTAAGCATCGTTACACTGGCCCGCATCGATCAGGCGCGGCAGACCTTCGATGTCGCCGAAGTCCAGCTTGTTGAAACGGTATTTGCCGCACGCCAGGGTCAGGATCAGGCAGTCTTCCGGCACGCTGGTGGCGAAATCGGTGAAGTAGTTACGCTCGCCGCGCGCGCCGTCGCAGCCGCCGACCAGGAAGATGTGGCGCAGCTTTTCACGGCTGACGAGATCGATCAGCGAATCAGCGGCACCCAGCAGGGTTTCACGACCGAAGCCGACGGTAATAAGGTGCGGGATCTCGCTGTACGGGAAGCCTGCCATCTGCTGCGCCTGGGCGATAACCGGACCGAAATCGTCACCTTCAAGATGGCTCACGCCCGGCCAGCCGACGATGCTGCGGGTCCAGATGCGGTCATCGTACGCGCCGACGGTCGGGTCGATGATGCAGTTAGAGGTCATCACAATAGGGCCAGGGAAGCGGGCGAACTCCACCTGCTGGTTCTGCCAGCCGCTGCCGTAGTTACCGATCAGATGCTTAAATTTACGCAGCTCCGGGTAGCCGTGCGCCGGCAGCATTTCGCCGTGGGTATAAACGTTAACGCCGGTACCTTCGGTTTGCTTCAGCAGGTTGTAGAGATCTTTCAGGTCGTGACCGGAAATCAGAATGCACTTGCCTTCGGTTGCCTTGACGTTGACCTGCGTCGGCGTCGGGTGGCCGTAGGTGCTGGTTTCACCGGCATCCAGAATGCTCATCACGCGGAAGTTCATCTGGCCAATTTCCATTGAGCACTCAAGCAGGGCGTTCATATCGGCAGGCCAGGTGCCCAGCCACGCCATGATTTTGTGGTACTGGGCATAAATCTCATTGTCGTACTGACCCAGAACGTGCGCGTGCTCCATATAGGCCGCAGCGCCTTTCAGGCCGTACAGGCACAGCAGGCGCAGGCCGAGAATGTTCTCGCCAATCGCCGCTTTGTCTTTATTCGGGGTGAATTCTGCCGCCTGACGCTGGAGGTCGCCCAAATCGTCGCTGACCAGCTGAAGTTCTGACATCGGGTTTTCCACGCGAGCGGAGGCATCCGCCTTCAGGCACTGGGCTTTCAGCGCCTCACGCAGGGCAATCGCTTCGCGGGCGTAGCCGACAATGCGCGGAGAGTCGAAGTTAACGTTGGTCAGCGTGGAGAAAAACGCGCGCGGGGCGAAGCTGTCGACGTAGTGGTCGACAATACCGTATTCGCGGGCTTTGAACGCCCATGCGGAAAGGCCTTGCAGAGCCGCAATCAGCAGGTCCTGCAGGTCAGATGTTTCTGCGGTTTTGCCGCACATACCCTGTGCGTAAGAGCAGCCATTGCCTGCCGGGGTACGGATGGTTTGTTCACATTGCACACAAAACATAATCACACCTGTTAAAGTTATATTTGATATACATGTTTAAGGTTATGCCTGTGCCAGAACGGAGAAAAGGGCTTTCTGCTACAAAATAGAGGGAGATTGATTTAGCGCAATTTTGGCGGCAGGAAACCTACCGCCAAAGAAGTATCAGGCAGAGAAGAAGGCCATCAGGACCGGAACCAGCAGGCTTAAAATAAAGCCGTGCACGATAGCCGCGGGAACCATCTCCAGACCTCCGGAGCGTTGTAGTACCGGCAGGGTAAAGTCCATCGACGTCGCGCCGCACAGACCCAGCGCGGTAGAACGACTGCGGCGAACCAGGCTCGGGATCAGCATGATGGCAATCAGCTCGCGCGCCAGATCGTTAAAGAAGGCGGCGCTGCCGATCACCGGTCCGAATGATTCGGTCAGCAGAATACCGGAGAGCGAATACCAGCCAAAACCGGACGCCATCGCCAGGCCGGTTTTCAGCGGCAGATCGAGAATAAAGGCGTTGATGACGCCCGCCACCATTGAACTGGCAACAACCATAACCGCAACCATCATTCCCCGACGGTTGAGGACAATTTGTTTCAGCGTCATGCCATTATTTCGCAGCTGAATACCGATCAGGAACAGCAGGAAGATCAGCGTATATTCACTGGCCTCAGTCGCGTGCTGTAAAAATGCCCAACCGGTCAGCCCAAGAAGAAAACCGAGCACCACGACGCCGCATAATTTTAATGATTCAAGCGCCATTGCAATTCGTGAAGGGAGTTTTTCCTGATGATGGTGATTTTTCCATGGAATAGTGCGTTCCAGCCACAGCAGCGCGGCAATATTGCACAGCAAAATAACCACTACGGTGACGACAGAATAATGGAGGATGGAGAGTAAATTCGCCGATAAGTTGTCCAGAAATGCCAGGCTAATCCCCATAAAGAAAAGAATAACGTAGACAATCCAGCTCAGGAATCGATTAATGAGCCTTAATGCGGATTCACGATGCAGCGGAATAAGATAGCCCACGATCAAGGGCAGCAAAATGATGAGGAGTCCTGAAAACATGAACAGCCGGTCCTTTTTGAGTATCGGTTAAGCGCCAGTGACACTACCCAATAAAGGCTGTTCAGTAAAGCGGCAAAAGAAAGCCGGGCGGCTACGCTTTACCCGGCTTGTGTCTACGTGGGGTGTGTGGCCTGAAGCCCTCACCCCGGACCTCTCCCACGGGGAGAGAGAGGAAAGATTAATCGCGTTTTTCCAGCAGGGTGCGATACAGCACGCCACCCAGAATACCGCCGATAACTGGCATCACCCAGAACAGCCACAGCTGCTCAAGCGCCCAGCCGCCCTGGAAGATGGCGACGGCGGTACTGCGTGCCGGGTTAACGGAGGTGTTGGTGACCGGAATAGAAATCAGGTGGATAAGCGTCAGCGCCAGACCAATGGCAATCGGGGCAAAACCGGCCGGGGCGTGTTTGTCCGTTGCGCCGTGGATCACCAGCAAGAAGCCGGCGGTAAGCACGATTTCAATCACGATGGCAGACAGCATGGAGTAGCCGCCCGGAGAGTGTTCGCCAAAGCCGTTAGAGGCAAAGCCGCTGGCCGCCGCGTCGAAGCCGGCTTTACCGCTGGCAATCACGTACAGAACGCCCGCCGCGATAATACCGCCAACCACCTGCGCCACAATATAGCCAATCACGTCTTTCGCCGGGAAACGGCCGCCCGCCCATAAACCTAACGTTACTGCCGGGTTAAAATGACCGCCGGAAATATGTCCCACGGCAAACGCCATGGTTAATACGGTTAAACCAAAAGCCAGCGCAACGCCGACAAAACCGATACCTAATTCCGGGAATGCTGCTGCCAGAACGGCGCTACCGCAGCCACCAAATACCAGCCAGAATGTACCAAAGCATTCTGCTGCCAATTTTCTAAACATAACCACCTCAAATAATTATCCGCACGCTTTCCCGCGTGCGGGATATATCGCCATAAAGGGATGACGACTCAAAGAGCCCGTATTTTAAAAACCAACAACACCCCTTCGCCACTTAAATAAATTCGATTAATTTGATTTAAGGCAATGTGATGTCAATCCTTGTTCAAACTGGAGGTAAATAGAGCATAGTCCAATTTGCGGGCGGTAGTATCTTGCGAGATGTGGGTTATTTCAAATGAAACCTGATGGATAAATTCTGAATTTTTCGTGCTTCCGCCAGGTTATGGAGGCGGATTGCAGTGTCAAGCCCGTCTGCATCCCGCTATACTGCTGATAACTTGAAGGAAAAAGTGATCATATCGCGGGGGATTTATGCTTCTCGAACGTGTGGAAATTGTCGGGTTTCGCGGTATTAACCGCCTGTCGCTGCAGCTGGAGCAAAACAACGTCCTGATCGGCGAGAACGCGTGGGGTAAGTCCAGCCTGCTGGATGCGTTGACGCTACTGCTTTCGCCCGAGGACGATCTGTATCACTTCGTCCGCGACGATTTCTGGTTCCCGCCCGGCGACGTGACGGGGCGCGAGAAGCACCTGCATATCATCCTGACGTTCCGCGAATCCGAACCCGGACGTCACCGCGTGCGTCGCTTCCGCCCGCTGTCACCCTGCTGGGTGCCGTGCGATGACGGTTTCTACCGGATTTTCTATCGGCTGGAAGGCGAGATGGCGGAGAACGAAGGGGTACTCACCCTGCGTGATTTTCTCGATGAGAAAGCCAACCCGATCCCACTGGACAATATCGACGATCTGGCCCGCCACCTGATCCGCCTGACGCCGGTATTACGCCTGCGCGATGCGCGCTTTATGCGGCGTATTCGTAACGGTACCGTACCCAATATGCCGGAAGTGGAAGTCACCGCCCGCGAGCTGGATTTTCTGGCCAGAGAGCTGGTGTCGCGTCCGCAGAATCTGACCGATGGCCAAATTCGTCAGGGGTTGTCCGCAATGGTGCAACTCCTTGAGCACTATTTTTCCGAGCAGGGCACGTCGGAATCGCGCCACCGTCTGATGCGCCGCCGCTCTCATGATGAGCAGCGAAGCTGGCGTTACCTCGACATCATTAACCGGATGATCGACCGGCCCGGCGGTCGCACCCATCGGGTGATTCTGCTGGGGCTGTTTTCAACGCTTCTGCAGGCCAAAGGCACCGTTCGTCTGGACCGGGACGCCCGGCCGCTGCTGCTGGTGGAAGACCCGGAAACGCGCCTGCATCCCATCATGCTCTCCGTGGCATGGCATCTGCTGAACCTGCTGCCGCTCCAGCGCATCACGACCACCAATTCCGGGGAATTATTATCGCTGACGCCGGTAGAACACGTCTGTCGCCTGGTGCGTGAATCCTCCCGCGTCTCCGCTTTCCGGCTTGGGCCGGGCGGTTTGAACGCGGAAGACGGGCGGCGCATCGCGTTTCATATTCGCTTTAACCGGGCGTCGTCGCTCTTTGCCCGCTGCTGGCTGCTGGTGGAGGGGGAGACGGAAACCTGGGTCATCAACGAACTGGCGCGCCAGTGCGGCCACCATTTTGATGCGGAAGGCATTAAGGTGATCGAATTCGCCCAGTCGGGATTAAAGCCGCTGATAAAATTTGCCCGCCGGATGGGGATCGAGTGGCACGTGCTGGTAGACGGTGATGAGGCGGGTAAAAAATATGCCTCGACCGTGCGGAGCCTGCTGAATAACGAGCGCGAGGAAGAGCGCGACCATTTAACCATGCTGCCCGCGATGGACATGGAACACTTTATGTATCGCCAGGGGTTCGACGACGTCTTCCACCGAATTGCCATGGTGCCGGTCGATGTCCCAATGAACATGCGGCGGGTGATCGCCAAAGCCATTCACCGTTCGTCAAAACCGGATTTAGCCATTGAAGTGGCGACGGAAGCGGGAAGGCGCGGCGTGGAGGCGGTACCGACCCTGCTGCGGAAGATGTTCTCCCGCGTGCTGTGGCTGGCACGCGGGAAAGCGGATTAGCGCTGGGTCGCCTGTTTCACCTGCTGAATCAGGCTATCCAGCAGCTCGTAGCGGCGGCGATATTCGGAGCGTTTTTTGCTGGCGATCTCTTCCATCGGTTTACGCGGCATGACGAGCGGCAGCATAAAGTTACCGTTGTCCTGCTTTTCACCGCCGATGGAGCTCCAGAAACTGTCGTAATCGGCCAGCAGTTTGCCCTCTTTTTTCTTGCGGTAGCGCCAGCTGCGATAAATGTGGGTAGCGTTACTGACGGCGACAATCTGCTCTACCGGGAACGCGGCGCCGAGCGTCATTGCGGCCTCGACCAGCAGACGTTTCGGGAACAGACCGTGGCAGGCTTTCGTCGCACCCTGGATCAGCTCGTGGGGAACATGCGCTTTTGCACCCTGCAAACCGCCAATGAACAGCGTCGATTTTCCCTCAAACGGGCATAGCGTAAAGGTCATCTCCGCCAGCGCCGTATTTTGACTGTCACAGAAAACGAGGGTAGCTTCTCCCTCTTTATCCATAAACGCGTCGGCACACAGGCGGACGGTAAATTGCTGTTCATCTTTTCCGGTTAAGGTCAGCAGAGTCACGCCCTGTTTTGAAAGGTAACCCTTTGTCAGCGTTGCCGGCAGCTGGCGGCACATCATCTGATAGTGCCAGGACAGCGATTCCAGCGCACGCTGTCGATCCATATTGACCGTCAGCCACGGACGATGAAGGCGACACGGCAGCCCCGGCTGAACCTGGAGCATTTGCATCAGGTGCGGATGTTTCGCAAGATCAGACAGCAGGCGAGCGGTGCTGAGCGGTGTCGCCAGTGAACGCAGCATGAACTTACGTCGGTAGGCGGTTTTTTCCCATGCCAGCCCGGGTGCGATCTCACCAAAAGCCAGGTTTTTGAAGAGCTGCCAGCCGGTTTTTGGCTGCGGCAGGTTTGAAAGTGATGTATCGACGATAGAAGACATGGTAGATCCTGATCCTTTTGGAATATCGCTATTTCAACAGGGGAAATGTCAACGTCTCGTAAACAAATTAGGGCGATTTCGGAGAACAGGGGTTTCGTTGAGGAGTCGTTTAGATAGAATCAACATTTATAATTGCCAGAACATTTATTTGGAATATTTATGAACCTCAAGGGAAAACGCAGAACGCTGTTTCTGCTGCTGGCGGTCGTGATTTTAGCCGGTGGGTACTGGCTATGGCAGGTGCTGAATGCGCCGGTGCCGCAGTATCAGACGCTGATTGTTCGCCCGGGCGAACTGCAGCAAAACGTCCTCGCGACGGGCAAGCTTGACGCGCTGCGCAAGGTTGACGTCGGCGCTCAGGTAAGCGGCCAGCTGAAAACGCTGTCGGTTGAGATTGGTGACAAGGTGAAAAAAGGCCAGCTGCTCGGCGTTATCGATCCTGAGCAGGCTGAGAACCAGATCCGCGAGGTGGAAGCCACGCTGATGGAGTTGCGCGCGCAGCGTGCGCAGGCGCTGGCAGAACGTAACCTGGCTCATGTAACGCTGACCCGTCAGCTGGCGCTGGCCAAAACCCAGGCTATTTCGAAACAGGATTTAGATACTGCCACCACAGAACTGGCGGTGAAACAGGCGCAGATTGGCACGATTGACGCGCAAATCAAACGCAATCAGGCCTCGCTGGATACGGCAAAAACCAACCTCGACTACACCAAAATCGTCGCGCCGATGGCGGGCGAAGTCACCCAGATCACCACGCTGCAGGGCCAGACGGTGATTGCCGCGCAGCAGGCGCCAAACATTCTGACGCTGGCTGACATGAGCACCATGCTGGTCAAAGCCCAGGTCTCAGAGGCGGATGTTATCCATCTTAAGCCCGGACAAAACGCCTGGTTTACGGTGCTTGGCGACCCGCAGACGCGCTACGAAGGCGTGCTGAAAGACATTCTGCCGACGCCGGAAAAAGTTAACGACGCTATCTTCTACTATGCCCGCTTTGAGGTGCCAAACCCGCAGGGCGTGCTGCGTCTGGACATGACCGCACAAGTGCATATCCAGCTGACCGGCGTGAAGAACGTGCTGACCATTCCGCTCTCTGCGCTCGGCGAGTCCGCCGGGGAGAGCCGTTATAAAGTGAAAGTGCTGCGCAACGGCGAAACGCGCGAGCGCGAGGTCGTGATCGGCGCGCGCAACGACACCGACGTGGTGGTGGTGAAAGGGCTGGAAGAGGGCGAGGAGGTTGTTGTCAGCGAAAGCCTGCCCGGAGCCGCTAAATGACGGCGCTGCTTGAGCTGAATAACATTCGTCGCAGCTATCCGTCAGGCGACGGTCCGGTGGAGGTGCTGAAGGGCATCTCCCTGCGCGTGGAAGCGGGCGAGATGGTGGCGATTGTCGGGGCATCGGGTTCCGGTAAATCGACGCTGATGAACATTCTCGGCTGTCTGGATAAACCGACCAGCGGTACCTATCGCGTGGCCGGGACGGATGTCTCCACGCTGGACGGCGACGCGCTGGCGAAGCTGCGTCGGGAACATTTCGGCTTTATCTTCCAGCGTTACCATTTGCTTTCTCACCTGAATGCGGCGCAGAATGTGGAAGTGCCTGCGGTGTATGCGGGCGTCGAGCGGAAAAAGCGACTTGAGCGCGCGCAGATGCTGCTGACGCGTCTGGGGCTGGCGGAGCGGGTGGAGTACCAGCCCTCGCAGCTGTCCGGCGGCCAGCAGCAGCGCGTGAGTATTGCCCGTGCGCTGATGAACGGCGGGCAGGTGATCCTCGCGGATGAACCGACCGGGGCACTTGACAGCCATTCCGGCGAAGAGGTGATGGCGATCCTTCACCAGCTTCGCGATCAGGGCCACACTGTCATCATTGTTACCCACGATCCGCAGGTGGCGGCGCAGGCGGAACGCATTATTGAGATCCACGACGGCGAGCTGGTCAGCAATCCGCCGCCGCGTGAGTCCAGGGCAGCGGCGCCGAAAGAAGCGCTGCCGGCATCAACCGGCTGGGGGCAGTTCTCCAGCGGCTTTCGCGAAGCGCTGACCATGGCCTGGCTGGCGATGGCGGCCAATAAAATGCGTACCCTGTTGACGATGCTCGGCATCATTATCGGTATCGCCTCGGTGGTGTCGATCGTGGTGGTGGGCGACGCGGCGAAGCAGCTGGTGCTGGCCGATATCCGCGCCATTGGCACCAATACCATTGACGTCTATCCCGGCAAAGACTTTGGCGACGACGAGCCGCAGTATCAGCAGGCGCTGAAATACGACGATCTGGCGGCGATTCAGAAGCAGCCGTGGGTGAACTCCGCCACGCCTGCGGTTTCGCAGAACCTGCGTCTGCGAGTGGGCAACGTTGACGTGGCCGCCAGCGCTAACGGCGTGAGCGGAGACTACTTCAACGTCTACGGCATGACCTTCAGCGAAGGCGCTACCTTCAACGCCGAGCAGCTGGCGGGCAGGGCGCAGGTGGTGGTGCTGGACGCGAACTCGCGCAGGCAGCTCTTCCCAAACAAAGCCAACGTGGTGGGCGAAGTGATTCTGGTCGGCAACATGCCTGCCACGGTCATCGGCGTGGCGGAAGAGAAGCAGTCGATGTTTGGCAGCAGTAAGATCCTGCGCGTCTGGCTGCCCTACACCACCATCTCAGGGCGGATTATGGGGCAGTCATGGCTCAACTCCATCACCGTACGCGTGAAGGAGGGCTACGACAGCGCGCTGGCCGAACAGCAGCTTGAACGGCTGTTAACCCTGCGCCACGGGAAGAAAGATTTCTTCACCTGGAATATGGACGGCCTCTTGAAAACGGCGGAAAAGACCACACGTACTCTTCAGCTGTTCCTCACGCTGGTGGCGGTGATCTCGCTGGTCGTCGGCGGTATCGGGGTGATGAATATCATGCTGGTGTCGGTCACCGAACGTACCCGGGAGATCGGCATTCGCATGGCGGTCGGGGCCCGGGCCAGCGACGTGCTGCAGCAGTTTTTGATTGAAGCGGTGCTGGTGTGTCTGGTTGGCGGGGCGATGGGTATTTCGCTCTCGATGATGATCGCGTTTGCGCTTCAGCTCTTTTTACCCGGCTGGGAGATTGGCTTCTCGCCGGTTGCCATTATTACCGCATTTTTGTGCTCGACCTTCACCGGCATTTTGTTTGGCTGGTTGCCCGCCCGCAACGCGGCGCGGCTGGATCCGGTGGACGCGCTGGCTCGGGAATAACCCGAAAATAAAAATGCCAGCCGATCGGGCTGGCATTTTGACTGCGGGATGTACACAATAAAACAGAGAGCTATGCAACCGTCTCTGCTTCAACGGGTACGATTAGGCTGGCATGATTGCCTTTTGGTCCCTGATGTACATCGAACCGGACGGACTGCCCGGCTTTGAGCGTTCTGTAACCATCCATCTGAATGGTGGAATAGTGAGCGAAGATATCCTCGCCGCCGCCTTCGGGGCAGATGAAGCCAAACCCTTTGGCGTTGTTGAACCACTTAACAGTACCCATTTCCATGCTTCGACATCCTTCGTAAATCTTATAAGTTAAGATGGAATGAACCGGTGGTGGAGTGGGGGCTGTTCAAAACCTCGCCATCTCACGCTTGTACAATTTAGAGAAACGAAAGAAGTCGTCAAGCGTTTGGCGCTGGAGATGGGACAATAATCAACCAAAGTTTGAAGCAGTTAACGCTATTGCAACAGTTTGTGACAGACATCGCGGATGACAGTAATAGATGATTGTTATCTAACATCTGAGGTAGATTCAAAGTGGTTATGCATAATGGGTAAGACCAACGATTGGCTGGATTTCGACCAGCTGGCGGAAGACAAAGTGCGCGACGCGCTAAAACCGCCATCTATGTATAAAGTTATGTTAATGAACGATGATTACACGCCGATGGAATTTGTTATTGACGTGCTACAAAAGTTCTTTTCTTATGATGTAGAACGTGCAACGCAACTGATGCTTACCGTTCATTATCGTGGCAAAGCTATCTGCGGCATCTTCACAGCCGAAGTGGCGGAAACCAAAGTGGCGATGGTGAACGACTATGCGAGGGAGAACGAGCATCCGTTGCTGTGTACGCTGGAAAAGGCCTGATAAGGCATAAAATTGGGGGAGGTGCCTATGCTCAATCAAGAACTGGAACTCAGTTTAAACATGGCTTTCGCCAGAGCGCGTGAGCACCGACATGAGTTTATGACCGTCGAGCATTTACTGCTCGCACTGCTTAGCAACCCATCTGCCCGCGAAGCGCTGGAAGCCTGCTCCGTGGATCTGGTGGCGCTACGTCAGGAACTCGAAGCCTTCATCGAACAAACCACACCGGTGCTGCCAGCCAGTGAAGAAGAGCGCGACACGCAGCCGACGCTCAGCTTCCAGCGCGTGCTGCAGCGCGCGGTATTCCACGTCCAGTCTTCCGGGCGTAGCGAAGTGACTGGCGCAAACGTCTTAGTCGCCATCTTCAGCGAGCAGGAGTCACAGGCTGCCTACCTGCTGCGCAAACACGAAGTCAGCCGCCTCGACGTGGTTAACTTTATTTCTCACGGAACGCGCAAAGACGAGCCTAACCAGGCATCGGATTCCAGCAATCAGGTCAATAACAATGAAGAGCAAGCAGGCGGGGAGGATCGTATGGAAAACTTCACCACCAACCTTAACCAGCTTGCTCGCGTTGGCGGTATCGACCCGCTGATTGGTCGCGATAAAGAGCTGGAGCGCGCGATCCAGGTGCTGTGCCGTCGCCGCAAGAACAACCCGCTGCTGGTGGGTGAGTCAGGCGTGGGTAAAACCGCGATTGCCGAAGGGCTTGCCTGGCGCATTGTGCAGGGCGACGTGCCGGAAGTGATTGCCGACTGCACCATCTACTCGCTGGATATCGGCTCGCTGCTGGCGGGCACCAAATACCGCGGTGATTTTGAAAAACGCTTCAAGGCGCTGTTGAAACAGCTGGAGCAGGACACCAACAGCATCCTGTTTATCGATGAGATCCACACCATCATCGGCGCAGGTGCGGCCTCCGGTGGCCAGGTGGATGCCGCGAACCTGATCAAACCGCTGCTCTCCAGCGGCAAGATCCGCGTGATTGGCTCCACGACCTACCAGGAGTTCAGCAACATCTTTGAGAAAGACCGTGCGCTGGCGCGTCGCTTCCAGAAAATCGACGTGACCGAGCCGTCCGTCGAGGAAACGGTGCAGATCATCAACGGCCTGAAGCCGAAGTACGAAGCGCACCACGACGTGCGTTACACCGCGAAAGCGGTCCGTGCGGCGGTGGAGCTGGCGGTGAAATATATCAACGACCGTCATCTGCCGGATAAGGCGATTGACGTGATTGATGAGGCAGGGGCGCGTGCGCGCCTGATGCCGGCCAGTAAGCGTAAGAAAACCGTCAACGTGGCGGATATTGAGTCCGTGGTGGCCCGCATCGCGCGTATCCCTGAGAAGAGCGTTTCTCAGAGCGACCGCGACACGCTGCGCACCCTCGGCAATCGCCTGAAAATGCTGGTCTTTGGTCAGGATAAAGCCATTGAGGCCTTAACCGAAGCGATCAAGATGGCCCGCGCCGGGCTGGGGCATGACCACAAGCCTGTCGGTTCCTTCCTGTTCGCTGGCCCGACCGGCGTAGGGAAAACCGAGGTGACGGTTCAGCTCTCCAAAGCGCTGGGCATTGAGCTGCTGCGCTTTGATATGTCCGAGTATATGGAGCGTCACACCGTCAGCCGTTTGATTGGTGCGCCTCCGGGCTACGTGGGCTTTGACCAGGGCGGCCTGCTCACCGACGCGGTGATCAAGCATCCGCACGCGGTCCTGCTGCTCGATGAAATCGAGAAAGCGCACCCGGACGTGTTCAACATCCTGCTGCAGGTGATGGACAACGGGACGCTGACCGACAACAACGGGCGCAAGGCGGACTTCCGCAACGTGGTGCTGGTGATGACCACCAACGCCGGCGTGCGTGAAACCGAGCGTAAATCCATTGGCCTGATCCACCAGGATAACAGCACCGATGCGATGGAGGAGATCAAGAAGATCTTCACGCCGGAGTTCCGTAACCGTCTGGACAACATTATCTGGTTCGATCATCTGTCTACCGAGGTGATCCATCAGGTTGTGGACAAGTTCATCGTCGAGCTGCAGGTTCAGCTGGATCAGAAAGGCGTGTCGCTGGAAGTGAGCCAGGAGGCCCGCAACTGGCTGGCCGAGAAAGGCTACGACCGTGCGATGGGTGCCCGTCCGATGGCGCGCGTGATTCAGGACAACCTGAAGAAACCGCTGGCGAACGAGCTGCTGTTTGGCTCGCTGGTGGACGGCGGTCAGGTGACCGTGGCGCTGGACCAGGCGAAGAACGAACTGACGTATGATTTCCAGAGTGCGGCGAAGCACAAGCCGGAAGCGGCTCACTGAGTTAAACGTTAATGTTAAAAACCGGGCATTTGCCCGGTTTTTTTATGCCTGCCAAGGTAAAAACAAAACGACAACAGTATTGTCGTTTCTAGTGTTTTCTCCCTCTCCCTGTGGGAGAGGGCGGGGGTGAGGGCATCAGGCCGCAGAGGAATTTTGCGAGGCGCTTTCCAGTTTCTTTCGAAGTCAGTTGCTGGATAAATCTACAGTAATAAAATGGCGGCGCACCTGCAAAATCAGGTGCCGGGATTGGCGTCCTGATTACACATGAGAAATGATGTTGATACGTCAACTATCATCAGGTTCGTGCACACTTTTGAAAGCTAGCGATATAATCCGCAGACTCAATTATGGTGGGCTGAACCGGGGCTTCTTTTGAAGCGCCGATTTTCCCGTGTGGGTCGGTACGCCAAACCGGTTCAGTCTGCCACCTGAGTTGGCGTTCGGGTGGAGATCTCATCATTTCACACGGAGTCAAAATCAAATGGAACATAACAATCTTTCACTGCTTTACAGCGAACTCTCCCTCAACCCCGATCTCCCAACCCTTGCAGAGCGCTGCAAATTGCTCACTGAAATCCTCCTCGACTGCACATAACTCCCACAAACGCAGCCCGTCTGTCGCTGCCTGGGAGCGTATCTGGAAGAAATGAAATCCGGCCTCAAAGAATCAATGCGTGATTTTCAGGTGGTGGAATTTGAGGATGAAGCAGAACAACCGCGACAAAAAGAGTGGTTGCTGGAAGACACCGAAGCACAGTGTGATTACTGCCGGGCGTTAAACCACATACTGCTGGTATCGCATTTTGACCGCGATATGTTGCCGCACCTGACGGGACTGCTGCATGACATAACGCATTCGATGGCCGCAGATGTCGTTGCACCTCAAAGTGCAAAAACGGTAATTCACATTATTTCCTGACGTCGATCCGAGGCGTCGGGGGAGTTCCTCTGACGCCAAATGGATTAATCTTCGGAAAAGTAGGTGTTACAGGAAGACGTTAATAACTTTTGATGACAATAAAAAATAGTGCAGTTCGCTTTCAGTTCGCTGCCGTACAGCTCGCGTTATGTAGCCCTTAACGGCCTGAATTTTCCTTTATCTGTTGGTTATAAATACAGCCAAGACCCACTAAATGCTGGCTCACTACCCGCGCCCCAAAGTTATGACACTGTAATGACCATGGATGGGATTTCAGCCAGACAGCAAATGCAGTGCAGGATGCAAGTGAAATCAACGCGGGCTCCGCTGTACTTTGCTGTCCGGTCAGCAGGCCAATCATCTTGCATATCTCGCCATTATCCCAACGCTGCCACACATTTTTCCACCATCCCATTTTCCAGCTACCAGTAAGGCAAAATGCTTTGTCAGAGAGGTTGGCGTTTTCAATATTTTCAGACACAAACCAAAGATCGGTTTTCCCAAGTCGGACTTCTGTTGACCAGGCAGTTATAGCGCCGCCGCGCAAAACGCACTCATGGGCGAGATAATGATCGGTTACACCCGGGAAGCGTCGTTTTAATCTCTGGAAATGACTGTGTATGGTAATGACAGGACGGACCATGCTTCCCCGGTCGTTTCGCTTAAGCTCGGCACTACCGTACTGAATTTCATCAAATTGGCTCCGTTTAAGAAATTGCATCTCTTGCTCCCGAATAAGATCGGTATCGCTCGACGGTAGTATCGAAGAAGGGAAAGACTTAGAACCCTGATAGAGCAATGAATTACCTGCCTTCCAGTCGCAATAGTTGGTTGTTACTTGAATAATTTTGCCGGAGTCAGCATCGGCACTGATCACAACATACAGTTTCTGCCTCGCAGAATGACCCTGAAACGGTATAACCATTGTGGTCGTTGACACCCTTGTTAGCGCAGGGAGTGAAACATGCAGATCGTGTTCGAAACCGTTAACCGCTTGCGCAAGGACCCTTTGGTTTGTCGTTTCACCAGAGTGCACCCCTTGTTCGAGCTGGGAAAGAAGGGTGATATTTTTATTCAGGCCTACAGCATTGTCATAGTGTGGAGTAAATACATAACGGCAGGTGCAACATTGAAAGCGGGGTGTTCTGGCTTTTGTGTATCCATAGCGAATGATGTGCGCTGTAAAACAGCGGGGACAACCTTGTCCTGTATTTCCTAATTTTCGTTGCATGAATTGACTGAACCACTCGTCACATTCTTTGGTATTAAACAGTGGAGGAAGACTGCCACATTTTTGACATTCAAGTGCAGCGTAGCCCAGACGATAAACAGGAAAAACATAATCACTCGCATCTGGTATTCCGAGATTTGGACATGACCAGCTTTTACAAACATTGAGATCTATTTTTGGAGCGGATTCCATGTGCTTCACCAACTGATTCTGTTAGTCGCAAATTTTCGCGTCTCCCTTTTCCATATGTCGTGAGAAGGTTCACAAAATCTGTTTTTTGCTAATCGATAATGAAGTTCTTTCTTTAATTCGAGAGTTAAAAAATGAAAAAAACAGTAATCGCGGTTTTATTACTATCGGGATATGCTTCGCTAAGTCCAGCGCAGGACGTTACCGTCATTTATACCAATGACCTGCATGCACATGTTGAGCCCTATAAACTTCCTTATGTTGCAGAAGGTAAAAGAGCTGTCGGTGGCTTCGCAAATATTGCGACTTACGTCAAGCAAGAAAAGCAAAAGAATAAGGCTACTTTTTATTTCGATGCTGGAGATTACTTTACCGGTCCATACATTAGCAGCCTGACAAAAGGGCGGGCAATCATAGATATTATGAATACAATGTCATTTGATGCTGCGTCTGTCGGCAATCATGAGTTCGACCATGGTTGGGATAATACGCTGATACAGCTCAGCCAGGCTAAATTCCCGATACTGTTAGGTAACGTGTTTTATAAAAATAGTAATGTCCTTTTCTGGAATAAGCCGTATACAATCCTTGAAAAGGATGGCGTTAAAATTGGGGTCATTGGGTTGCATGGCGTGTTTGCTTTCGATGACACCGTTTCATCGTCAATGCGTCAGGGCATTGAAGCGCGTGACGAGGTGAAATATCTCCAGCGTTATCTGGATGAACTACGTGGAAAAGTAGATATAACCGTTGCACTCATGCATGAAGGTTTCCCTGCACGCCAGTCCAGTATCGGCAATACTGATGTCAAACGCGCCCTTGATAAGGATATCCAGACGGCGAAGCAGGTGAAAGGACTGGATATTCTGATTACCGGACATGCGCATGTTGGAACGCCGGAGCCGCTTAAAGTAGGTAACACGCTGGTGCTTTCGACTGACAGTGGTGGGATTGATATTGGTAAACTGGTCCTGGATGTGGATCTAAAAAAACATCACAACAAAATAAAAAGCTTCGAACTTAAGACCCTTTATGCTGATGAATGGAA
The DNA here is from genome assembly GCF_014930495.1 of Enterobacter cloacae complex sp. S3. NCBI lineage: Bacteria > Pseudomonadati > Pseudomonadota > Gammaproteobacteria > Enterobacterales > Enterobacteriaceae > Enterobacter > Enterobacter cloacae complex sp. S3. The sequence goes on along the minus strand of NZ_JADBRD010000028.1, from coordinate 218,440 downwards.
ACCCGATCCGGCAACTCAGAGTGTTATTGATAGCTGGAATAAAAAGCTCTCCGAAACGGTTCGCCAAAAAGTTGGAGAGACGCCTGTTACGCTTACGCGCGCCTACGGGGAATCATCTTCGCTGGGCAATTTATTTACCGATGCAATGCTTGCCGCTGCGCCTGATGCGCAACTGGCGCTCACTAATTCAGGTGGTCTGCGGGCTGATTTGAATGCCGGTCCGATAACCCTCGGCGATGTTATTAGCGCGTTCCCTTTTCCAAATGAGCTAACCGTAATGGATTTGAATGGGAAATCCTTACGAAATCTTATGGAGCATAGTGCGTCACTCACTAACGGTGTTTTGCAGATGTCGAAAGGACTGGAGATGCGCTACGACCAACATAAACCTGTCGGGCAACGCGTTGTGCTACTTACGCTTAATGGCAAGCCAATTGTAGACTCTGAAACCTATCGCGTAGCGACAAATAGTTTCCTTGCTCCTGGTGGCGATGGCTTTACTGCATTCATTGATGGTCAGAACAAACAGGTAAAAGGTGGATATAACCTTTCCAATGCGGTTATTGATTATCTGGTGAAAGGAAATAAGATCATTCCCCAACAGGTGAATGAGATGCGAGTAAAAGAAGTTACACAGTAATAATTAACAACAGGTGAATAATATGGCAATTACCTATCTTGGAATGGAACTCGCCCCTGCTAACAACCAGCTTGCGGTCTATCTGAAGTTTATAATTGATGAGGCGATAACATATTCCTATACGGTACTGGGAAGATCGACTAGCACGACAAGTTTAGACTTTACGTATTCATCAAATGACATTGTCTCTTTACCTGAGATAAAAATTCCGGTTATTGGACTGTATGCAAACTACCTTAACCATGTGCAGGTTATCTTTAAAAACCTTAGCGGAGTGGAAGTTTTTAATCAAACCATCCAGGTAAGCACACAGGAACAACTCTACCGCGATGGGACAATTTTCCATATCGATATTGAGCAAACGGATCCCGCTAACTTCACGACCGTATGGGGAAACAGTTGGTTAATGACTACCAATTGTGATGGCTACGACCGGAACGGCGATCTTCGCTGCTATTATGCTCAGCCCTACCGTAATCAGATGCTAAAAACGCATAATGGTTATTTCTATATCGGCAGTGATGAAGATGAACACTGGTATGGGCGACGCTTTTTCAAAATCGATATTTTGGGCAACGAGATTCTGGAGTTTGATTTACGTGACCGCGATGGTAACCGCTATGCTAACACACACGATCTGATTTGGGATTCCGCCGATAATCTTTTCATGATTGGTAATGATAACCCGGACCGTTCGACCAACACGATGAGACAGGACGCATCAATTTTAAAATTTGATGAAAAGACAGGCGTGATGCTGTGGGCAAAAAATTATACCCGTGCATTTGATAATACTCAGATCCTGAATAACAGCCCCACAAACGATGCTCACCTTAACTCGCTTTCCTGGATCCCCGCAGGCGAGGCAAATGCTGAAGCGATTGTTGTCCATACTCGCTCTGCAGGCCTGACGTTTGGTATTTCTCCTGCCGACGGCAAGATATTATGGAGTATTAATACCGGGGGATTTAACAGTAATTTTGCAGCAGGACAGGGCGTTACGCAGATAGATACTTCCAGTATTGAGAGTTTTGAAAATGGCGCTCATACCGTATTCGTCACTAAAAATAGCGCTTTTGCTGGGTTAAGCAATGAGACTGAAGGAAAATTTGTTCTTTCGCTCTTTGATAATCGCTCCTGCGTTGATAATGAAGGCAATGCGGTTACTCGAGATATTACACGTGATTCAACGACTGATTCTTACAAAACCGATCCTGCGAGAGTCATGTTCTATGCTGTTGATCTCGTCGCCAATACAGCAACCCAGGCAGGTAGCATTATCCAGTTACCCTCCGATCGTGTTCCTCAGGTCACTGATTTTATGGGGGCAGCAATAGATTATGGTGACTACTATGGCATCTACACCAACCACGCACGCTCTTTCTTTATCAGCGATGCAACAGGCCATATTATTGCCACAATCTACGATCTGATTTGCTCGATGGATGGCTATCCAGAGTTCCCTGGTGAATGCTACCGGGCAAGGTTGTTTGCAAAAGACGAGCTTGATGCTTTGATAAATATAGGTTATCAGGTGGCAAACGGCTGATAGCTTAGCAAGACACAGCCATTAAAAGGGCATTGCTGTCGAACAGACAGCCCTGACGCTGAATCGAACGGACAAATAATTGTTCAAATAATAGCCTGCAGCACAAAAAAGTAAGGCCGGGAAAATCCCGGCCTTAATTAATATTCATCTGCCATTACAGGCGAAAACAATTAGCGACTACGGAAGACAATGCGGCCTTTGCTCAGGTCGTACGGGGTCAGTTCAACAGTCACTTTGTCGCCCGTCAAAATGCGGATGTAGTTTTTGCGCATTTTACCGGAGATGTGCGCAGTTACCACGTGACCGTTTTCCAGCTCTACGCGAAACATGGTATTAGGCAACGTATCAAGTACGGTACCCTGCATTTCAATATTGTCTTCTTTGGCCATCTAATCCTCTGGGGTATCACTACCAAGTTTTGAACCGGCAAGATAATGCCGAAATTCATCAATTAAGTAAAGAATTGCGCGATTAAAACGCAGCAAAACAGTTTCGGCGCATTGCCCAAGCGTCACGGTACAACCGAACAGGAAGCGCATTCGTAAAGGGGAGACAACAGGATAAACGTCAGGACGTTATCTGAAGCGAGGGTCCCAAACGGCGGCGGGGCAACAGGCAGAAGCTACTCTGCGGCATAATTATAACACCCTCACAAAAAATATGCGGAAAACATTTAGGCATTGGGCATAAAGAGCGTTCTCGGTATCCAGAAGTCGCGCGGGAGCTTCTCCTGACGGCAGGTATCGAGATGTTCGATGTACTGGCGTCGCGGGATTTCAACAGCACCCAGCGAGGCCGTGTGCTCGTTGAGCACCTGACAATCGATCAGGCGTCCACCGCGCTGGGCAAACGCCTCGCAGAAGACCAGCAGTGCGGTTTTCGAGGCGTTAACCGCACGAGAGAACATCGACTCGCCGCAAAATAGCGTGCCTTGCGCCACGCCGTACATGCCGCCGACGAGTGCTCCGCCTTCCCACACCTCGATGGAGTGGGCGTAGCCAAGCTCATGGAGCTGGTGGTAGGCAGTAATGATATCGCGGGTTATCCATGTCCCTTCATAGCGGTCTTCAGCGCAGCCTTCAATGACCTGACCAAAGGCGTGGTTGAGGGTGACGCGGTAGGGTGATTTCGCATGGAAACGCTTCATGCTGCGGCTCGCGTGAAACTGCGCTGGCCACAGCACGGCACGCGGATCGGGGGACCACCATAAAATCGGATCGCCGGGAGAAAACCAGGGGAATATACCGCGCTGGTACGCCATTAAAAGCCGTGCGGGACTGAGGTCACCACCAAGGGCCAGCAGCCCGTTGGGCTCACGCAGCGCCCCTTCCGGAGAAGGGAACGCGATGTTATGACGAGAAAGCTGGACCAGGCGCATGACAGCAAAACTCCAGTACGCGAGTAAGGACGCTACAAATATAGTCTACAGACGCTGTTTAAACTGGTAGTAGCGACCCTGTTTCGCCAACAGCTCTGCGTGACTACCTTGCTCAATAATGTGTCCGTTGTCCATCACAATTATCCGATCAAAACTCGCCAGTCCGCGCAGGCGGTGTGTGACCATCAGCACGGTTTTGCCGGTCATGACATTCGCCAGCAAATCAAGGATTTGGCTCTCGGTGGTGGCATCCAGCCCCTCGGTGGGTTCGTCGAGCAGCATCAGCGGCGCATCGTGCAGCAGCGCGCGCGCAATTGCCAGACGGCGCAGTTCACCGCCGGACAGCTGACGGCCGCCTTCGCCCAGCCAGCTGTTTAGCCCGTCGTCCTCAAGCAGTTTTTGCAGTCCGACCTGCTCCAGCACGGCGCGAAGCGCATCATCAGAGGCCTCTGGCGCGGCCAGCAGCAGGTTATCGCGCAGTGTGGCGCTAAACAGATGCACGCGCTGCGGAACGACGCTCACCGTCTTGCGCAGGGCCTGCTCGCTGAAATCAGTCAGCAACGTGTTATTAAAACGAATCTGGCCGCGCTGCGGATCCCAGGCGCGGGTCAGCAACTGCAGCAGCGTCGATTTACCGCAGCCGGTACGGCCGAGGATCGCCATCCGCTGTCCTGCATTAACAGAAAGGTTGATACCGTCCAGCGCGTTCTGCGCCTGTTTGTTATAGGCGAAGGTGACATCTTCAAGCGTCAGCGCAACCTGCTCTGGTACCGCGGTCTGCCCGGCACTGAACGTGACTTCAGGCTCCTGCTCGGCAATCTGCGTGATGCGCAGGGCAGAGGCGATCACCTGGCCCAGATGCTGGAAGGCGCCCGTTACCGGGGCCAGCGCCTCAAACGCCGCCAGCGCGCAGAAGACGAAAAGGGCAATAAGAGGACCCGGCTGTGAATTCCCCCCGACATCGCCGGAAGCCAGCCACAGCATGGCAATCACCGCCACGCCGCCGATTAACATCATCAGCGCCTGAGAAAAGGCCGTCAGCTCCGACTGGCGGCGCTGGGCCTCATGCCAGTTAAGCTCCGTACTTTCCATGCGGGCGCGATAGCGCTTGCTGGCGCCAAAAATCGTCAGCTCTGCCTGCCCCTGAAGCCAGGAGGTGAGCTGCTGGCGGTAGTCTCCGCGCAGGCGCGTCAGGTTTTCCCCGGTGGATTTCCCGGCGCGGTAAAACAGCGGCGGCAGAATGATGAGCGTCAGCAGCATGATCCCGCCCAGCGTCAGCGCAACGGAAACATCCAGAACAGACAGCCCCAGCGTGACCACCACAATCACCACAAACGCGCCCACGATCGGGGAAATCACGCGCAGGTAAAGGTGATCCAGCGTGTCGACATCCGCAACGACACGGTTAAGTAACTCACCCTGACGAAAACGCGCCAGCCCGGCAGGGGAGAGGGGCAGCAGTTTGCTGAAGGTGTAGATGCGCAGGTGCTGCAGCACGCGGAAAGTGGCGTCGTGGCTGACCAGGCGTTCGAAATAGCGTCCGGCAGTCCGCGTGATGGCGGTACCGCGAACACCCGCAGCCGGGAGCATATAGTTGAAGCTGTATAAACCGGCAAAGCCCGCGACGGCCGAGGCCGACAGGAACCAGCCGGAAAGCGTGAGCAGGCCAATGCTGGCGAGCAGCGTGACAATCGCCAGCACAATCCCCAGCGTCAGCATCCATTTGTGGCGTTTATAGAGCGCAAGATAAGGCAGCAGAGCACGCATCAGATGTCCTCCTGACGGTTCGCCAGCAGGGCGGCAAACGGTCCCTGGGCGGCAACGAGAGAGGCGTAATCGCCTTGCTCAACAATACGGCCGTTCTCCATGACCCAGATCTGGTCCCAGTCGGCAATCCCCTCCAGCTGATGGGTAACCATCAGGGTGGTTTGCTGCCGGGAGGCGGCGTTCAGGGCCTCCATTACGCGCTGCTCGCTGTGGGCATCCAGGCTGGCGGCGGGCTCATCCAGCAGCATCAGCTGACAAGGATTCAACAACGCGCGGGCAACGGCCACGCGCTGCGCCTGTCCGACCGACAGCCCGGCGGACTGGTCGCCGACCACGGTATCTACACCTTGCGGGAGCAGGGGCAGAAACTCGCTGACCCAGGCGCGGTCGAGCACCGACTGCAGTTCATCTTCACGCGCGTCCGGGCGCGCCAGCAGGACGTTTTCACGCAGCGTAGAGGCTGGAAGCTGCGGGTTTTGTCCTACCCAACTGAGCTGTTTACGCCAGGCGTCTGGATCGAGGTTACGCAGTTCGGTTTTGTTGATCCGCAGTGAACCCGTGTAGGTCATAAAGCCGGATAGCGCATTCAGCAGAGAACTTTTACCGGAACCGCTGGTGCCGACGAGCACCACCCGTTGTCCGGCAGGTAAGGTAAAGTTCAGCGGACCCGCGAGCACTTTGCCTTCGGGTGACAGAATAGAAAAGTCCTGCGCTTCAATCGTCACGGGGTCTTTAGCATTCAGCGTCACGTCACCCCGCTCCGGGTGTGCCAGCGGCGTTTCCAGGAATGTTTTCAGGCTATCGGCTGCGCCAACCGCCTGCGCTTTGGCGTGATAGAAGGTCCCCAGATCGCGAAGCGGCTGGAAAAACTCCGGGGCCAGGATCAGCGCCAGGAACCCGGCAGAAAGGGTCACCGCCGTGCCGTAATGGCCGAAATCCAGCGCGCCAAGGTAGGAGAAGCCAAAGTAGACCGCCACGAGGGCAATCGACAGCGAGGTAAAGAATTCCAGTACGCCGGAAGACAAGAAGGCGAGGCGTAACACTTCCATGGTGCGCTGACGGAAGTCCTGCGATGCCTGGCGAATATTTTCGGTTTCCGCTTCACCGCGGCCAAAAATGCGTAACGTCTCCATGCCGCGAAGACGATCGAGGAAATGACCGCTCAGGCGACCCAGTGCCAGGAAGTTACGGCGGTTGGCATCCGCTGCACCCATGCCGACCAGCGCCATAAACAGCGGGATCAGCGGGGCGGTGCCCATCAGAATCAGCGCAGCCATCCAGTTCACCGGGAAGATGGCGATCACGATCAGCAGCGGAACGAAGACGGCAAGGGCCATTTGCGGCAGATAGCGCGCATAGTAGTCGTGCATATCGTCAATCTGCTCAAGGATCAGCGTCGCCCAGCTACCGGCCGGTTTACCCTGGATCCACGCGGGCCCGGCTTCCTGAAGACGATCGAGCACCTGACGACGGATCTCGTAGCGGATGTGCTGTCCGGCGTGAAAACCGACGCGCTCACGCAGCCACACCACCCAGGCGCGCAGGATAAAAATCAGGATCAGGACAATAAAAGGCAGCAACAGCGCTTCGCGCGGGATGTTCTCCATGATCATGTGATTAAGAATGCGGGCCAGCAGCCATGCCTGGGCAACAATCAACAGACCGCTAACGAACCCCAGGAGACGGGAAATCGTAAGCCAGCGGCGGGAAATAACGCTTTGCTGTTTCAGCCAGCGTGTTAACTCTTGTTGACGGGTTTTTTCCATTGCGTACTTTGCAGGTGACGTTATTAGAAATTGGGCAGCGCAATGTTACAACGGGGAGACAATAAAGGCGACTTATCGCCGCCTTTATTTACGTTTGTTACTGACTTGTAAAGATTATTTACCTTGTTCAGCCAGTCCATCGAGGTAGCGTTCAGCGTCCAGAGCGGCCATACAGCCGGTGCCCGCAGAGGTAATCGCCTGACGATAAATGTGGTCCATCACGTCGCCAGCCGCGAACACGCCCGGGATGCTGGTCTGGGTCGCATTACCGTGAATGCCGGACTGCACTTTGATGTAGCCGTTTTCCAGCTCCAGCTGACCGTCGAAGATCGCGGTGTTCGGGCTGTGACCGATCGCCACGAACAGACCCGCCACTTCAAGCGTTTCGACGTTATCGGTGTTCTGGGTATCACGGATACGCAGACCGGCAACGCCCATCTGGTCGCCCGTCACCTCTTCCAGGGTACGGTTGGTGTGCAGCACGATGTTGCCGCTGGCCACTTTATCCATCAGACGTTTGATCAGGATCTTCTCCGCGCGGAAGGTTTCGCGACGGTGGATCAGGTGCACTTCAGAGGCAATGTTCGCCAGGTAGAGCGCTTCTTCCACTGCGGTGTTGCCGCCGCCGATGACCGCGACTTTCTGATTACGGTAGAAGAAACCGTCACAGGTTGCGCAGGCAGAGACGCCGCGGCCTTTGAACGCTTCTTCAGATGGCAGACCGAGGTAACGGGCAGAGGCGCCGGTGGCAACGATCAGCGCGTCACAGGTGTATTCGCCGCTGTCGCCCGTCAGGCGGAACGGACGGTTCTGCAGATCGACCTTATTGATGTGGTCGAACAGAATTTCAGTTTCGAATTTAGCGGCATGCTCGTGCATACGTTCCATCAGCAGCGGCCCGGTCAGGTCGTTCGGGTCCCCTGGCCAGTTTTCCACTTCGGTGGTGGTGGTTAGCTGACCGCCTTTTTCCATGCCGGTGATGAGTACCGGGTGCAGGTTAGCGCGTGCAGCATAGACCGCTGCGGTATATCCCGCAGGTCCAGAACCAAGGATTAGCAGCTTACTGTGTTTGGCCGTGCCCATGAGATCCCCATTGTTGTTGGCAGACATTTGGCTGGATTGTAGGGAATTTGTTGTCGTAAAAAAAGAGCGCAGCAATTTTGATATCAATCTGTGTAATAGCCACGAGCGATGAATGAGGCGCTATAACATCACGCTTTCGCCTGAAAACCGGTCGTTTGTAAGGCAATAAAATGAGGATTAATACCCTGCCGTAATGAATATCCGGCATGTTGTACTAAAAAACGATGTTTTGCTTTGACAATCCCCTGCGCTTTTGCGAAAACATTCAAGGAAGAAAAAAAACCGCGTTAACCGTATGCCGCATAGGCATGCACGTAAATGCCATTTTTACCGGGTCAGTGAAATCTACGCATGGCGTGGACAGACGCCATACGTGATGTCGGTGACTGCCTTCGGGCAACGGTCTTCTTACCAACAGAACCCGAATCCGCATCGCGTCTAATACAAAACCAGGCGATGTGATGACTAACGGGTACAGGCTCTGAACAGTGATGTGCACAGGGTCCAGGCAGGAGTAGGGAAGGAATACAGAGAGACAATAATAATGGTAGATAGCAAGAAGCGCCCTGGCAAAGATCTCGACCGTATCGATCGTAACATTCTTAATGAATTGCAAAAGGATGGGCGTATTTCCAACGTCGAGCTTTCAAAACGTGTGGGACTTTCCCCGACGCCGTGCCTTGAGCGTGTGCGCCGACTGGAAAGACAGGGTTTCATTCAGGGCTATACTGCTCTGCTGAACCCGCATTATCTGGATGCCTCACTTCTGGTATTTGTTGAGATTACTCTGAATCGTGGTGCGCCGGATGTGTTTGAGCAATTTAACGCCGCTGTACAAAAACTTGAAGAAATTCAAGAGTGTCATCTGGTATCCGGTGATTTCGACTACCTGTTGAAAACCCGTGTGCCTGATATGTCCGCCTACCGTAAGCTGCTGGGGGAAACCCTGCTGCGTCTGCCAGGCGTGAACGACACCCGTACATATGTGGTGATGGAAGAGGTCAAACAGAGCAATCGTCTGGTTATTAAGACGCGCTAACACGGAACAGGTGCAAAATCAGCGTAGTTTGATTACACTCCTGTTAATCCATACAGCAACAGTGCCGGGGAGTCCCGGCGCTGTTGTCCGTTTTAGCAAAAAGGCAGGATATGCCTGATACCTGGAGAGCCTTTTTTGAGCCAGGAATACACTGAAGACAAAGAAGTCACACTATCGAAGCTAAGCAGCGGACGTCGTCTCCTCGAGGCTTTGCTGATTGTTATTGCCCTTTTTGCCGTCTGGCTGATGGCAGCCTTACTCAGTTTCAACCCCTCAGATCCCAGCTGGTCACAAACTGCATGGCATGAGCCTATCCATAATTTAGGCGGTGTCCCCGGTGCCTGGCTTGCGGACACGCTGTTCTTCATTTTCGGTGTGATGGCCTACACCCTTCCCGTCATTATCATTGGCGGATGCTGGTTTGCGTGGCGTCATCGTCAGAACGATGATTACATCGACTATTTTGCCGTGTCGCTGCGCCTGATTGGCGCGCTGGCGCTGATCCTCACCTCGTGCGGGCTGGCGGCAATCAATGCGGATGATATCTGGTACTTCGCCTCTGGCGGAGTGATCGGCAGTTTACTCAGTTCTGCGCTGCAGCCGATGCTGCACAGCAGCGGCGGCACGCTGGCGCTGCTCTGCATCTGGGCGGCCGGGCTGACGCTGTTTACCGGCTGGTCCTGGGTGAGCATTGCTGAGAAGATCGGAAGTTTTATCCTCACCATTCTGACTTTCGCCAGCAACCGTACCCGCCGTGACGATACGTGGGTTGATGAAGACGAATACGAAGATGAAGAGGAAGATGACGCGCCTGTGCAGCGTCGCGAGTCTCGTCGTGCGCGTATTTTGCGCGGCGCGCTGGCGCGTCGTCAGCGTGTTGCAGAGAAATTTGCCAACCCGCTGGGTCGTAAAACTGATGCGGCGCTCTTCTCCGGTAAACGCATGGATGAAGACGAGCAGGTGGCGTATCGCGCTGCGGGTGTCGCCGTCGATCCTGACGATGTGCTCTTCTCCGGCAGCCGGGCCACTCCGGGTGACTTCGACGAATACGATCCGCTGTTAAATGGCCATTCGGTTACCGAGCCGGTTGCAGCCGCCGCAGCCGCGACGACCGCTGCGCAGGCGTATGCCGCGCCTGTCGACGCCGTGATGCCATCCGCGCCGGTTTCGCCGCCGGAATCCGTTATTCAGCAGCCTCAGGTTGACTGGCAGACTGCGCCAGGCGTTCACACGCCGGAGCCGGTTATCGCGCCTGAACCTGAAAGCTACATCCCTGTGCAGCAGGAGCAGTGGCAGCAGCCATATCAGCCGCCGCAGCCTGCGTATGAACCGCAAGAGTCCCCGCACTATGAACAGCCTGTGGCCCAACCTTATCAGGAGTATGTGCCTGAACCGGTTGAACCTGTGCAGCCTTATGTAGAGCCGCAGCCTGAACCTGAAATCGTGGAAGAGGTAAAACCCTCTCGTCCACCAATGTACTATTTTGAAGAAGTTGAAGAGCGTCGTGCGCGTGAACGCGAGCAGCTGGCGGCCTGGTACCAGCCTGTGCCTGAACCGGTGCAGGAGCCGGTGACGAAAGCGCCTTCTGTTTCCGTTCCACCGATCGACCCGACGCCTGCAGTCGCACCCGTAGCGGAAAGCGTGAAGCAGGCTACCGCGGCCGCTGCCGTGGCTGCACCTGTCTTTAGCCTGGCAACAGGGGGCGCGCCACGTCCTCAGGTGAAGGAGGGGATTGGTCCGCAACTGCCTCGCCCTAACCGCGTTCGCGTTCCAACCCGCCGTGAGCTTGCCTCTTATGGCATCAAGCTGCCTTCCCAGCGTATGGCGGAAGAGAAAGCGCGCGAGCCTGAGTACGAAGATGACGCCGATGAAATGCAGCAGGACGAGCTGGCCCGTCAGTTCGCCGCGCAGCAGAATCAGCGCTACGGTAATGAATACCAGCACGATGAACCTATGCTGGAAGACGAAGAGGACGCGGCTGAAGCAGAACTGGCGCGCCAGTTTGCCGCCACCCAGCAGCAGCGCTATTCAGGTGAACAACCGGCTGGTGCAAATCCGTTCTCGCTGTCTGATTTTGAATTCTCGCCGATGAAGGATCTGGTGGATGATGGCCCTAGCGAGCCTTTATTTATCCCGAGCGTGATGCCGGAAGCGGAGCCTGTGCGCCAGCAGCCGGCACCACAGGCCTACGCGCAGCCGCAGCAGCCTGTTCAGCAGCCGTATGCGCAGCCGCATCAACCTGTTCAGCAACCGCAGCAGCCACCGCAGTTCCAGCAGCCTGCGCCTCAGCCGCAGGAAAGCCTGATTCACCCGCTGCTGATGCGTAACGGTGACAGCCGTCCGCTGCAGCGTCCAAGCACTCCGCTGCCGTCGCTGGATCTGTTAACGCCTCCGCCGTCAGAAGTGGAGCCGGTCGATACCTTCGCGCTGGAGCAGATGGCGCGTCTGGTTGAAGCGCGTCTGGCTGACTTCCGCATCAAAGCGGACGTGGTGAACTACTCACCGGGTCCTGTGATCACCCGTTTTGAACTGAACCTGGCGCCCGGCGTTAAAGCCGCGCGTATTTCCAACCTGTCCCGCGACCTGGCGCGTTCTCTCTCGACCGTTGCGGTACGTGTGGTGGAAGTGATACCGGGCAAACCGTACGTTGGCCTTGAGCTGCCGAACAAGAAACGTCAGACCGTCTACCTGCGTGAAGTGTTGGATAACACCAAATTCCGGGATAACCCATCTCCGCTGACGGTGGTGCTGGGTAAAGATATCGCTGGCGATCCGGTAGTCGCGGATCTCGCCAAAATGCCTCACCTGCTGGTAGCGGGTACCACAGGTTCCGGTAAGTCTGTTGGTGTGAACGCCATGATCCTCAGCATGCTCTATAAAGCGCAGCCGGAAGATGTGCGTTTCATTATGATCGACCCGAAAATGCTCGAACTGTCGGTCTACGAAGGCATCCCGCATTTGCTGACCGAAGTGGTCACCGATATGAAGGACGCCGCCAACGCCCTGCGCTGGAGCGTCAACGAGATGGAACGCCGCTACAAGCTGATGTCTGCGTTGGGCGTGCGTAACCTGGCCGGTTATAACGAGAAAATTGCCCAGGCAGTGCGCATGGGGCGTCCGATCCCGGATCCTTACTGGAAGCCGGGTGACAGCATGGATGCCCAGCATCCGGTGCTGGAAAAACTGCCTTATATCGTCGTGCTGGTCGATGAATTCGCTGACCTGATGATGACCGTCGGTAAGAAAGTAGAAGAGCTGATTGCCCGTCTGGCGCAGAAAGCGCGTGCGGCCGGTATTCACCTTGTGCTGGCGACCCAGCGTCCTTCCGTGGACGTGATCACTGGTCTTATCAAAGCGAACATCCCGACGCGTATCGCCTTTACCGTATCCAGTAAAATTGACTCCCGTACCATTCTTGACCAGGGCGGCGCAGAGTCGCTGCTGGGTATGGGTGACATGCTCTATTCCGGCCCGAACTCCACCTCTCCGGTGCGTGTCCACGGTGCGTTCGTCCGCGATGAGGAAGTTCACGCCGTCGTGCAGGACTGGAAAGCGCGCGGTCGTCCGCAATACGTTGACGGTATTACCAGCGACACGGAAAGCGAAGGCGGCGGCGGTGGCTTCGACGGCGGCGAAGAGCTGGATCCGTTATTCGATCAGGCGGTTAACTTCGTTACCGAAAAACGCAAAGCGTCCATCTCTGGCGTGCAGCGTCAGTTCCGCATCGGCTATAACCGCGCGGCGCGCATCATCGAGCAGATGGAAGCGCAGGGCATTGTGAGCGAGCAGGGGCATAACGGTAACCGCGAGGTGCTGGCACCGCCGCCGTTTGATTAACCTTCAGCGATTGCAAAGAAGGGTAAATCAGCCAAAATTAAGCATTTTCTTCTGTCGCCTGCCTTCGGGCAGGTCCAGAATAGAAGACGGAAACCCCATATCGGGAAGACGTATTTTAAGGAATAACAATGAAAAAAATCGCCATCGCCTGTGCATTACTCACCAGTTTTGTCGCCAGCAGCGTCTGGGCTGATGCAGCCAGCGACCTTAAAAGCCGACTGGATAAAGTAAGCAGCTTCCACGCCAGCTTCACGCAAAAAGTGACTGACGGCAGCGGCAACGCGGTGCAGGAAGGTCAGGGAGATTTGTGGGTAAAACGCCCAAATCTGTTCAACTGGCACATGACCCAGCCGGATGAGAGCATCCTGGTCTCTGACGGCAAAACCTTATGGTTCTTCAACCCGTTCGTTGAGCAGGCAACGGCGACCTGGCTGAAAGATGCCACCAGCAATACGCCTTTTATGCTGATTGCCCGTAACCAGTCCAGCGACTGGCAGCAGTACAATATTAAACAGACGGGTGACGAGTTTGTCCTGACGCCGAAAGGCAGTAACGGCAACCTGAAGCAGTTCACCATTAACGTAAGCACCAACGGTACGATTAATCAGTTTGGCGCGGTTGAGCAGGACGATCAGCGCAGCAGCTACCAGCTCAAGTCTCAGCAAAACGGCGCCGTTGATGCATCGAAATTCACCTTTACCCCGCCGCAGGGCGTAACGGTGGACGACCAACGCAATAAGTAAGAGGCGTGAGTGGGCAATCTGTCGCTCGATTTTTCAGATAACGCGTTTCAACCTCTGGCCGCCCGTATGCGGCCAGAAAATTTAGCGCAGTACATCGGCCAGCAACATCTGCTGGCTGCCGGTAAGCCATTGCCGCGCGCCATTGAGGCCGGGCATCTTCACTCCATGATCCTCTGGGGCCCCCCGGGCACCGGAAAGACCACGCTTGCAGAAGTTATCGCCCGCTATGCCAACGCGGACGTTGAACGTATCTCGGCGGTCACCTCCGGCGTGAAAGAGATCCGCGAGGCGATCGAGCGTGCGCGGCAGAACCGCAACGCCGGGCGGCGTACCATCCTCTTCGTGGACGAAGTCCACCGCTTCAACAAGAGCCAGCAGGATGCCTTCCTGCCGCATATTGAAGACGGCACGATCTTCTTCATCGGTGCGACCACCGAAAACCCATCGTTTGAACTGAACTCGGCGCTGCTTTCCCGCGCGCGCGTTTACCTGCTCAAATCGCTCACCACCGAGGATATCGAAAAGGTTCTCACCCAGGCGATGGACGACAAAGCGCGCGGCTACGGCGGGCAGGATATCGTTCTGCCTGACGACACGCGTCGTGCGATTGCCGAGCTGGTCAACGGTGATGCGCGGCGTGCGCTGAACACGCTGGAAATGATGGCCGATATGGCCGAAATCGACGATGCCGGGAAGCGGGTGCTGAAACCGGAACTGCTCACCGAGATTGCGGGGGAGCGCAGCGCGCGTTTCGATAACAAAGGCGACCGTTTTTACGACCTGATCTCGGCGCTGCATAAGTCCGTGCGCGGCAGCGCGCCGGATGCGGCGCTTTACTGGTACGCGCGCATTATCACTGCGGGCGGCGATCCTTTATATGTCGCGCGTCGCTGTCTGGCGATTGCGTCAGAAGATGTCGGCAATGCCGATCCTCGCGCCATGCAGGTTGCGCTGTCGGCCTGGGACTGCTTCACCCGCGTTGGACCTGCGGAAGGCGAACGTGCCATTGCGCAGGCGATTGTTTATCTGGCCTGCGCGCCGAAAAGCAATGCGGTTTATACCGCCTTTAAAGCGGCGATGTCCGACGCGCGTGAACGTCCTGACTACGATGTGCCGGTTCACCTGCGTAACGCGCCGACCAAACTGATGAAAGAGATGGGGTATGGGCAGGAGTACCGTTACGCTCATGATGAACCCAATGCCTACGCTGCCGGGGAGGAATATTTCCCGCAGGAGATGGCACAAACGCGCTATTATCACCCCACAAACAGAGGTCTTGAAGGCAAGATTGGTGAAAAGCTCACCTGGCTCGCCGGACAGGATCAAAATAGCCCCATAAAACGCTACCGTTAGTTCAATCGTTGCGGTAATGTTGGCAATGTATCCTTGTGGCCGCAGGCTGTGGTCACATTTTCCTATTTTAATTCGATAAGCACAGGATAAGCATGCTCGATCCCAATCTGCTGCGTAATGAGCCAGACGCAGTCGCTGAAAAACTGGCACGCCGGGGCTTTAAGCTGGATGTAGATAAGCTGCGCGCTCTCGAAGAGCGTCGTAAAGTTCTGCAGGTACAAACTGAAAATCTGCAGGCAGAGCGTAACTCTCGATCGAAATCCATCGGCCAGGCGAAAGCGCGCGGGGAAGATATTGAGCCATTACGCCTGGAAGTGAACAAACTGGGTGAAGAACTGGATCAGGCAAAAGCTGAGCTGGACGTTCTTCAGGCCGAGATTCGTGATATTGCCCTGGCTATCCCGAATATTCCTGACGACAGCGTGCCTGTCGGCAAAGATGAAAACGACAACGTTGAAGTGAAACGCTGGGGTACGCCTCGTGAGTTTGACTTCGAAGTGCGCGATCACGTGACGCTGGGCGAAATGCACGCGGGCCTGGACTTTGCGGCAGCGGTTAAGCTGACCGGCTCCCGTTTTGTGGTGATGAAAGGCCAGATTGCCCATCTGCACCGCGCGCTGGCGCAGTTCATGCTGGATCTGCACACCGAGCAGCATGGCTACAGCGAAACCTACGTGCCGTATCTGGTCAACCACGATACGCTGTACGGTACGGGCCAGCTGCCGAAATTTGCCGGCGATCTGTTCCATACCCGTCCGCTTGACGAGGAAGCAGACAGCAGCAACTACGCGCTGATCCCAACCGCTGAAGTGCCGCTGACTAACCTCGTGCGTGATGAGATCATCGATGAAGACGATCTGCCAATTAAGCTGACGGCACATTCACCGTGCTTCCGTTCTGAAGCAGGTTCTTACGGTCGCGACACGCGCGGTCTGATCCGTATGCACCAGTTCGACAAAGTTGAGATGGTGCAGATCGTCCGCCCTGAAGAGTCCATGGACGCGCTGGAAGAGATGACCGGCCACGCTGAGAAAGTGCTGGAGCTGCTGGGCCTGCCGTACCGTCGTATGGCCCTGTGCACCGGTGATATGGGCTTTGGCGCCTGCAAAACCTTCGATCTGGAAGTGTGGGTGCCTGCTCAGAACACCTATCGTGAGATCTCCTCCTGCTCTAACGTCTGGGATTTCCAGGCGCGTCGTATGCAGGCACGCTGCCGCAGCAAATCTGACAAGAAAACCCGTCTGGTGCATACCCTGAATGGTTCTGGTCTGGCTGTGGGCCGTACGCTGGTTGCCGTGCTGGAAAACTACCAGCAGGCAGACGGTCGTATTGAGATCCCTGAAGTGCTGCGTCCATACATGAAAGGCCAGCAGTACATCGGCTAATTCTTTGCCTCACAACAAAAAAGCGCCTTTGGGCGCTTTTTTTATGCCTCTGAATTGACACGACGCAATACCCCCTCCCTCTAAAGTAGTAATACTCCTCCGAATGAAAGTCAGCATAAAAAGCTGATTACGTAAAAATTCGTTGTATATAAAACTACATAGCGGTTTGCGCCGCCACTCTTTTCTTTGTGAGCAACCAAAGTGAGTCTCTATGAAAATCAACGCGCCTGAAGCATTAATGGCTGCCGAGGTCACTCGCCGTGGGTTGATGAAAACCACGGCAATAGGCGGCCTGGCCGTAGCCAGCAGCGCCTTCACGCTTCCTTTTACCCGACTGGCCTCAGCGGCTGATGCACTATCCCCAGCCTCAGCTCCGGAAAAAGTGGTGTGGAGTGCCTGTACCGTAAACTGCGGTAGCCGTTGTCCGCTGCGTATGCACGTGGTGGATGGCGAAATAAAATATGTCGAAACCGACAATACCGGGGACGATAACTATGAAGGGTTACATCAGGTTCGTGCCTGTTTGCGCGGCCGCTCAATGCGTCGTCGCGTGTATAATCCGGACCGCCTGAAATATCCGATGAAGCGCGTCGGTAAGCGTGGGGAAGGGAAGTTCGAGCGGATTAGCTGGGATGAAGCCTACGACATTATCGCCACCAATATGCAGCGCCTTATCAAAGAGTACGGCAACGAATCCATCTACCTGAACTACGGCACTGGGACGCTCGGCGGTACGCTGACCCGCTCCTGGCCACCGGGTAAAACGCTGGTGGCACGCCTGATGAACTGTTGCGGCGGTTATCTCAACCACTACGGCGACTACTCATCGGCGCAGATTGCTGCGGGCCTGAACTATACCTACGGCGGCTGGGCGGACGGCAACAGCCCGTCCGATATCGAAAACAGTAAGTTGGTCGTCCTGTTCGGTAACAACCCGGGCGAAACCCGCATGAGCGGCGGCGGGGTAACCTATTACCTCGAACAGGCCCGCGCCAAATCCAATGCCCGCATGATCATTATCGATCCGCGCTATACCGACACCGGCGCCGGACGTGAAGATGAGTGGATCCCAATCCGTCCGGGTACCGATGCAGCGCTGGTCTCGGCGCTTGCGTGGGTAATGATCACAGAAAACCTCGTCGATCAGCCTTTCCTGGATAAATACTGCGTCGGCTATGACGAGAAAACCCTGCCAGCCAGCGCGCCTGCTAACGGTCATTACAAAGCCTATATTCTCGGGCAGGGCAGCGACGGCGTGGCGAAAACACCCGAGTGGGCGTCCACCATCACCGGTATTCCGCCCGAGCGTATCGTTCAGCTGGCGCGTGAGATTGGCTCGGCCAAACCGGCCTACATCAGCCAGGGCTGGGGACCGCAGCGCCATGCGAACGGCGAAATCGCGACCCGTGCCATCTCCATGCTCTCCATTCTGACCGGCAACGTCGGTATTCACGGCGGTAACACCGGCGCGCGTGAAGGCTCGTATGAAGTGCCGTTTGAACGTATGCCGACGCTGGATAACCCGGTTCAGACCAGCATCTCCATGTTTATGTGGACCGATGCGATCGAACGTGGTCCTGAAATGACCGCCCTGCGCGACGGTGTGCGCGGCAAGGACAAGCTGGACGTGCCGATCAAGATGATCTGGAACTATGCCGGTAACTGTCTCATCAACCAGCACTCCGAAATCAACCGCACCCATGAAATCCTGCAGGATGATAAGAAGTGCGAGATGATTGTGGTCATCGACTGCCACATGACCTCCTCGGCGAAATATGCCGATATCCTGCTGCCGGACTGCACGGCCTCTGAGCAGATGGATTTCGCGCTGGATGCCTCCTGCGGCAACATGTCCTACGTGATCTTTACCGACCAGGCGATTAAACCGCGCTTCGAGTGCAAAACCATTTATGAGATGACCTCTGAGCTGGCGAAACGTCTTGGCGTTGAGCAGCAGTTTACCGAGGGGCGTACACAGGAAGGTTGGATGCGCCATCTGCATGAACTCTCCCGTAAGGCGGTCCCTGACCTGCCTGATTTCGATACCTTCCGCAAGCAGGGTATGTACAAACAGCGCGATCCGGAAGGGCACCACGTGGCGTACAAAGCGTTCCGTGAAGACCCGCAGGCGAACCCGCTGACCACGCCGTCGGGCAAAATCGAAATCTACTCCGAAGAGCTGGCAAAAATCGCGTCGACCTGGGAGCTGCCGGAAGGGGACGTTATCGATCCGCTGCCGATCTACACGCCAGGTTTCGAGAACTATAACGATCCGCTGACGGCGAAATTCCCGCTGCAGCTGACCGGTTTCCACTACAAAGCGCGCGTGCACTCCACCTACGGTAACGTCGACGTACTCAAGGCCGCCTGCCGTCAGGAGATGTGGATCAATCCGATGGATGCCAAAGCACGCGGCATCAGCAATGGCGATCGCGTGCGTATCTTCAACGGCCGTGGCGAGGTGCACATTGAAGCTAAGGTGACACCGCGCATGATGCCTGGCGTGGTGGCGCTGGGGGAAGGGGCCTGGTACAGCCCTGATGCCAACCGCATCGACCAGGCGGGCAGTATTAACGTGCTGACCACGCAGCGTCCGTCGCCGCTGGCGAAGGGCAACCCATCCCACACAAACCTTGTCCAGGTTGAAAAGGTTTAAGGAGTAGCCGATGACAACCCAGTATGGATTTTTTATCGATTCCAGCCGTTGCACCGGGTGCAAAACCTGCGAGCTGGCCTGTAAAGATTACAAAGACCTGACTCCTGACGTCAGCTTCCGCCGTATTTACGAATACGCCGGGGGCGACTGGCAGGAAGATAACGGCGTCTGGCATCAGAACGTCTTTGCGTATTACCTGTCGATTGCCTGTAACCACTGTGAAGATCCGGCCTGCACCAAGGTCTGCCCGAGTGGGGCGATGCACAAGCGTGAAGACGGTTTTGTGGTGGTGGACGAAGATGTCTGCATCGGCTGCCGATACTGCCACATGGCGTGCCCGTACGGCGCGCCGCAGTACAACGCCGCCAAAGGTCATATGACCAAATGCGACGGTTGCCACACCCGCGTGGCGGACGGCAAAAAGCCGATTTGCGTCGAGTCCTGTCCGCTGCGCGCGCTGGACTTCGGCCCGATTGAAGAGCTGCGTCAAAAACACGGTCAGCTTGCCGCAGTGGCACCGCTGCCGTCTGCGCACTGTCACGAAGCCGAGCATTGTGATTAAACCTAACGCCAACAGCCGTCCTACAGGTGACACCACCGGCTACCTGGCAAATCCGAAGGAGGTGTGAGATGGGAAGTGGATGGCATGAATGGCCGCTGATGATCTTCACGGTCTTTGGCCAGTGCGTGGCGGGCGGTTTCATTGTGCTCGCGCTGGCGCTGTTAAAAGGGAACCTCAATGCCGAACAGCAGCAGCGTTTAGTGTTGAGCATGTTTGGCCTGTGGGTGCTGATGGGGATTGGCTTTATAGCCTCTACGCTGCACCTGGGTTCGCCGATGCGCGCGTTTAACTCTCTGAACCGCGTGGGGGCCTCTTCCCTCAGTAACGAGATTGCCAGCGGGGCAATTTTCTTTGCCGTCGGTGGGCTGGGCTGGCTACTGGCCGCTATGAAGAAGTTGCCTGCGGGTTTGCGCAGCCTGTGGCTGATCGTGACCATGGTGCTGGGCGTGGTGTTCGTGTGGATGATGGTGCGCGTCTATAACACCATCGATACCGTTCCAACCTGGTACAGCGTTTGGACGCCGATGAGCTTCTTCCTGACGATGTTTATCGGCGGGCCGCTGCTGGGCTACCTGCTGCTGCGCGTGGCGGGAGTAGACGGGTGGGCAATGCGTTTGCTGCCGGCTGTTTCGCTGCTGGCGCTGGTGGTGAGTGCGATGGTCGCCCTGATGCAGGGGGCAGAACTGGCAACCATTCACAGCTCTATCCAGCAGGCTTCTGCCCTGGTGCCGGACTACGGTTCTCTGATGGCCTGGCGCATCGTTCTGCTGGTCGCGGCGTTGGTATTCTGGATCGCTCCTCAGCTTAAAGGTTATCAGCCCGCGCTGCCGCTGCTGTCACTGGCCTTTGTGCTGGTCCTGGCGGGTGAACTGATTGGCCGCGGTGTGTTCTACGGGTTGCATATGACCGTTGGTATGGCTATCGCCAGTTAACGTTGCATTGAGTTATATCAAGCCGGGCCTGAGTGCCCGGCTTTTTCTTTTTTCGATCATGAAATTTTTCGACTGTCGTTTTGTTTTAATTTCGCCCATTAATAAATAAAAACAGACACATAATTAATATCTACAGCAGGCGTGGCATTAGCAGGATAAGTTTTTTAAATCGACAGGGAACATATTGTGCGAGGCGGCTAAATCAGTGGATTGACTTTGTTTTTGCCAGTGGCATGATGCGCACGAAATCTGAACTTCCTCACGGTTTTTAATCCATGACCACCTATACCCGGCCAGTGCTTCTGTTGCTCTGTGGCCTGCTTCTGTTGACCCTGGCGATCGCAGTGTTAAATACGCTCGTCCCGCTATGGCTCGCCCATGAAAACTTACCGACCTGGCAGGTGGGTATGGTCAGCTCGTCCTTTTTTACCGGGAACCTGCTGGGTACGCTAATGACCGGGAGCCTGATTAAGCGCTTTGGCTTTAATCGCAGCTATTATCTGGCTTCGCTGATTTTCGCCGCCGGGTGTGCCGGGCTGGGCCTGATGGTCGGCTTCTGGAGCTGGATGGCATGGCGCTTTATCGCAGGCGTAGGCTGCGCGATGATTTGGGTGGTGGTTGAAAGCGCGCTGATGTGCAGCGGCACTTCGCGCAACCGTGGACGCCTGCTGGCAGCCTATATGATGGTTTATTACGTCGGCACCGTGCTGGGTCAACTGATGGTCAGCAAGCTGCCAACCGATCTGATGAGCGTTCTGCCGTGGGTCACGGGCATGGTGCTGGCCGCGATCCTGCCGCTGCTCTTCACGCGCATTGTGAATCAGAACAGCGAGCATCAGGAAGCGACCCACGTCTGGCCGATGCTCAGACTCCGTCAGGCGCGTCTTGGCGTTAACGGCTGCATTATCTCGGGGATTGTACTGGGCTCGCTCTACGGCCTGATGCCGCTCTATCTAAATCATCAGGGCGTCAGCGATTCCGGAATTGGTTTCTGGATGGCGGTCATGGTGAGTGCGGGGATCGTCGGGCAGTGGCCGATTGGCCGACTGGCGGATCGTTTCGGCCGTCTGCTGGTGCTGCGCGTTCAGGTCTTTGTGGTCATCATGGGATGCCTTGCCATGCTCAGCAACGCCGCGATGGCGCCTGCGCTGTTTATTCTCGGGGCGGCCGGCTTTACGCTCTATCCGGTCGCGATGGCCTGGGCCTGTGAGAAAGTTGAACATCACCAGCTGGTGGCAATGAACCAGGCGCTGTTACTGAGCTATACCATCGGCAGCTTATTAGGGCCGACGTTTACCGCGATGCTGATGCAGAATTACTCTGATAACTTATTGTTTATCATGATCGCCAGCGTATCGTTTATTTATCTCTTAATGCTGCTGCGCAAAGTGGGAGAACACCCAACGCCTGTGGCTCATGCCTGATTAATTAAAAGCCTGTCGATGACAGGCTTTTTTGTCCCTGTCACAACTAAGAGTTTTACTTATTGTTTGTTTATTGCGCCAGGCGATAATTCATGTGAGTCCTACCACTATAAGGCAGCAATCATGTCTATTCGTCGTTTTTCCACTACCGCACTTGCCGTAGTGTTGTCTTTAACGTTTGCAACGGCTCCGGTCATGGCTAATCCTGGAAACGGGAATGGCGGTGGTCACGGAAACGGTGGCGGGCAAGGTAATGGCGGTAATCATGGTAACGGAAATTCTGGTAACCATGGCAATAAGCAAAATAACGGTCAGGATAACCCTGGAAAATCGGATAAAAGCTTTAAAAGCAGTAAAGATGTCGGTAACGATGTCGACGCTCGCGTGAGCTTCGATCATGCCCGCCATCTGGCGCTGAATTATGGCCTAACGGGCTATGACTCTCTGCCTCCGGGTATCGCGAAAAACCTGGCGCGCGGTAAACCGTTGCCTCCGGGCATTGCGAAGAAAACCGTGCCGGCCTCAATGCTGGGTCAGCTTCCTTCCTACCCTGGCTATGAATGGCGCGTGGTCGGAGACGACCTGGTCTTAATTGCGCTGAGTACAGCCATTGTGACGTCCGTTATTAACGGCGTCTTTAAATAGAATATAAAAAAGCCCGGTTTTCACCGGGCTTTTCTTTAATACATCACCTTGTGGCCGTACTGTTCAAGAATACCTTTGACGCGTTCCATCGTCTCTTTTTTTGGCGGCTTCACGCCATCAAGTTTGTACTCTTCGCCCATCGCCACCCATTTATGTTTACCCAGCTCGTGATAGGGGAGAAGCTCGATTTTTTCGACGTTGCCCATGTCGCGGGTAAATTCCCCCAGGCGGTGCGCGGAGTCGTCGTCATCTGACCAGCCGGGAACCACCACGTAGCGGATCCAGGTTTTGATGCCTTTATCGGCAATGTATTTGGCGAATTCCAGCGTGCGGTGGTTTGAGACGCCAACGAGGTTCTGGTGGATCTCATCGTTCATCTGTTTAAGATCGAGCATCACCAGATCGGTCACTTCAAGCAGCTCGTCGATAACCGGATCGTAGCGGCGCACAAAGCCGTTGGTGTCGAGGCAGGTATGAATGCCTTCTTTATGGCAGGCGCGGAACCAGTCGCGGACAAATTCGGCCTGCAGAATGGCTTCACCGCCGGATGCGGTGACGCCGCCGCCGGACGCGTTCATAAAGTGGCGGTAGGTCACCACCTCTTTCATCAAGTCTTCAACGGTCACTTCTTTACCGCCGTGCGTATCCCAGGTGTCACGGTTATGGCAGTACAGGCAGCGCATCAGGCAGCCCTGGAAAAAGGTGATAAAGCGGATACCCGGGCCATCGACGGTGCCACAGGATTCAAAGGAGTGAATGCGACCAATAATTGACATTGCGGTGATATCTCCAGCATCGGCCCGTCCGGGGCCTGAGTATGCACAGCTCAAAGCCGGCTGTGTTGAAGTCTGTTTTGGCTGATATCCATAGAGTATAGATAGCGGAC
Organism: Enterobacter cloacae complex sp. S3; assembly: GCF_014930495.1. NCBI lineage: Bacteria > Pseudomonadati > Pseudomonadota > Gammaproteobacteria > Enterobacterales > Enterobacteriaceae > Enterobacter > Enterobacter cloacae complex sp. S3. The sequence continues at coordinate 194,795 of NZ_JADBRD010000028.1, read as the reverse complement.
AAAAGAGACTGAGGTGGAGAGGGTGCTAAAAAGGCCCCACTGACGTGGAGCCTTTATTGTACGCTTTTTAACGCGTGATTTCAGTCAATTCCAGTTACATGGACTGAGTGAAAGTACGGGTGATAACGTCCTGCTGCTGTTCTTTAGTCAGGGAGTTAAAACGTACTGCGTAGCCAGATACGCGGATGGTCAGCTGAGGATATTTCTCAGGGTGTTCCATCGCGTCGAGCAGCATTTCACGGTTCATGACGTTCACGTTCAGGTGCTGACCACCTTCGATGGACGCTTCGTGGTGGAAGTAACCATCCATCAGACCCGCGAGGTTAGTTTTACGCACTTCGTCGTCTTTACCCAGCGCGTTTGGCACGATAGAGAAGGTGTAAGAGATACCATCTTTCGCGTAAGCAAACGGCAGTTTAGCAACTGAAGTCAGAGAGGCAACCGCACCTTTCTGGTCACGACCGTGCATTGGGTTAGCACCTGGGCCGAATGGCGCGCCAGCACGACGACCGTCTGGGGTGTTACCGGTTTTCTTACCATACACAACGTTAGAAGTGATGGTCAGAACAGACTGAGTCGGGATAGCGTTACGGTAAGTAGTCAGTTTCTGAATTTTCTTCATGAAACGTTCTACCAGGTCAACCGCCATGTCATCAACGCGAGAGTCGTTGTTACCAAACTGCGGATATTCACCTTCGATTTCGAAGTCTACAGCCAGGCCGTCTTCGTCACGAATTGGTTTAACTTTCGCATATTTGATTGCAGACAGGGAGTCAGCAGCAACGGACAGACCAGCGATACCACAGGCCATGGTGCGGATAACGTCACGGTCGTGCAGTGCCATCAGAGAGGCTTCGTAGCTGTACTTGTCGTGCATGTAGTGGATAACGTTCAGTGCAGTGACGTACTGTTTAGCCAGCCAGTCCATGAAGTGATCCATACGTTCCATCACTTCGTCGAAGTTCAGAACGTCGCCTTTGATCGGCTCAGACTTAGGACCAACCTGCATTTTCAGTTTTTCATCAACGCCGCCGTTGATTGCGTACAGCATGGTTTTCGCCAGGTTTGCACGCGCACCGAAGAACTGCATTTGTTTACCAACAACCATTGGGCTTACGCAGCAAGCGATAGCGTAATCGTCGTTGTTGAAATCCGGACGCATCAGGTCATCGTTCTCGTACTGCAGAGAAGAGGTATCGATGGACACTTTAGCGGCGAATTTCTTGAAGTTAAGAGGCAGCTTTTCAGACCACAGAACGGTGATGTTCGGCTCCGGAGAAGGACCCATGGTGTACAGGGTGTTCAGGAAGCGGAAGCTGTTTTTGGTTACCAGAGTACGGCCGTCTACGCCCATACCACCGATTGATTCTGTTGCCCAGATTGGGTCACCAGAGAACAGCTCATCGTATTCAGGAGTACGCAGGAAGCGAACCATACGCAGTTTCATGACCAGGTGGTCAATCATTTCCTGAGCGTCTTGCTCGGTGATTTTGCCTGCTTTGATGTCGCGTTCAATGTACGCATCCAGGAAGGTGGATACGCGACCGAAGGACATTGCTGCACCGTTCTGAGACTTAACTGCGGCCAGGTAGCCGAAGTAGGTCCACTGGATAGCTTCCTGAGCGTTGGTAGCCGGACCAGAGATATCGCAGCCATATTTTGCTGCCATCTCTTTGATCTGACCCAGCGCGCGATGCTGTTCAGCGATTTCTTCACGCAGACGGATAGTCGCTTCCAGGTTTACGCCGTTTTCCAGATCGGACTGCAGGGAAACAAACTGCGCGTACTTGTCTTTCATCAGGAAGTCGATACCGTACAGCGCAACGCGACGGTAGTCACCGATGATACGGCCACGGCCATACGCATCTGGCAGACCAGTCAGAACGCCAGATTTACGGCAGTTCAGAATGTCTTTGGTGTAAACATCGAATACGCCCTGGTTGTGGGTTTTGCGGTATTCGGTGAAGATTTTTTTCAGCATTGGGTCCAGCTCGCGGTTATACGCTTTGCAGGAACCTTCAACCATTTTGATACCACCGAACGGGATGATTGCGCGTTTCAGTGGTGCTTCAGTCTGCAGACCAACGATTTTCTCAAGGGCTTTGTTGATGTAGCCAGCATCGTGAGAAGTGATGGTGGAAGCAACGGAGGTGTCAAAATCAACTGGCGCGTGAGTGCGGTTTTCCAGTTTAACGCCTTCCATTACGCTGTCCCACAGCTTGGTGGTCGCGTCAGTTGCGCCAGCCAGGAAGGATTCGTCACCTTCATACGGGGTATAGTTTTTCTGAATGAAGTCACGTACGTTTACTTCATTCTGCCAGTCACCTTTCGCAAAACCTTCCCAGGCTATGGCTAACTTTTCATTAAGCTCGGACATGTAACACCTACCTTCTTAAGTGGATTTTTTATTTACTGCCTGAGAAAACCATCAATGATGATCGTCGCCACGCAGGTAAATGACCCAGTATGTCAACCCAACTAACAGACCCCCACCGATAATGTTCCCGATAGTGACAGGGATCAGGTTATCAGTAATGAAATTCATAATAGTCAGGTGAGAGAAACTTTCCGGGGATGAACCAACTGCGGTCCAGAACTCCGGGCTTGCAAAGTCGCGGATGACAATGCCCATTGGGATCATGAACATATTCGCGATACTGTGCTCAAAGCCGCTGGCAACAAACATCGCAACCGGCAGAACCATAATTAAGGCTTTGTCCATCAGGCTACGACCCGAGTAGCTCATCCATACAGCCAGGCAGACCATCAGGTTAGCGAGGATGCCGAGAGCAACGGCTTCGATAAATGTGTGGTGCATTTTGTGGTCGGCGGTTTGCAGGACGTTAAGGCCCCAGCCACCATTGGCGGTCATGTACTCGCCAGAAAGCCACATCAACAAAACAAAGAGCAGACAGCCAACCAGGTTACCCACGTAGACGTTAAGCCAGTTGCGTGCCAGCTGACCCCAGGTAATTCTTCCGCTGGCCTTTGCCACGACAATCAGCACCGTTGAGGTGAACAGGTCGGCGCCGCAGATGACGCAGAGAATCAGACCCAGTGAGAAGCAAATGCCGCCAATCAGTTTGGCCATGCCGAAAGGCATTCCGGCAGTACCGGTGGTGGCGGTGATGTAGAAGACGAAAGCGATAGAGATGAACACACCAGCCGTGATCGCCAGATAGAACGTCTTCATCGGGTGTTTCGTTGCTTTATAGACACCCGCTTCTTCGGCAACTTTGGCCATCGCAGCAGGGAGTAAAAGATCAAAAGGGTTGTCAGCTTTCACACTAACTCTCTCTTTATTAAGTCGGCGACGAGATACTAACAAAGCATTATAGAAGAGAAATTGATATAGATCATATCTCGCCTGGCTTATAGGCCCGCAGTGTGTATGGTTTTACAGCAAATGCGGAGTAAGTATTTGATTATCCGTATAAAAATAAATTTTAAAAGTTATGAAAAGAGTTGAATTTTTTCGTTCAGCCACCCCTGACGCAGTTAATTAATATGGAGTATTTACCATAAAAAGTAACAGTAAAGCTCAGGTAAATATTATTATATTTACCCATGTTTAACTTTATTATTACAATCAACAGTCATTGCCGAAGAAAATAAAAAACGGGGCAATGAAATTGCCCCGTAATATAGCCCAGACGATTGAATACGCCTACTGCTGGTAATGTTATGTGCGCTTATTTTGACCAGTAAGCGGCTTTTGCTTTCTGCAGTTTTTCGTAGGCCTTCAGCAGCGACTGATGCGCCGGGAAGGCTTTCAGATCGCTATCAACAGCCTGCAGGCCATAGAACGGCTCTTCGCCGCTCAGGGCTGCACTGGCTGCTTCTACGGCCTCAGCTCCGTACATCCGCACGAAAGCATTCAGGTATTGCAGCGGCTCGCGATCCTCTTCCTGGGCCAGCAGCAGCAGGGTTTGCAGGCAGCGGTAATAATTGGTGCGCTCGGCAGAGAAGACCGACTGGTTGAATTCCATGGTCCACTCGGTCCAGGCCAGGGCCTGATCCAAATCGCCACCCGCCAGGGCCAGCATCGCTTTCAGCTCACCGATGCGCAGGGTATACCAGCCGTTGTCTTTACCGGTCGCCAGGCCCAGCAGTTCGCGTACGCGGGTAAAGTCATCGTGGCCTTCTTCGTCCAGTTGGGCGATCAGGTTCAGATAATCTTCTTTCTCCCACTCGCTGCCCGGCAGAGCCAGCAGCGTTTCGCGCAGGTGCGCGCCCATGCTGTTATTCGCCAGCCACAGATCTTCAGCCGGGTAGATGTCGGACATGCCTGGAACAATAATGCGGCACGCGTAGACGCCAAGGTGTTCGTAGTCGGCAATATAAACTTCCCGATCTTCCGCGTTGAAGATCGCCATCAGCGTGGCGAACTCTTCTTCCGTGGTCCCGGCAAAGCTCCAGTCCACGAACGGATAGTCGGCGTCCTGCTTGAACATATCCCAGGAAATTAAACCGCTGGAGTCGATGAAGTGGGTTTCAAGGTTGGTATGCTCGGCCACTTCTTCATCGTCAAACGTTGGCGGGGTGAAGACGTCGAGATCTTTCAGGCTACGGCCCTGCAGCAGCTCGGTAACGGTACGCTCCAGCGCCACGCCGAAGTCAGGGTGCGCGCCGAATGAGGCGAAGCAGGTACCGTTGGCCGGGTTAAACAGCACCACGCAGATAACCGGATACTTGCCGCCCAGCGAGCCATCATAGGCAAAGATTGGGAAACCTTCGGCTTCCAGCTTAGCGATGGACTCTACTACGCCCGGGTAGCGCGCCAGCACGTCTGCCGGAATTTCTGGCAGGCTGATGGATTCAGCGATGATGCGGTTTTTAATGTGGCGTTCGAAAACTTCAGACAGACCCTGCACGCGCGCTTCATTGCGGGTGTTACCGGCGGACATACCGTTGGACACATACAGGTTGCCGACGATGTTCATCGGAATATACACGGTCTGCTCGTCAGACTGACGGGTGAACGGCAGGGCGCAGATCCCACGGTCTTCATTGCCAGACTGCAGATCGATCAGCATGCTGGCGGTCAGTTCGCTGTCTGGATCGTAGAAGGCACGCAGGCGCGCGTCGAGAATACCTTCCGGCAGCTCGTCATCTTCGGTCAGCGGGAACCATTTTTCATTTGGATAGTGAACGAACGGGCCGTTAGCGATGGTTTCGCCCAGCCAGAAGTCAGCGAAGAAATAGTTGGTGGACAGACGCTCAAAATACTCACCCAGCGCAGAGGCCAGTGCCGCTTTTTTTGTCGCGCCTTTACCGTTGGTAAAGCACAGGGCACAGTCTTTATCGCGAATATGCACGGACCAGACGTGAGGTACCGGATTGAGCCAGGAGGCTTCTTCGATGTTAAAACCCAGGTCGGTCAGTTTCTGCTGGAAGCGAGCGATGGAATCTTCCAGAGCGGCGTCTTTGCCGGGGATAAACGTTTGAGTCATGGCGTTCACTTTTATCGTACGTAAAGCGCGCAATGATACGGGTTTTGCGTGACGGGTGCTATCTTCGGCGAAAATAAATGGCTGGGCTATGCTTAGTGGCAGTAACTGACTGTTAAGGCATAGAAAAATGAAAGCATTTGATCTCCAGCGGATGGCGTTTGATAAAGTTCCTCCTGAATTTCTGGGCGAAGTGGCGCTGCGCAGCCTGTATACCTTCGTCCTCGTCTTCCTGTTTCTTAAAATCACCGGCCGCCGAGGCGTGCGGCAGATGTCGCTCTTTGAGGTGTTGATCATCCTGACGCTGGGCTCGGCGGCGGGTGACGTCGCCTTTTATGACGACGTGCCGATGGTGCCGGTGTTTATCGTTTTTGTCTCACTGGCGCTACTTTACCGTCTTGTCATGTGGCTGATGTCGAAAAGCGAAAAGCTGGAAGATCTGCTTGAAGGGAAGCCGGTCGTTATCGTCGAGGACGGACAGCTGGCCTGGGAAAATGTACAAAGCGCCAATATGACCGAGTTTGAGTTCTTTATGGAGCTTCGCCTGAACAGCGTTGAACAGCTCGGGCAGGTGCGTCTGGCAATCATGGAAACCAACGGGCAGATCAGCGTCTATTACTATCCTGACGACGAGGTGAAGCCGGGACTGTGTATCCTGCCGGATATGCTCATTGAGCGTTTCAGAACGGTACCGGCATCCGGCGAGTATGCTTGCGTAAGATGTAGCCATGTAGTCGCGATGCAGCCGGGGGATCGCCAATTATGCCCCCGCTGTGCAAATCCGGAATGGACGAAGGTTAGCCGGGCCAAACGTATCACCTGACAGCCATTTTGTCGGTTTTGTCCTGGCGAGGCGGCAGATTGTTTTGTGTGACGCGGGGCACATTTCACGGGTCATAAGTTTTAGACATTGCGGCGCGTGTCACTGAATGATAAAACCGATATCCACAGTTATAACTTATGGCTTTTAGCGTGGTGAGGGGAAATGGCTCAAGTCTTTAATTTCAGTTCAGGTCCGGCGATGTTACCGGCAGACGTGCTTAAACAGGCTCAACAGGAACTCTGTGACTGGAACGGTCTCGGTACGTCGGTGATGGAAATTAGCCACCGTGGTAAAGAGTTTATTCAGGTGGCGGAAGAGGCAGAAAAGGATTTTCGCGATCTGCTGAATATTCCCTCGAACTACAAAGTATTGTTCTGTCACGGCGGTGGACGCGGCCAGTTTGCAGGCGTTCCGCTGAATATCCTCGGTGACAAAACGACGGCTGACTACGTTGACGCAGGTTACTGGGCGGCAAGCGCCGTTAAAGAAGCGCATGAATACTGCACGCCGAATGTTATCGACGCCAAAGTGACCGTTGACGGTCTGCGCGCCGTGAAGCCCATGAGCGAGTGGCAGCTTTCCGATAACGCAGCGTATCTGCACTACTGCCCGAACGAAACCATTGACGGGATTGCCATCGACGAGACGCCAAACTTCGGTAGCGATGTCGTGGTTGCCGCCGACTTCTCCTCCACCATTCTGTCTGCGCCAATTGATGTCAGCCGCTACGGCGTTATCTATGCGGGCGCGCAGAAAAATATCGGCCCGGCCGGTTTGACTATCGTCGTTGTGCGTGAAGACCTGCTGGGTAAAGCACATAAATCCTGTCCGTCGATTCTCGATTACACCGTGCTGAACGATAACGATTCGATGTTCAACACTCCACCAACGTTTGCCTGGTATCTCTCCGGCCTCGTCTTCAAATGGCTGAAGCAAAACGGCGGCGTGGCGCAGATGGACAAGGTGAATCAGCAGAAAGCCGAACTGCTGTATGGCGTGATCGACAAGAGCGATTTCTACCGCAACGATGTGGCGAACGCTAACCGTTCCCGCATGAACGTGCCGTTCCAGCTGGCGGACAGCAGCCTGGACAAAGTATTCCTGGAAGAGTCCTTCGCGGCAGGTCTGCATGCGCTCAAAGGTCACCGTGTCGTTGGCGGCATGCGTGCCTCCATCTATAACGCGATGCCGCTGGAAGGCGTTAAAGCCCTGACGGATTTCATGATCGACTTCGAACGTCGTCACGGTTAATTTGCTGTTTTTCACCCCCGCAGCGTCCCTGCGGGGTTTTTATTATGTTGAGTTGAGAGTTTAGTTTTCATGGAATCCCTGACGTTACAACCTATCGCGCGGGTAGATGGCACCATTAATCTGCCTGGTTCAAAAAGTGTCTCGAACCGCGCTTTGCTGCTGGCAGCTCTGGCAAACGGCACCACCGTCCTCACAAACCTGCTGGACAGCGATGACGTGCGCCATATGCTCAATGCGCTGAAAGCGTTGGGCGTTCATTACACTCTCTCCGACGATCGTACCCGCTGCGAAGTGACCGGCAACGGCGGCGCGCTGCGTTCGGGCGAAGAGCTTGAGCTGTTTCTGGGCAACGCGGGTACCGCGATGCGCCCGCTGGCGGCGGCCCTGTGCCTGGGGAGCAACAACATCGTGCTGACCGGCGAGCCGCGCATGAAGGAGCGTCCGATTGGTCACCTGGTGGACGCCCTGCGTCAGGGCGGCGCGCAGATTGAGTATCTGGAGCAGGAAAACTATCCGCCACTGCGTCTGCGCGGCGGTTTTACCGGCGGTAACGTCGAGGTTGACGGCAGCGTTTCCAGCCAGTTCCTGACGGCACTGCTGATGACCGCGCCGCTGGCACCGCAGGATACGGTTATCACCATTAAAGGTGAGCTGGTCTCCAAACCGTACATTGATATCACGCTGCACCTGATGAAAACCTTCGGCGTTGAGGTGGAAAATCAGTCTTATCAGCGCTTCGTGGTGCGCGGGGCGCAGCAGTACCAGTCTCCGGGCAACTACCTGGTTGAAGGGGATGCGTCATCCGCGTCTTACTTCCTGGCTGCGGGGGCGATTAAAGGCGGCACGGTAAAAGTGACCGGTATTGGCCGTAACAGCGTGCAGGGCGACATCCGTTTTGCGGACGTGCTGGAAAAGATGGGCGCCATTGTCACCTGGGGCGATGACTTCATCTCCTGTACCCACGGCGAGCTGAACGCCATCGACATGGACATGAACCATATCCCGGATGCGGCGATGACCATTGCCACGGCGGCGCTGTTTGCCAAAGGCACGACCACGCTGCGTAATATCTACAACTGGCGCGTAAAAGAGACGGACCGCCTGTTCGCAATGGCGACAGAGCTGCGAAAAGTCGGTGCCGAGGTGGAAGAGGGCGAAGACTACATTCGCGTGACCCCTCCGGCAAAACTGCAGTTTGCGGAAATCGGCACCTACAACGATCACCGCATGGCGATGTGCTTCTCGCTGGTGGCGCTGTCAGACACGCCTGTCACCATTCTTGATCCGAAATGTACCGCGAAAACCTTTCCGGACTACTTCGAACAGCTGGCACGCATTAGCACGCTGGCCTGATAACGCCTTGCCGCATCGCCCGATGCGGCATTTGCTTACGCTTCATTACGAACACCTCCGCTCATTTCTTCTACACTCTGCTTCAATCATTCCGTAATTTGCACGCAAAGGTAACAGTTGCGCACGTTGGCGCGTATAATGCGCGGCGTTCATGTAAACGGTATGCCTTATTTAAGGAGAAAAAGATGACGGCAGTTGCCCCGGTAATCACCATTGATGGGCCGAGTGGCGCAGGGAAAGGTACTCTGTGCAAAGCGATGGCGGAAGCATTGCAATGGCATCTTTTAGATTCGGGAGCAATCTATCGCGTGCTGGCGCTGGCCGCGCTGCATCACCATGTGGATGTCGCGTCTGAAGAAGCGCTGGTTCCGCTGGCTGCGCATCTGGATGTGCGTTTCGTATCGACCGATGGCAACCTGGAAGTCATCCTTGAAGGGGAAGACGTGAGCGGCGAAATCCGTACGCAGGAAGTGGCTAATGCGGCCTCTCAGGTCGCGGCGTTCCCGCGCGTTCGCGAGGCGCTGTTACGTCGTCAGCGCGCGTTCCGTGAAGCCCCCGGGCTGATCGCTGACGGACGCGATATGGGAACGGTGGTATTCCCTGATGCGCCAGTGAAAATTTTCCTTGACGCCTCTTCGGAAGAACGTGCTCAACGCCGCATGCTTCAGTTGCAGGAAAAGGGGTTTAGTGTTAACTTTGATCGCCTTTTATCCGAGATAAAAGAGCGCGATGACCGCGATCGTAACCGCGCCGTCGCCCCACTTGTTCCTGCAGAAGATGCATTAGTTCTGGATTCAACCAGTTTAACTATTGAGCAAGTGATTGAAAAAGCGCTACAATATGCGCGCCAAAAACTGGCACTCGCGTAATCGCGACCGATTTAGCAGTACCCCCGCTGCAAGGGATTGACGGCGGGTATGTGAAACAACCCCATCCGGCACGGAGCCAGGTGGACGTTAATATTAACCTGAAGATTAAACATGACTGAATCTTTTGCTCAACTGTTTGAAGAATCCTTAAAAACAATCGAAACCCGCCCGGGTTCCATCGTTCGCGGTGTTGTTGTTGCTATCGACAAAGACGTAGTACTGGTTGACGCCGGTCTGAAATCTGAGTCCGCCATTCCGGCAGAGCAGTTCAAAAACGCCCAGGGCGAGCTGGAAATCCAGGTAGGTGACGAAGTTGACGTTGCTCTGGACGCAGTAGAAGACGGCTTCGGTGAAACCCTGCTTTCTCGTGAGAAAGCTAAACGTCACGAAGCATGGATCACGCTGGAAAAAGCTTACGAAGAAGCTGAAACTGTGGTCGGTGTTATCAACGGCAAAGTTAAAGGTGGCTTCACTGTTGAGCTGAATGGTATTCGTGCGTTCCTGCCAGGTTCTCTGGTAGACGTTCGTCCAGTTCGTGACACTCTGCACCTGGAAGGCAAAGAGCTTGAGTTCAAAGTAATCAAGCTGGACCAGAAGCGTAACAACGTTGTTGTATCCCGTCGTGCCGTTATCGAATCCGAAAACAGCGCAGAACGCGATCAGCTGCTGGAAAACCTGCAGGAAGGCATGGAAGTCAAAGGTATCGTTAAGAACCTCACTGACTACGGCGCATTCGTTGACCTGGGCGGCGTTGATGGCCTGTTGCACATCACCGACATGGCGTGGAAACGCGTTAAGCACCCAAGCGAAATCGTGAACGTGGGCGACGAAATCACTGTTAAAGTGCTGAAGTTCGACCGCGAGCGTACTCGTGTATCCCTCGGCCTGAAACAGCTGGGCGAAGATCCATGGGTAGCTATCGCTAAGCGTTACCCAGAAGGTACTAAACTGACTGGTCGCGTAACCAACCTGACTGACTACGGCTGCTTCGTTGAAATCGAAGAAGGCGTTGAAGGCCTGGTGCACGTTTCCGAAATGGACTGGACCAACAAAAACATCCACCCATCCAAAGTTGTTAACGTTGGTGATGTAGTGGAAGTGATGGTTCTGGATATCGACGAAGAACGTCGTCGTATCTCCCTGGGCCTGAAACAGTGCAAAAACAACCCATGGCAGCAGTTCGCGGAAACCCACAACAAGGGTGACCGTGTTGAAGGTAAAATCAAGTCTATCACTGACTTCGGTATCTTCATCGGCCTGGACGGCGGCATCGATGGCCTGGTTCACCTGTCTGACATCTCCTGGAACGTTGCAGGCGAAGAAGCAGTTCGTGAATACAAAAAAGGCGACGAAATCGCTGCAGTTGTTCTGCAGGTTGACGCAGAGCGTGAGCGTATCTCCCTGGGCGTTAAACAGCTCGCAGAAGATCCGTTCAACAACTGGGTTGCACTGAACAAGAAAGGCGCAATCGTAAACGGTAAAGTGACTGCAGTTGACGCTAAAGGCGCAACCGTAGAACTGGCTGACGGCGTTGAAGGTTACCTGCGCGCTTCTGAAGCTTCACGTGACCGCGTTGAAGATGCCACTCTGGTTCTGAACGTAGGCGACGACGTTGAAGCTAAGTTCACCGGTGTTGACCGTAAGAACCGTGCAATCAGCCTGTCTGTTCGTGCTAAAGACGAAGCTGATGAGAAAGATGCAATCGCAACTGTTAACAAACAGGAAGATGCAAACTTCTCTAACAACGCAATGGCTGAAGCTTTCAAAGCAGCTAAAGGCGAGTAATATCAGGTTCTCAGCATCATTTGCGCTGTAACGCATTTACAGCGTGAAGGATGAGGAGCAAACTTGACAGATTGCAGGATTCGTCCTGTAATCAATAACAAAGGGCGGCTACGGCCGCCCTTGTTTAATGAGCTGTTCAGCTAATTGGTTTGAAAGGAACCGGAGGAATCATGACCAAGTCAGAATTGATTGAAAGACTTGCCAGTCAGCAACCGCATATCCCTGCCAAGGCAGTGGAAGATGCCGTAAAAGAGATGCTGGAGCATATGGCCTCCACTCTTGCCCAGGGCGAGCGCATTGAAATCCGCGGTTTCGGTAGTTTTTCTCTGCACTATCGTGCTCCACGTACCGGGCGTAACCCGAAAACTGGCGATAAAGTCGAGCTGGAAGGTAAGTACGTTCCACACTTTAAGCCGGGTAAAGAACTGCGCGATCGCGCCAATATTTACGGTAACTGAGTTTAGCCAGTCGGTTAAACTGGGTTCGAAAGAAAGCACCTGCGGGTGCTTTTTTTGTCTCTGTCGCTTTCATTCTGAAGATACCCCGCATTTTCCGTTTCGTTTTCTGCAAACCGATAAAAACAGCACAGCGCGCGCTGTAAAACGCATTCTTACCATCTGACAATTCCTTCTACCTGATTACATACTGCCCCTCTGAAACAGGGAGGTAGCAATGGGAATTCCCGCGCTTAGTATCTGCGCCATTCTGGCGATAGCCCCGTTACTCTGGTTACCTGAACTGCCATCACGTCACACCGTGTGGATAATGATTGTTGGCGGGATCGTGCTGGCCGCACGGCGAAACGTACGACTGAAGTATGCGGGTATCACGCTGTTATGTTGCGTGTGGGGTATTCTGGCTGCGAAGGAGAGCGTCTGGCCGATGCAGCATTTAACCACGGGGGCCGTGCAGGCTGAGGTAGCGATCACCGCCACAGATGGCGCAACGCAGCATCAGGGAAACATTCTTAGCATTGATGGCAAGCGCTGGTGGGCCTCTACCGGCATAACGCTGTATGGCAATTATCTGCCACAGAAAGCGTGTGCCGGTCAGCGCTGGACCATGACGCTCAGGCTCAGGCCTGCCCACGGCGAGCTGAACGACGGCGGTTATGATTCTCAGCGCAGCGCTTTTGCCCGCCATCAAACGCTGAGCGGGCGTTTCACCCGTGCGGAACTCGTTGATGGACGCTGCAGCCTGCGAGCGCAATATCTCATGTCACTGCAAAACCGCCTTTCTGCTTACCGATGGGGGGCAGTTATCCTCGGACTGGGAATGGGTGAACGTCTGGATGTGCCCCGGGAAATACAAGACCTGATGCGTGAAACCGGGACGCTGCATCTGATGGCGATTTCGGGACTGCATATCGCGCTGGCGGCATCCCTCGCCTGGTTACTCGCACGTGGGCTCCAGTTTTTATTACCCAGCCACCGGATCCACTGGCAAATGCCTCTTCTGGCCGGGTTATGCTTTGCCGCTTTCTACGCCTGGCTTACCGGTCTTCAACCGCCTGCGCTACGAACGGTCATCGCGCTTGCTGTGCTTGCAATGTTGCGGATCGTTGCCCGTCAGTGGTCTCCCTGGCAGGTGTGGGTCTGCTGTATCGCGGCGATCCTGATAAGCGATCCCTTAGCCATACTCTCGCAGAGTCTGCTCTTGTCTGCATTTGCCGTCGCCGCGCTGATTTTCTGGTTTCAGTGGCTGCCTCTTCCTGGCTGGCGCAGGGCACGACGTCTACGGCCGCTGCTGAACCTGATCTATCTGCAGGTGGGCATGCTGATGCTGATGATGCCGTTACAGGTTCTGATTTTCCACGGCTTCAGCATTTCTTCTCTGGTCGCGAATCTCTTTGCCGTTCCCCTGGTGACGTTTGTCTCCGTGCCGCTGATTCTGCTCGGTATGCTGCTTCATCTGTTGCCGTTGGCGGCACCTGAAAGCGTTGTCTGGTTCGCAGCCGATAAATCACTTGCGGGGCTGTTCTGGCTCCTCATGCGCCTGCCTGACGGCTGGCAAAATGTCGACCAACGCTGGCAGTACATGACATTACTGCCCTGGCTTATCATCATTGGCTGGCGCTTTCGTGCCTGGAAAACCCTTCCAGCCGTTTGTCTTGCAGGAAGTGCCTTACTGACATTTCCTCTGTGGCGAACGGAAAAAAACGAGAGCTGGACGCTGCATATGCTGGATGTGGGTCAGGGGCTGGCGATGGTCATTGAACGGCAGGGGAAAGCCATTCTCTATGATACCGGGCTCGCCTGGCCGGGCGGGGATAGCGCGCAGCGGTTGATTATCCCGTGGCTTCGCTGGCATCACCTGCGGCCTGAAGGCGTTATTCTCAGTCATGAGCACCTCGACCATGCGGGAGGACTCGCATCGTTGCAAAAAGCGTGGCCTGACGCGTGGGTAAGAAGCCCATTGCGCCAGGCGGGGCATCGCCCCTGTTTTCGCGGGCAGAGATGGAAATGGCAGGGACTCTCCTTCACCGTCCATTGGCCCCCCGAAAATTACCCGGCGCAGGGAAACAACCATTCCTGCGTGGTAAAGGTGGACGACGGTGAGCAGAGCGTTCTGCTAACGGGGGACATTGAAGCGCAAGCGGAACAGGCTATGCTTAGCCATTACTGGCGTTATCTGACGTCTACGCTTATACAGGTGCCCCATCATGGCAGCAATACTTCGTCGTCATTGCCGCTGGTGCAGCGGGTGGAAGGTCAGATCGCCCTGGATTCAGCGGCCCGCTATAACGCATGGCGATTCCCGTCGGCAAAAGTTGTCCGACGCTACCGAAAAGAGGGGTACATCTGGCACGATACCCCTCATTCTGGACAAATATCGGTGACATTCTCGCAACATCACTGGCAAATCCGGCGCTTGCGAGAGCAATTTTTACCCGTTTGGTATCATCAGTGGTTTGGCGAGCCCGTCGATAACGGGTAGAATATGCGGCTATTTCAACGAATGCTGGTTTTTTGAATGCATAACGACAAAGATCTCTCCACGTGGCAAACCTTCCGCCGACTCTGGCCGATGATTGCGCCCTTTAAAACAGGCCTGATCGTGGCGGGAGTAGCGTTAATCCTCAACGCAGCCAGCGATACTTTTATGCTATCGCTTCTCAAACCGTTACTGGACGACGGTTTTGGTAAAACGGATCGCTCAGTGTTGCTATGGATGCCTCTGGTGGTTATCGGACTGATGATCTTACGCGGCATCACCAGCTATATCTCCAGCTACTGTATTTCCTGGGTATCAGGGAAAGTGGTGATGACCATGCGCCGTCGCCTGTTCAGCCACATGATGGGCATGCCGGTTTCGTTCTTTGACAAGCAGTCTACCGGGACGCTGCTGTCCCGTATTACCTACGACTCAGAGCAGGTTGCCTCCTCGTCCTCGAGCGCGCTGATCACCGTTGTGCGTGAGGGCGCGTCAATCATCGGCCTGTTCGCGATGATGTTCTATTACAGCTGGCAGCTGTCGATCATCCTTATCGTTCTGGCGCCGATAGTTTCTATTGCTATCCGCGTCGTCTCAAAGCGCTTCCGCAATATCAGTAAGAATATGCAGAACACGATGGGGCAGGTGACGACCAGCGCGGAACAGATGCTGAAAGGGCATAAAGAAGTTCTGATTTTTGGCGGTCAGGACGTCGAAACCAAACGCTTCGATAAAGTCAGCAATAAAATGCGTCTGCAGGGGATGAAAATGGTCTCGGCCTCTTCCATCTCTGACCCGATTATTCAGCTGATTGCGTCCCTGGCGCTGGCATTCGTCCTCTATGCGGCAAGTTTCCCTAGCGTGATGGAGACGCTGACGGCGGGTACTATCACCGTGGTCTTCTCCTCAATGATCGCCCTGATGCGTCCGCTGAAATCCCTGACGAACGTGAACGCCCAGTTCCAGCGCGGGATGGCCGCCTGTCAGACGCTGTTCAGCATTCTGGATTCCGAACAGGAAAAAGATGAAGGTACACGCGAGATTGAGCGCGCCCGTGGCGACGTTGAATTTCGCAATGTCACTTTCGCCTATCCTGGACGTGAAACGCCGGCGCTGCGTAATATCAACCTGTCCATTCCGGCGGGTAAAACCGTGGCGCTGGTGGGCCGTTCCGGCTCGGGTAAATCGACCATTGCCAGCCTGATCACCCGTTTCTACGATATTAACGAAGGTGAGATCCTCCTGGACGGTCATGACCTGCGGGAATATACCCTGCAGTCGCTGCGTAACCAGGTGGCGCTGGTTTCCCAGAACGTGCACCTGTTCAACGATACTGTGGCAAACAACATTGCGTATGCGCGCACGGATGAATACAGCCGTGAGCAGATTGAGAATGCCGCGCGTATGGCCTACGCAATGGACTTTATCAACAAGATGGATAACGGTCTGGATACGATAATCGGTGAGAACGGGGTGCTGCTCTCCGGCGGTCAGCGTCAGCGTATCGCCATTGCGCGTGCGCTGCTGCGCGATAGCCCAATTCTGATTCTGGACGAAGCGACCTCCGCGCTGGATACGGAATCTGAACGCGCTATTCAGTCTGCGCTGGATGAGCTGCAAAAGAACCGTACCTCGCTGGTGATTGCTCACCGTCTGTCGACTATCGAGCAGGCTGACGAAATCGTCGTGGTTGAGGACGGTATCATTGTTGAACGCGGAAGCCATGCTGATTTGCTGGAACACCGCGGCGTTTACGCCCAGCTTCATAAGATGCAGTTTGGCGAATGATTGCACGCATCTGGTCCGGTGAATCCCCGCTGTGGCTGCTGCTTTTGCCGCTCTCCTGGCTTTACGGCCTGGTGAGCGGCACAATTCGTCTGCTTTACCGTCTGGGGCTGAAGCGTGCCTGGCGCGCGCCGGTTCCGGTGGTGGTGGTCGGTAATCTTACGGCGGGTGGCAACGGTAAAACGCCGGTGGTGATCTGGCTGGTGGAGCAATTGCAAAAACGCGGTATCCGCCCGGGGGTGGTATCGCGCGGATATGGTGGTAAAGCGGCGCGTTATCCACTGCTGCTGACGGCGGAAACCACGACTGCCGAAGCGGGTGATGAGCCGGTATTGATTTTCCAGCGTACCGGCGCGCCGGTTGCGGTCTCCCCGGTGCGCAGCGACGCCGTTCAGGCACTGCTTGCCGAACACGCGGTACAAATCATTATCACTGACGATGGCCTGCAGCATTACGCCCTGGCGCGTGATAAAGAGATTGTGGTCATCGACGGGGTTCGCCGCTTCGGTAACGGCTGGTGGCTGCCGGCCGGGCCCATGCGCGAACGCGCTTCGCGCCTTAAGTCCGTTGATGCGGTGATTGTGAACGGTGGTGAGGCAAAAGCGGGTGAAATCCCGATGTACCTGCAGCCAGGCCTGGCGATCAACCTGGTGACGGGTGAGCGCCGGTCGGTTGCTGAGCTGCCTTCACCGGTGGCGATGGCGGGTATTGGCCATCCGCCGCGCTTCTTCGCGACGCTGGAGCAGTGTGGGGCCCGGCTGGAAAAACGCGTTCCGCTGGCCGACCACCAGGCGCTGGTGGAAGGGGAGGTAGACGCCCTGACCGTACCCGGGCAGTCGCTGATCATGACCGAAAAAGATGCGGTGAAATGCCGTGCCTTTGCGAAAGATAACTGGTGGTATCTGCCGGTTGACGCTGAACTCAGCGGCGATCAGCCGGAACGTTTGCTCAAGGAACTGATTGCGTTGGTGCAGTAAAGGCTTACGCGGTTCTGGTGGCGCTTTGACTGACAGGAAAACGCATGTCTTTACCGCAACTCTCGCTTTCAGCCGCACGTCATTTACACCTTGCCGCGCAGGGGCTGCTTAAAAAGCCCCGCCGCCACGCGCAGCCTGCCGATATTCTCTCGACCGTCCAGCGCATGTCGCTGCTTCAAATCGACACCATTAACATTGTGGCCCGCAGTCCTTACCTGGTGCTGTTTAGCCGCCTTGGGAATTATCCTTCACAGTGGCTGGATGAGGCGCTCAGCGAGGGAGAGTTAATGGAGTACTGGGCGCACGAAGCCTGCTTCCTGCCCCGCAGTGATTTTGCCCTGGTTCGCCACCGTATGCTTGCCCCTGAAAAGATGGGCTGGAAGTATCGCCAGGCGTGGATGCTGGAACATGCGGCTGAAATTGAGCAGCTTATCGCGCATATTCAGGAAAACGGCCCCGTACGCTCCGCCGATTTTGAACACCCGCGCAAAGGCACCAGCGGCTGGTGGGAGTGGAAACCGCATAAACGTCATCTCGAAGGGCTGTTTACCTCAGGCAAAGTCATGGTGATTGAGCGGCGTAATTTTCAGCGCGTCTACGACCTGACGCATCGCGTGATGCCGCACTGGGACGACGAGCGTGACCTGCTTACCCAGGAGGCGGCCGAGGCTATCATGCTCGAAAACAGCGCCCGCAGCCTGGGGATTTTCCGCCCGCAATGGCTGGCTGATTACTATCGCCTTCGCCAGCCCGCGCTGAAACCGCTGCTGGACATCTGGCAACGCGAACAGCGCGTCATCCCCGTCACGGTGGAAACGCTGGGCGAAATGTGGCTGCATGCGGATCTCCTCCCGCTACTGCCTCTGGCCCAGGAGGGGAAACTTCAGGCAACCCACAGTGCGGTGTTGTCGCCTTTTGACCCGGTTGTCTGGGACAGAAAACGCGCCGAGCAGCTGTTCGATTTTAGCTACCGGCTGGAATGTTATACCCCGGCGCCAAAGCGCCAGTATGGTTACTTTGTACTCCCGCTGCTGCATAAGGGGCAACTGGTCGGGCGCATGGACGCCAAAATGCACCGCAAGACCGGCACGCTTGAAATCATTGCGCTTTATCTGGAAGAGGGCGTCAGGGTGACGGCGAGCCTGGAAAAAGGGTTAACGTTCGCCATTAGCGAATTCGCGCGCTGGCAGGGTGCCCGCGACGTGACGCTGGGCCGGGTGCCCGACGGACTGTTTACATCCTGTCGAAGTGGCTGGGAAACAGGCACTCCCTGAAAAGGGAATGTGTTAAGCTTTAGCGATTACCCATACGGAGGAACTATGGATCACCGTTTACTTGAAATTATTGCCTGCCCGGTATGCAACGGCAAACTCTACTACAGCCAGGACAAACAGGAGCTGATCTGCAAGCTGGACAGCCTGGCTTTCCCGCTGCGTGACGGCATTCCGGTACTGCTGGAAAATGAAGCTCGTTCCCTGGTGGCAGAAGAGAGCAAACCATGAGTTTTGTTGTCATTATTCCTGCGCGTTATGCCTCAACGCGTCTGCCGGGTAAACCGCTGGTGGATATCAACGGCAAGCCGATGATTGTGCATGTCCTTGAGCGTGCGCGTGAATCCGGTGCCGATCGCGTGATTGTTGCTACCGATCATCCTGACGTCGCCCGTGCGGTTGAGGCGGCAGGCGGTGAGGTATGCATGACCCGCGCCGATCACCAGTCCGGCACCGAGCGTCTGGCGGAAGTGGTTGAAAAATGTGGCTTCGGTGATGATACGGTCATCGTGAACGTGCAGGGTGACGAGCCGATGATCCCGGCGGTGATTATCCGTCAGGTGGCAGAAAACCTGGCTCAGCGTCAGGTCGGTATGGCGACGCTCGCGGTGCCCATTCACCACGCTGAAGAGGCATTCAATCCCAATGCGGTGAAGGTGGTCATGGATGCCGAAGGCTATGCGCTCTATTTCTCCCGCGCCACGATCCCGTGGGATCGCGATCGCTTTGCGCTCTCTAAAGAGACAATCGGTGATATTTTCCTGCGTCATATCGGGATCTACGGCTATCGGGCCGGTTTTATTCGTCGATATGTTACCTGGGCGCCGAGTCCGCTGGAGCAGATCGAAATGCTGGAGCAGCTTCGCGTGCTCTGGTACGGCGAAAAAATTCACGTTGCCGTTGCCAGCGAAGTGCCTGGAACGGGCGTTGATACGCCGGAAGATCTTGAGCGCGTTCGCGCCGAATTGCGCTAATCCCGCCTGCATCCCTCCTGTCGGAGGGATGTTCTCTCCCTCGCTAATTCCCCTTTCTTTTTCCTAATTGTTCTCTTCCGGGTGACATCTCCCTTCAGGACGCTCATTATAAAAGCAGTAGTCTTAATGGGGGTAATCTCATATGGAACAGCTGCGTGCCGAACTTAGCCATCTGCTGGGTGAGAAATTAAGCCGGGTCGAATGCGTGAGTGAAAAGGCCGATACCGCGCTTTGGTCGTTGTATGACAGTCAGGGCAACCCAATGCCGCTGATGGCCAGAAGTTTCACCTCGCCGGGCGTTGCCAGGCAGCTGGCATGGAAAATGTCGATGCTGGCGCGGGAGGGAACCGTCCGTATGCCGACGGTGTACGGCGTGATGACCCACGAGGAACACCCCGGCCCGGATGTGTTGCTGATTGAGCGTTTACGCGGCGTGCCCGTTGAAGCGCCAGCGCGCACGCCTGAACGCTGGGAGCACTTAAAAGACCAGATTGTCGAGGCGCTGCTGGCCTGGCACCGTCAGGATAGCCGCGGGCTTGTCGGTCCGGTCGACAGCACTCAGGAAAACCTGTGGCCGCTGTGGTATCGCCAGCGGGTGGAAGTGCTGTGGGGAACGCTTAACCAGTTCAACAATACCGGTTTAACCATGCAGGACAAACGTATTCTGTTTCGCACCCGCGAGTGCTTACCGGCGCTATTCGACGGTTTTAATGACAACTGCGTGCTGATCCACGGTAATTTCACCCTGCGCAGCATGCTCAAGGACTCCCGCAGCGATCAGCTTCTGGCGATGCTCGGGCCGGGGATCATGCTCTGGGCTCCGCGCGAATACGAGCTGTTCAGGCTCAGCGACAGCGGGGCGGCGGAAGGTTTACTGTGGCACTACCTTCAACGCGCGCCCGTTGCAGAAGCGTTTCTCTGGCGGCGCTGGCTTTACCTGCTCTGGGACGAAGTCGCGCAGCTGGTCAACACCGGACGTTTTAATCGCGCAAATTTCGACCTGGCAACAAAATCACTCTTGCCCTGGCTCGCCTGACGATCCTTTCAGCCACTGCCAGAGGCGCCCGAGCGTCTCATAACCGACGCGATCGCTATGCATCAGCCAGGCCGGGGATGGGATCGCCCGTTCCCACGGGTTAAGCGGCGCGTCGATGGCCATCTGGTTTGCCGGTGCGGGAAGCGGGTGCAGGCCTTGCTTCTGGAAGAAAATCATCGCGCGGGGCAGGTGTGAGGCGGAGGTCACCAGTAAGAACGGGACATCGCCAATTGCCTGCTTCACTGCGGCAGCCTCTTCTTCGGTATCTTTTGGACTGTCCAGAGTGATAATCGAGGAACGCGGCACGCCGAGTGATTCTGCGACCCTGGCGCCCGCTTCAGCCGTACTCACCGGGTTCGTTTTGGCCGCCGCGCCGGTGAAGATCATTTTTGAACCCGGGTTCGCCAGCCAGAGGCGAATGCCTTCGTTTAGCCGCGGCAGGCTGTTGTTGATCAGGTTTGAACTGGGGGCCCAGTCAGGATCCCAGGTATATCCGCCGCCCAGCACCACGATGTACGCCACTTTCTGATTTCCCTGCCATGTTGGGTATTTGTTTTCGATGGGGCGTAGCAGACCATCCGCGACCGGCTGCAGGCTCAACAGCAGCAGGACACACCAGCCGAGCGAGATAAGCGTTTTGCCACTCTTCTGAAAGCGACTGAACCACACCAGCGCCAGCCCCAGCGCGATGGTGATGAGCAGCAGCGGAAGGGGAAGCATCATCCCTCCAATGTATTTCTTAAGGGTAAAAAGCATCCTTTTTGGTTCCTTTTTTGACCATATAGCAGGTGATTACCCGTGATATTACACCAGAGAGGTTCATTCTCCGCGCGGGTGTGACAAAATAGCGGTTTTGCAGTTAGCGAGTGGAACTCTCCCAATGCGGGATCGCAATTTTGATGACATCGCGGAAAAGTTTTCGCGCAACATTTATGGCACCACGAAAGGTCAGCTCCGTCAGACGATCCTCTGGCAGGATCTGGACACCATTCTGGCTACCTTTGGTGGTCAAACGTTGCGCGTGCTGGACGCCGGTGGCGGTGAAGGGCAGACGGCGGTAAAAATGGCCGAGCGCGGTCATCACGTCACGCTTTGCGATCTTTCTGCTGAAATGGTCGCCCGCGCGACGCGTGCTGCAGAAGAGAAAGGTGTGAGCGACAACATGCATTTTATACAATGCGCCGCTCAGGACATCGCACAGCATTTGGAAACACAGGTTGATCTGATATTGTTTCATGCGGTGCTGGAGTGGGTTGCCGATCCGCAAAGCGTGTTACAAACCCTGTGGTCTATGTTGCGCCCGGGCGGCACGCTGTCGCTGATGTTCTACAATGCTAACGGCTTCCTGATGCACAACATGGTTGCAGGAAACTTCGACTATGTGCAGGTCGGGATGCCCAAAAAGAAAAAGCGCACGCTTTCCCCGGACTATCCGCGCGATCCACAGCAGGTTTATGGCTGGCTGGAAGCGATTGGCTGGCAGATCGTCGGGAAGACGGGCGTCAGGGTGTTTCATGATTATCTGCGTGAAAAACACAAACAGCGTGACTGTTTTGACACCTTAACAGAATTAGAAACGCGGTATTGCCGTCAGGAGCCTTTTATCAGCCTTGGCCGCTATATTCACGTCACCGCGCACAAGCCGCAGATGCAAGGATAACCTATGAGTGAATTTTCCCAGACAGTCCCCGAACTGGTTGCCTGGGCCAGGAAAAACGATTTCTCCATCTCGCTGCCGGTAGACAGACTCTCTTTCCTGCTGGCGGTTGCCACGCTGAACGGCGAACGGCTGGACGGTGAAATGAGCGAGGGTGAACTGGTGGATGCGTTCCGCCATGTCAGTGATGCGTTTGAGCAAACCAGCGAAACCATTAGCGTGCGTGCTAACAACGCAATCAACGATATGGTGCGTCAACGTCTGCTGAACCGCTTTACCAGCGAGCAGGCGGAAGGAAACGCCATCTATCGCCTGACGCCGCTGGGCATCGGCATCACCGATTACTATATTCGCCAGCGTGAATTTTCTACGCTGCGTCTTTCCATGCAGCTCTCGATCGTGGCGGGTGAGCTTAAGCGCGCCGCCGACGCGGCGGATGAAAACGGTGACGAATTCCACTGGCACCGTAACGTCTACGCGCCGCTGAAATATTCGGTGGCCGAGATTTTCGACAGTATCGATCTCACCCAGCGCCTGATGGACGAACAGCAGCAGCAGGTGAAAGACGATATCGCCCAGCTGCTGAATAAAGACTGGCGAGCGGCCATCTCCAGCTGTGAACTTCTGCTGTCAGAAACCTCCGGCACGCTGCGTGAGCTCCAGGATACGCTGGAAGCCGCAGGAGACAAGCTGCAGGCTAACCTGCTGCGTATCCAGGATGCGACGCTGGCACACGACGATCTGCATTTTGTCGACCGCCTGGTGTTCGATCTGCAGAGCAAACTCGATCGCATTATCAGCTGGGGCCAGCAGTCGATCGACCTGTGGATCGGCTATGACCGACATGTGCATAAATTTATCCGTACCGCGATTGATATGGATAAAAACCGCGTCTTTGCTCAGCGTCTGCGTCAGTCGGTGCAGACCTATTTCGATGCGCCGTGGGCGCTGACCTACGCCAATGCCGATCGTCTGCTGGATATGCGCGACGAAGAGATGGCGCTGCGCGATGAAGAGGTGACCGGTGAACTGCCGCCGGATCTGGAATACGAAGAATTTAACGAAATTCGCGAGCAGCTTGCGGCGATGATTGAAGAACAGCTCGCTGTCTACAAAACCAGACAAGTGCCGCTGGATCTTGGGCTCGTGGTGCGCGACTATCTGGCGCAATAT
Source organism: Enterobacter cloacae complex sp. S3 (assembly GCF_014930495.1). Lineage (NCBI taxonomy): Bacteria > Pseudomonadati > Pseudomonadota > Gammaproteobacteria > Enterobacterales > Enterobacteriaceae > Enterobacter > Enterobacter cloacae complex sp. S3. Next base: position 171,457 of record NZ_JADBRD010000028.1, on the reverse strand, counting down.
CCACGCGCGCGCCACTTCGACATTGCCCGCATTGTGGTAGACCAGGCGGTGCGCCTGGGCGTTGCGCAAGCAGATTTCACCGGACTGCCGCCGAAGTGGCAGCCAATCAACGATTACGGAGCCAAGGTACAGGCGCATGTCATTGACAAATATTGAACAAGTGATGCCAGTTAAGCTGGCACAGGCGCTGGCGAATCCGTTATTTCCGGCGCTGGACAGCCAGCTGCGTGCCGGTCGTCACATTGGATTAGACGAGCTGGATAATCACGCCTTTTTGATGGACTTCCAGGAGTACCTGGAAGAGTTTTACGCACGCTATAACGTGGAGCTTATCCGCGCGCCGGAAGGTTTTTTCTACCTGCGCCCGCGCTCCACAACACTTATTCCGCGTTCCGTGCTCTCCGAGCTGGATATGATGGTCGGCAAAATTCTTTGCTACCTCTACCTCAGCCCGGAACGTCTGGCGAATGAAGGGATCTTCACCCAGCAGGAACTTTACGACGAGCTGTTGACGCTGGCAGATGAGAGCAAGCTGCTGAAGCTGGTGAACAACCGCTCCACGGGGTCGGATCTTGACCGTCAGAAATTACAGGAAAAAGTTCGCTCTTCCCTGAACCGTCTGCGCCGTCTGGGGATGGTCTGGTTTATGGGCCACGACAGCAGCAAATTCCGCATTACGGAATCTGTCTTCCGCTTCGGCGCCGACGTGCGCGCGGGCGATGACGCGCGTGAAGCGCAGCTCCGCATGATCCGCGACGGTGAAGCGATGCCGGTGGAAAACCATTTGCAGCTCAATGACGAGCATGAAGAGAATCTGCCGGATAGCGGGGAGGAAGAGTAATGATTGAACGCGGTAAATTTCGCTCACTGACGCTGATTAACTGGAACGGCTTCTTTGCCCGAACGTTCGATCTGGATGAGCTGGTCACGACGCTCTCCGGCGGTAACGGTGCGGGTAAATCCACCACCATGGCGGCCTTTGTTACGGCGCTGATCCCCGATCTGACGCTGCTTCACTTCCGTAACACCACCGAAGCGGGAGCCACAAGCGGCTCCCGTGATAAAGGTCTGCACGGTAAGCTGAAGGCCGGTGTCTGTTATTCGGTTCTGGACATCATTAACTCCCGTCATCAGCGCGTTGTGGTGGGCGTGCGCCTGCAGCAGGTCGCCGGTCGCGACCGTAAAGTGGATATCAAGCCGTTTGCGATCCAGGGGCTGCCGACCTCCGTGCAGCCGACGGCGCTGCTGACGGAAACCCTGAACGAACGCCAGGCGCGCGTGCTGACGCTGCAGGAGCTGAAGGACAAGCTTGAAGCCATCGAAGGCGTGCAGTTCAAGCAGTTCAACTCGATTACCGACTACCACTCGCTGATGTTCGATCTGGGCGTGGTGGCGCGTCGTCTGCGCACCGCATCAGACCGCAGCAAATACTACCGCCTGATTGAAGCGTCTCTGTACGGCGGTATCTCCAGCGCGATTACCCGCTCCCTGCGCGACTACCTGCTGCCGGAAAACAGCGGCGTGCGTAAGGCCTTCCAGGATATGGAAGCGGCGCTGCGCGAAAACCGCATGACGCTGGAAGCGATTCGCGTTACCCAGTCTGACCGCGACCTGTTTAAACACCTGATCAGCGAAGCCACCAACTACGTGGCGGCGGACTACATGCGCCACGCCAACGAGCGCCGCGTGCATCTCGATCAGGCATTAGAATACCGTCGCGAGCTGTTTACCTCCCGTAAACAGCTGGTGGCCGAGCAGTACAAGCACGTTGAAATGGCGCGGGAGCTGGGCGAGCACAACGGTGCTGAAGGCGACCTGGAAGCCGACTATCAGGCCGCCAGCGATCATCTGAACCTGGTGCAGACCGCGCTGCGTCAGCAGGAAAAAATCGAGCGCTATGAAGCGGACCTCGATGAGCTGCAGATTCGTCTCGAAGAGCAAAATGAAGTGGTGGCTGAAGCCGCCGACATGCAGGAAGAGAACGAAGCCCGCGCCGAAGCGGCCGAGCTGGAAGTGGATGAGCTGAAAAGCCAGCTTGCCGATTACCAGCAGGCACTCGACGTGCAGCAGACGCGAGCGATTCAGTACACCCAGGCACTGCAGGCATTACAGCGTGCAAAAGAGCTGTGCCATCTGCCTGACCTTACGCCGGACAGCGCCGACGAATGGCTGGATACCTTCCAGGCCAAAGAGCAGGAAGCCACCGAGAAACTGCTCTCCCTTGAACAGAAAATGAGCGTCGCGCAAACGGCGCACAGCCAGTTTGAACAGGCTTATCAGCTGGTGGTCGCGATTAACGGCCCACTGGCGCGTAACGAAGCCTGGGACGTTGCCCGTGAGCTGCTGCGCGAGGGTGTGAACCAGCGCCATCTGGCCGAGCAGGTTCAGCCGCTGCGTATGCGTCTGAACGAGCTGGAGCAGCGCCTGCGCGAGCAGCAGGAAGCCGAGCGTCTGCTGGCGGAATTCTGCAAGCGTCAGGGAAAAAATTACGATTTCGACGAGCTTGAGGCCCTGCATCAGGAGCTGGAAGCGCGTATTGCGGCCCTGTCCGATACCGTATCAAACGCCAGCGAACAGCGTATGACCCTGCGTCAGGAGCTGGAGCAGATTCAGTCCCGTTCGAAGACGCTCCTGGAGCGTGCGCCGGTCTGGCTGGCGGCTCAAAGCAGCCTGAACCAGCTCAGCGAGCAGTGCGGCGAGCAGTTCGAATCCAGTCAGGAAGTGACCGAATACCTGCAGCAGCTGCTGGAGCGCGAACGTGAAGCCATCGTTGAGCGTGATGAAGTGGGCGCCCGCAAGCGCGACGTCGATGAGGAAATTGAGCGCTTAAGCCAGCCGGGCGGGTCAGAAGATCCGCGCCTGAATGCATTAGCCGAGCGTTTTGGCGGCGTGCTGCTGTCCGAGATTTATGACGACGTTGGCCTGGACGATGCCCCGTACTTCTCCGCGCTGTACGGTCCATCCCGCAACGCGATTGTGGTCCCGGATCTGTCGCTGATTTCTGAGCAGCTTGCCGGCCTGGAAGATTGCCCGGAAGATCTCTACCTGATCGAAGGGGATCCGCAGTCGTTCGATGACAGCGTATTCAGCGTCGACGAGCTGGAAAAAGCGGTGGTGGTGAAAATTGCCGACCGCCAGTGGCGTTATTCCCGCTTCCCGGAGCTGCCGCTGTTTGGCCGCGCCGCGCGCGAAAGCCGCATCGAGAGCCTGCACGCCGAGCGTGAAACGCTGTCTGAACGTTTTGCGACCCTGTCGTTTGACGTGCAGAAAACCCAGCGTCTGCACCAGTCGTTCAGCCGCTTTATCGGCAGCCATCTCGCCGTAGCGTTTGACGCGGATCCGGAAGCCGAAATCCGCAAGCTCAATACCCGCCGTGGCGAGCTGGAACGTGCGATTGCAAGCCATGAAAGTGATAACCAGCAAAGTCGCGTTCAGTTTGAACAGGCGAAAGAGGGCGTCGCTGCCCTTAACCGCATTCTGCCGCGCCTGAATCTGCTGGCGGATGACACGCTGGCTGACCGTGTGGATGAGATCCAGGAGCGTCTGGATGAAGCGCAGGAAGCCGCGCGTTTCGTTCAGCAGCATGGCAATCAGCTGGCGAAGCTGGAGCCCGTCGTGTCTGTCCTGCAGAGCGACCCGGAACAGTTCGAGCAGTTAAAAGAAGATTATGCCTGGTCGCAGCAGGTGCAGCGCGAAGCGCGTCAGCAGGCGTTTGCCCTGACGGAAGTGGTGCAGCGTCGGGCCCACTTTGGCTACTCCGATTCGGCTGAAATGCTGAGCGGTAACAGCGATCTGAACGAAAAACTGCGTCAGCGCCTTGAGCAGGCGGAGGCGGAACGTACTCGCGCCCGCGAAGCAATGCGCAGCCATTCCGCTCAGCTAAACCAGTACAACCAGGTGCTGGCCTCGCTGAAAAGCTCCTTCGACACCAAGAAAGAGCTGTTAAACGATCTGCAGAAAGAGCTTCAGGACATCGGCGTTCGTGCCGACAGCGGGGCAGAAGAGCGCGCGCGTATTCGTCGTGACGAGCTGCATTCGCAGCTCAGCAATAACCGCGCGCGTCGTAATCAGCTGGAAAAAGCGCTGACCTTCTGCGAAGCCGAAATGGATAACCTGACCCGTCGCCTGCGCAAGCTGGAACGCGACTATCACGAAATGCGCGAGCAGGTCGTGACCGCCAAGGCGGGCTGGTGCGCGGTGATGCGCATGGTGAAAGACAATAACGTTGAGCGTCGTCTGCACCGCCGCGAGCTGGCGTATCTCTCTGCCGATGAGCTGCGCTCCATGTCGGATAAGGCGCTGGGTGCGCTGCGTCTGGCGGTGGCGGATAACGAACACCTGCGCGACGTGCTGCGCATGTCGGAGGATCCGAAACGTCCGGAACGTAAAATCCAGTTCTTCGTGGCAGTTTACCAGCACCTGCGCGAGCGTATTCGTCAGGACATCATCCGTACCGACGATCCGGTCGAAGCCATCGAACAGATGGAAATCGAGCTGGGCCGTCTGACGGAAGAACTGACCTCCCGCGAACAGAAGCTGGCGATCAGCTCCCGCAGCGTGGCGAACATTATTCGTAAAACCATTCAGCGCGAGCAGAACCGTATCCGCCAGCTGAACCAGGGTCTGCAGAGCGTGTCGTTTGGCCAGGTGAACAGCGTGCGCCTCAACGTCAACGTGCGTGAGGCCCACGCGACGCTGCTGGAAGTGCTCTCAGAGCAGCACGAGCAGCATCAGGATCTGTTCAACAGCAACCGTCTGACCTTCTCCGAAGCGCTGGCGAAGCTGTATCAGCGCCTGAACCCGCAGATTGATATGGGCCAGCGTACGCCACAAACCATCGGTGAAGAGCTGCTGGACTACCGTAACTACCTGGAAATGGAAGTTGAGGTAAACCGTGGCTCAGATGGCTGGCTGCGTGCGGAATCCGGGGCGCTCTCTACCGGTGAAGCGATCGGTACCGGGATGTCAATTCTGGTGATGGTCGTACAGAGCTGGGAAGATGAAGCGCGCCGCCTGCGCGGCAAAGATATCTCGCCATGCCGACTGCTGTTCCTGGATGAGGCGGCGCGACTTGATGCCCGCTCGATTGCCACGCTGTTCGAGCTTTGCGAACGTCTCGATATGCAGCTCATTATCGCGGCGCCGGAGAACATCAGCCCCGAGAAGGGCACCACCTACAAACTGGTGCGTAAGGTGTTCCAGAACAGCGAACACGTTCACGTTGTGGGGCTGCGCGGCTTTGCGCCGCAGCCGCCGGAGTCGTTGCCGGAAACCACGGCGGACGCTTCCTGAAGCGTCTTCTGACCCGAAGCGGCGCACTGGCGCCGCTTTTTTTTTAAACTTAACTTGTGCTTGGGGCTGCGTTATCTTTAAACTTCTTTACATAAGGTAAGGCAACAGCTTAGCCGTCTACCTATAATGAAAGAAAGCCCCAGCGTGATGGGCATGTCGTGATAACAGGGGGCAAGGGATGTTGCTAAAGAAAGAATGTGGTCGTCAGCTGTCTGCGCTGAGTTTATGCCTGGCAGTGATGTTTGCTCCGCTGTTAACCGCCCAGGCCGACGAGCCTGAAATTGTGCCGACTGACAGCTCGGCAACGACAGGCGCGCAGCCAACGTCGTTGTCCCAGCCGCTGGAGCAGTCTCCGGCGACGGCTATCATGGCCGGAATTAAACCGCTGCCGGAAGGCATCGACGCGGAATCGCTCAGCCAGCAGCTGCAGTCGGAGCTGCCGTCAGGCTACACGCCTGTCTATATCAACCAGCTCACGCTCCTCTATGCTGCCCGCGATATGAAACCGATGTGGGAAAATCGCGATGCCGTGCGCGCCTTCCAGCAGCAGCTGGCAGAGGTTGCGATTGCAGGGTTTCAGCCGCAGTTTACAAAGTGGGTTGAGCTGTTAACCGATCCTGCCGTCACCGGGCAGGCGCGGGACGTGGTGCTTTCCGATGCCATGATGGGCTACCTGCAGTTCGTGGCGGGTATTCCGGTCAACGGCAACCGTTGGCTGTACAGCGATAAGCCGTACAAGCTGGCGACGCCGGCGCTGTCGGTGATTAACCAGTGGCAGCTCGCGCTGGACAATGGCGAACTGCCGCGCTTTATTGCCAGCCTGGCACCGGCGCATCCACACTATGCCACTCTGCACCAGTCGCTCCTCACGCTGGTGGGGGACACGCGTCCATGGCCGCAGATGCGCGGCACCGCGACGCTGCGTCCGGGGCAGTGGAGCAGCGATGTTCCTGCCCTGCGCGAGATCCTGACGCGTTCTGGTCTTCTTGACGGCGGGCCAAAGATTGTTCTCCCGGGTGACGATCCACAAAACGTCGCCGTCAGCCCGTCAGCGCCAGTTAAAGAGAAGAAAGCCGTTGCCCTGAGCAACAAACCCGCTGCTTACGATCGCGAGCTGGTTGCGGCCGTTAAACAGTTCCAGGCCGCTCAGGGGCTGGGGGCCGATGGCGTCATTGGCCAGACGACGCGCGACTGGCTGAACGTATCGCCTGCGCAGCGGGCAGGGGTGCTGGCGCTCAATATCCAGCGTTTGCGCTTGCTGCCGGGAACGCTCTCTACCGGAATTATGGTTAACATCCCGGCGTATTCCCTGGTCTATTACCAGAACGGCAGCGAAGTGCTGGCGTCCCGCGTGATTGTCGGGCGTCCGGATCGTAAAACACCGATGATGAGCAGCGCGCTGAATAACGTGGTTGTTAACCCGCCGTGGAACGTACCGCCGACGCTGGCGCGTAAAGACATTCTGCCGAAAGTCTGGAACGATCCGGGTTATCTGGAGCGTCATGGCTACACGGTGATGCGTGGATGGAACAGTAAAGAGGCCATCGATCCTTATATGGTCGACTGGTCGACCATCACAGCGTCGAATCTGCCGTTCCGCTTCCAGCAGGCTCCCGGAGCGCATAACTCTTTAGGGCGCTACAAATTCAACATGCCGAGTTCAGAAGCGATCTATCTGCACGATACGCCGAACCACAATCTGTTCCAGAAAGATACGCGCGCGCTGAGTTCTGGCTGTGTGCGCGTGAACAAAGCTTCAGAGCTGGCCAATATGCTGTTGCAGGATGCGGGCTGGAACGATACGCGTATCTCGGATGCCCTGAAGCAGGGGGATACGCGTTACGTGAATATTCGCCACAATATTCCGGTCAATCTTTACTATCTGACGGCATTTGTGGGTGAGGACGGGCGTACCCAGTATCGTACAGATATTTACAATTATGATCTCACCGCGCGATCCGGCGCACAAATTTTGCCAAAAGCGGAACAATTAATCAGGTAAATGAAGCAGTTCGGGAAAAATGATTGTCGTAAGTTAGGGTGAATAGGGGGCAATATCGCTGTAAGCCGCGTATTCACTGGGGTTGGGCGCCTTGACGTACCTGGTTTTGCCAGTTAAGGTGCCCTTCGTGCGCTAAGCATATTACGATTTCTTTTACCTGTAGACCTGATTATCATGGACAAATTTGACGCTAATCGCCGCAAACTGCTGGCGTTAGGTGGTGTTGCGCTTGGCGCAGCGGCCATCTTGCCGACGCCAGCATTTGCCACCCTCTCGACACCTCGTCCGCGAGTTTTAACGCTCAATAACCTGCATACCGGTGAGTCGCTAAAAGCGGAGTTTTTCGATGGCAGAGGCTATATTCAGGATGAATTAGCAAGACTTAACCATTTTTTCCGTGATTTCCGCGCGAATAAAATAAAAGCCATCGATCCAGGACTGTTTGATCAGATTTTCCGCCTTCAGGGCCTGCTGGGCACCAGCAGGCCGGTGCAGCTCATTTCTGGCTATCGTTCGATTGATACCAATAATGAACTGCGCGCCCACAGTCGCGGGGTAGCCAAAAAAAGCTATCACACGAAGGGACAGGCAATGGATTTCCATATTGAAGGCGTTTCGTTAGCCAATATTCGCAAAGCCGCGTTATCTATGCGCGCAGGTGGTGTAGGATATTACCCCAGCAGCAATTTTGTGCATATTGATACCGGTCCGGTTCGGCACTGGTAATAACGAAACACAGGAGCAGTATGAACTATCGTATTATTCCGGTTACCGCGTTCTCCCAGAATTGTTCATTGATCTGGTGCGAACAGACTAAACTGGCCGCGCTTGTCGATCCCGGCGGTGACGCTGAGAAAATCAAGCAGGAAGTCGCCGACAGCGGCGTGACGCTCATGCAGATTTTACTGACGCACGGTCACCTCGACCATGTGGGTGCAGCGGCTGAACTCGCTAAACACTACGGTGTGCCGATCGTCGGTCCGGAAAAAGAAGATGAGTTCTGGCTGCAGGGGTTACCCGCCCAAAGCCGCATGTTTGGCCTTGATGAGTGTCAGCCCCTGACGCCCGATCGCTGGCTGAACGAAGGAGAGCGAGTTAACGTAGGGAATGTGACTTTACAGGTGTTGCATTGTCCTGGGCATACGCCAGGCCATATCGTCTTCTTTGATGACCAGTCCCGTCTGCTGATTTCCGGCGATGTGATCTTCAAAGGTGGCGTAGGACGCAGCGATTTTCCGCGCGGCGATCACGGGCAGCTGATTCAGTCGATTAAACAAAAGTTATTGCCTCTGGGTGATGACGTTACGTTTATCCCTGGACACGGTCCGATGTCGACGCTGGGCTACGAACGGCTCCATAATCCGTTCCTTCAGGATGAGATGCCTGTCTGGTAACCAGAATAAAAAAAGCCTGCATAACGCAGGCTTTTTTTATGGACGCAAATTACAGTACGGCGACAATCGCTTCGCACAGTGGCGCCATGTTGTCAGGCGTCATGCCAGCAACGTTCACGCGGCCTGAGGCCACGGCGTACACGCCAAACTCTTCACGCAGACGCAGAACCTGCTCTTTGGTCAGGCCGCTGAACGAGAACATGCCGTTCTGTTTGATAATAAAGCTGAAGTCGCGGTCCGCGCCTTTCTCAGCCAGTGTGTTCACAAACAGCAGGCGCATGCGCTGAATACGTTGACGCATATCGTTCAGCTCTTGTTCCCAGATAGCGCGCAGCGCATCGTTGCTCAGGATAGTGGCAACAACAGACGCACCGTGCGCCGGTGGGTTAGAGTAGTTCGCGCGGATAACCGATTTCATCTGGCTGAACGCACGATCGACGGTCTCTTCGTTAGCGGCAACCAGCGTACAGGCACCCACGCGCTCATTGTACAGACCGAAGTTCTTGGAATACGAGCTTGCGACAATCAGCTCCTGGTGAACGGCTGCGAACGCGCGCAGGCCTTCGGCATCTTCTTCCAGACCACGGGCGAAGCCCTGGTAGGCAAAGTCAAACAGCGGCAGCCAGCCTTTTTCAACGGACAGTTTCGCCAGGTGTTGCCACTGCTCAAGCGTCGGATCGATACCGGTTGGGTTGTGGCAGCAGCCGTGGAACAGAACCACGTCACCTGCCTGCGCTTCGCTCAGGCTCGCCAGCAGACCGTCAAAGTCGAGAGAGTGGTTTGCCGCGTCGTAGTATGCATATTCACGCACTTCCAGACCCGCAGAGTTAAACACGCTCTTGTGGTTCGGCCAGCTTGGGTTGCTCACCCATACGCGCTTAACAGAGGTGTTTTTCGCAAGGAAATCCGCCGCTACGCGCAGCGCACCGGTACCGCCTGGGGTCTGTGCTGTACGGGCACGTTTGTCACTCACAATTGCGCTGCCTTTACCGAACAGCAGCTCCTGGGTGCAGCGACCAAACTCAGGGATACCATCAATACCGAGGTAGTTTTTGGTGGTTTCGTTTTCCAGCAGATACTGCTCAGCTTTCTTAACGCTGGTCAGTACCGGAGTTTTGCCGGTTTCATCTTTATATACACCAATACCCAGGTTGATTTTGCCAGGGCGGTCGTCGGCACGAAACAGATCGGCCAGGCCCAGAATAGGGTCGGCAGGAGCGGCGGTAATGTTCTCAAACATGACGAAGTTCCATTGTGATTACAGAAGTGAAATCCGCTATCAGGTTAACGGTAGATTTACAAAATGCCAACCGTTTGCGACGAAAAGCGTGCGGCTTTTCAAAAGTCGCCATTATTTTCTGTCACGCATAAAAAAACAGGGCCGAAGCCCTGTTCATTAAGCATATAACAAAGTGGTGTACTGATTAGAACTGGTAGGTTACGCCAACGGTAGCCTGGTTGTCAGAGCCAACCCAGCTGGTGGACGCATCTTTGTCGTCCAGCAGGTTGAAGCGGTAGTCACCGTACACGTTGAAGTTCTTGTTGAAGTAGTAAGTCGCACCAGTGGTGATGTATTTCGCCAGGTCACGGTCGCCGATGCCGTTCAGGTCTTTACCTTTGGACTGAACGTAAGAAACGGAAGGACGCAGGCCGAAGTCGAACTGGTACTGAGCGATAACTTCAAAGTTCTGGGTCTTGTTAGCAATGTTATAAACATTACCATCATCATTCGGAACATAGTTTTCGCCGCTGTTACCCAGGCGGCTCATGTTGCGAGTCTCTGCATAAACGGTCGCCAGGTAGATGTTGTTCGCGTCGTATTTCGCGCCAACAGCCCAGGATTCAGCTTTATCGCCTTTACCATCTTTTTTCTGCTCAAGCGTACGGTTAGCGGTGCTGTAGGCACCGATCAGACCGAAGCCTTCACCGAACTCGTAGCCCAGAGACAGGCCAACACCGTCGCCGTTTGCTTCATTCAGGTTTTTACGATCGTTTTTACCCTGGTATTGAACGCCAAAGTTCAGACCATCAACCAGACCGAAGAAGTTGTTGTTACGGTAGGTCAGCAGGCCAGTAGAACGGCTGGTCATGTAGTTATCAACATAGCCGCCACCCCAGGTTTCGCCAGAGAAGGACGGAGCCATATCGGTGTAGGATTCTACGTCATACACGATACCGTAGTTACGACCGTAGTCCAGAGAACCCGCGTCAGCGATTTTCAGGCCAGCGAAAGCCAGACGAGTTACGTTAGTCTGATCGCCTTCAGCTGCACCGGCGCGTGCACGGTATTCCCACTGACCGTAACCGGTCAGCTGGTCGTTGATCTGAGTTTCGCCTTTGAAGCCGATCTGGCCGTAAGAGGAGTCAGCGTTTTTGTGTACGCCAGAAGTGGTGAAGCCGTGTTCGCCCACAACTTTACCGTAGAAGTCCAGTTTGTTGCCGTTCTTGTTATAGATTTCTGCAGCGTTAGCTGCACCGGCTACCAGCAGGGCAGGGATTACCACTGCCAGAATATTGCGCTTCATCATTATTTATTACCCTCATTGGTTTTTTTATGACACTCGCCACTGCCGTCAATAAATTCTGTCAATAAATATTTCCGGAACTATTGATGAGAGTTTGGTGTCTTTATGTATCTGACAGGCATCTTTCCATTCGGCGAAGCGTTTCGCTAGCCTGAAAGTGCTACAATTCTCAAGATTAAGTAACAGAAAGAAAATATGTGTAACTAAATATGTATTTTTGGGAACTTTGTGAACCATCTCAAACTTCAGAACTCCCTGGCGAATTAAACAGCAAGGGCTATCCTATATATATGAATTCCTTATGATTAATTGAGATAAAGGCGATTCGTATAAACAGACCTTAAACGGCTCGTTTTTTCTTATGACTGCAAAAGGCCTTCCGGATGGCTGTAAGATTGGTCGAAATTTGTGCTATCGCTTGAGGGTGTAATAATCGCAATAAGAATGGGGTTTATTTTTTGTGGCTGGATATTTCGCGGAAACAAAACGTAACAGGTAGTGGTTGTGACGGGGGGAAGGTTTAAAGACGCTGACTTTGCGCTGACGAAAACTGACAATACAGAATAAAATAATGGCCAGCATCTGCTGGCCATTTCAGTCTTTTACCGATTAGAAGCTGGCGTTACGTGGAGTACGTGGGAATGGGATCACGTCTCGTACGTTCTGAACACCGGTAACGTAGGCAATCAGACGCTCGAAGCCCAGACCAAAACCGGCGTGCGGTACGGTACCGTAACGGCGCAGATCGCGGTACCAGCTGTAGTCAGCGGGGTTGAGGCCCATCTCTTCCATACGCGCGTCCAGCACGTCAAGACGTTCTTCACGCTGAGAGCCACCGATGATTTCACCAATGCCAGGCGCCAGTACGTCCATCGCTGCCACGGTTTTACCGTCTTCGTTAAGGCGCATATAGAAGGCCTTAATGTCTTTCGGGTAGTTTTTAACGACAACCGGCGCTTTGAAATGCTTCTCGGCCAGATAGCGTTCGTGCTCAGACGCCAGGTCAACGCCCCAGTAAACCGGGTTCTCGAACGTCTCACCGCATTTCTCGAGGATCGCCACCGCGTCCGTATAGTCCACCTGCGCAAAGTCGGCAGAGACGAAACGCTCCAGACGCGCTACAGCATCGCTGTCTACGCGTTCTGCGAAGAATTTCATGTCGTCAGGACGCTCTTCCAGCACCGCTTTGAACACATACTTCAGCATGGCTTCTGCCAGGCCAGCGACATCGTCGAGGTTGGCGAACGCCACTTCAGGCTCCAGCATCCAGAATTCCGCCAGGTGACGGCTGGTGTTGGAGTTTTCGGCGCGGAAGGTTGGGCCAAAGGTGTAGATCTTTGACAGCGCACAGGCGTACGTTTCGCCGTTGAGCTGACCAGATACCGTCAGGAAGGCTTCTTTACCAAAGAAGTCTTTGTCATAGTCCACTTTACCTTCAGGCGTGCGCGGCAGGTTTTCCATGTCCAGCGTCGAAACGCGGAACATCTCACCGGCACCTTCCGTATCGGACGCGGTGATCAGCGGGGTAGACACCCAGAAGTAACCCTGCTCATCGAAGAAACGATGCAGCGCCTGCGCCAGCGTATGACGCACGCGCGCCACCGCACCAATCAGGTTGGTACGCGGACGCAGGTGGGCGACTTCACGCAGATATTCGATGCTGTGGCGTTTTGCCGCCATCGGATAGGTATCCGGATCTTCAACCCAGCCGGTGACTTCAATCGCAGTGGCCTGAATTTCGAAGCTCTGGCCCTGACCCGGTGAAGCCACAACCACGCCGGTAACAATGACGGAGCAACCCGTTGTCAGTCGCAGAACGTCATCATTGTAATTGGGCAGAGAATTATTAATGACGGCCTGTACAGGATCAAAGCAGGAACCGTCATAGACGGCGAGGAAGGAGATGCCAGCTTTAGAATCTCGGCGGGTACGCACCCATCCGCGCACGGTGACTTCCTGGTCAACGGCGACACGGCCCTGGAGTACGTCGGCTACAGGCACAACGCTCATAATATTCTCTCTGTTAATAGTCGGAAAAAATAAACACTTGTCCACCCTTATGGGGGGATATCTATGTTACCTGCCATCCGCTATCAGACAAGTAAATTTCGCAGTCAAAAGAGAAGAATTGAGAAATAAATAATAAGAAGGGAGCCATAAAGGCTCCCGTAAGCGCTTAACTGGCTTTTTTGATCAAGGGGAGGTCGAACGCTTTACGCAATGCGCGGACAAATGCTTTGTCATGGCAGATGGTTTTACCCGGGCTGTCGGAGAGTTTCGCCACCGGCTTGCCGTTACATTCCACCAGTTTGATGACGATATTCAGAGGTTTTACCTGAGGAATATCGCAGGTCAGACGGGTACCAATCCCGAAGCTCAGGTTCACACGGGTATTGAAATGGCGATAGAGGTCGACCGCTTTCGCCAGGTCGAGATTATCCGAGAAGACCAGCACTTTGCTCATCGGGTCAATGCCGAGTTTTTCGTAATGGGCAATGGCTTTCTCGCCCCATTCAACCGGATCCCCGGAGTCGTGCCGTAATCCCTGGTAACGTTCAGCGAACTCGGGACCAAAGTCGCGCAGGAAAGCATCCATCGTAATACAGTCGGTGAGGGCAATTCCGAGCTGATTCGGGTACTCTTCAAGCCATGCGGCCAGCGCCGCGCGCTGGCTGTTAGCCAGATCGGGGCTGATCTGCTGATGCGCCTGGAACCACTCGTGCGCCTGGGTGCCCATTGGCGTCAGGCTGAGGCGTCGTGCCAGATCGTAGTTGCTGGTGCCCACGAACCATGGCTCCTGCTGCAGACGTTTAACGATGGCCTCCTGAACGTCACGCGAGAAACGGCGACGCGTGCCAAAGTCCATCAGGCGGAAGCGGGACAAGTCCAGCCCTTCGGTCAGCGTGGAGAAGGCTGCGAGTTTATTTTCCAGCGCGGCGACCGCCTGCTCGACGCCTTTTTCCGGCGAACGGTAGCGGTGAGCCAGTTCACTGATCACCGCCAGAAGCGGCACTTCCCACATGATCACTTCCCGCCACGGACCTTCAAGGCGAATATCCAGCTTGCCATTATCGTTAACCACGCTGACCTGCTCCGGCTTATAGCGGAAATCGCGCAGCCAGTTCAGGTAGTCGGCTTTGAAGAAGGGCAGGCCAGAAAGCCACTGATATTCCTCGTCCTGCAGCGTCAGATGCTGCATAGCATCGACCTGTTCACGAATGGCGTCTGCGTAGATACCGAGCAAGTCGTCGCCACGACAGCGGAATTCCGCCGCGACGTGAACGTCATAGTAATGGTGGAAAACGGCTTGCTGCATATGCAGTTTATACGCGTCGGTATCCAGCAACGTATGCAGAACTGGAGAAGCGAATTGAGTCATAGGTGCGCAGTAGCATCCTCTCACAGGAGCGTTTAGTACAATAAACAACTCCGGAGTATACCTTGTTTAGTGATTTATTGAACCCCGATCACAACATAAGCGCGTTTTATGGTCGAGGGCATTTTGTGCCCCGTGTTATACAAATGTAGCAGTAACATTGCTAATCATCTGATTTTAATTGTTTTTAGAGAACCTGTGTAATGGTCTGGGGCATGGGTGGGGCAAAATGCGAAAGAGCCTGGTTCAGAATGGACACCTGCTCGGCACTTTTCTCCGACATCCACTTTCCGTAAACCTTATAAACCATCTGGGCATCTGTGTGGCCCATCTGCGTAGCTATGAAGTTTGGGTTTGCCCCGGCAGACAATGACCAGCAAGCGTAAGTGTGTCTTGACTGGTACGCGTTCCGGTAGCGTATGCCTGCGCGCTTGATAATTGGAGCCCAAATCTTGTTAATAGAATTAACCGCGTAGTGATAACCTCTTCGCGGACCACGTTTGATGCATTGTGGGCTGAAAACGAATGTGCATGGATGCATAACTGCCTGTCCATACTCGCGCAGTTTCACCTCTATTTCGTACTGCCGGCCAAGTCGAGTAAGATGCGCCTGGCTCTTCAGTGCGTCGATAGCTGGCTGAATAAGATAGATAACTCTGTCAGTACCAGCATCAGTCTTTGGCAGGGTGAACTCATCCGTTTGGGTCAGATTGCGTTTCACCGTGATAGTGCCCGCCTGCAGATCAATGTCCTCCCATGCCAGACCGCACAATTCCCCGTGCCTCATGCCGGTATAGACCGCCAGAGACCAGAGGTTTTGCATCTGCTGGTGGCCACACGCCCGTATAAACCTGATGAACTCATCTGTAGAAAGAGGGTCTGGTTCTCCCTTTGCCCTCTTGAGACGGTTAATTCCGCTAAACGGATTCTCCTTTGTGTAGCCGTTGTCAGCGCCGAACTGGAAGATTTCGGCCATCAGCATCATGTAATTATTCACCGTGGATGACTTTCTTCCTTTTACCTGATGGCGGTGGTCCTTCTTCATCACATGAAAACCGGTCAACAACTCCTTTCTTACATACAGCAAATCTTCAGTAGTGACAGACGAAACGAGATTGTTCTCGCCGATACGCGGCAGCATGTTTTTCACGATGGATTCATACCTGCTCATCGTGTTTGAACTGATCTCCATTCGCTTTAGGTCTGACCACTTATTTGCCAGTTCTAAGACAGTTATCTCCTTACTCTCAACCCCAAATTTCTTCAGATTTGCCGAATCCGGAAACTGGGCGGAATAGTTGAAGTTGCCGGTTTTTATCGCGAAGCACACCGATGCGCGCAGCTCGCCAGCGACCTTTCTATTTTTTGGTGTATCCGGCACGCCGAGGCTTTCACGAACCCGGCTGCCTTTATAGATGAACCATATGCGGAGCGTACCGCCATGATTCTCCACGCCTGTTGGGTATGCTGACTTAGCCATTATTCCCTCCTGACGTCCAAGAGCCCGCTAAGCATAAACGGTTCTTCATTGGCGCGCACCCGGCTGTTTCTTTGACATGCTCTCAACCCACTGGTCGACAGCCTTGCGGTTGTACATGCATTCGCTGTTTTTCTTCGGCACTCCGTCCGGGGAAACATGCAGATATTCCCGACCGACCATCCAGCATTTTTTGCGGGCCCGCTGAATAGTGCCCGGGCGAAGGCCGGTAATCTCGACGAGCTTTTCTTCGGTTACCCAGTCGTTGGGCACGATTAAGGTCATTTCGCTCATGGTCGCTCCTATGACATCGTTTTATAAAACTTCGGGCCGTCTGGCGTGGCCGCGCGTAACTCGTTTTCCGCGTGCACTGAATAATTGCCGTCATCCCAACGCACCCAGGCCTTTTGGTGATCGCCTTCCGGCTCCAGTTGGCTATCCACCACGCCATGTATACCGCAGGTCTTCTTCTGGACTAATGCGCCCACATTAAAAGCAGCCATTGCACACCTTCCGGTTCGTGAAGAAATGATATGAGAGCGCCCAGCGCGGTAAAGAACGCGATGAACATGATGATTGGATTCATTTGCATGATTTACTCCCAAAAAAAGAAGCCGCTTGTCAGGCGGCCGTCACATCGGGTGATGGTGGTGGGATTAGTCTTTCAGGAACTCTTCTGTATGAACGCCAATTTCGCCAGTGAGCAGCTCCGCACTCACTGCAATGCTCAGCTGATACGGCGTTTCGGTTGATGCGGTGAGCGGAAAGGGCAGCGTTACGCTGAAGCTCTTCAATCTCTGCTGCGGTATCTATTATATCGGCCATGGTCAATGCTCCCGGAACTGTCTGTTAATTCGGTTGAAGGTGAACGCCAGCAATAAAAAGGGAGCCTTAAGCTCCCTGGTGATTAGTGCCTTCATGCGGCACGCTCCGCATTGTGTTTGAATGCCCACTTTCGGAAAGCTTTCTTCAGGTCGCCTTTTGTGTAAGGCATGCCGCGGCGAGGATTGTGTCGGGAGTTACGCGCACGCTTTTCAATCGCCCCACTGAACAGGCAACCGGTAGCGTCATCCATATTCATGAAGACACTTACGATATTCTTCATCCCATACTGAACGAGCACGACAGGCTTAATCTTCTCGGGGTGTTTCCACGCTTTTTTGTCACTGAACATCGCCATGCGCATATAAGTGCGAAAGTCATTCGATTTATCGCCGGCTTTCATTTTTCGGAGGTATACCGCGCCTTTTCTGTATTTACTCATTGTTCGGCTCCAAACCGCCCGTTAAGGCGGCCAGTTTTGACTACGAACTCCAGGAGGCTAACTCCCAGAGCTTCAATTTTCTTGTGATGCTTATTGATGATGGGAGGCACCGTTTCGTTCCAGTTTGGCTTTGGCTTCTTGCGCATGGCCTGCTGGATTTCCTCGGTGCAGCGGCGGCAGGCGGCGCGGATAGCGTTGTCTGTTTCTGGCGTCATGCGGCCTCCCGACGGGCGAGAAGTTTCGCTCCGAAAGCCATAAGCTCGTCCCGGTCCACAGTTGCGAAGTGGCAGTGTGTACGCGGGTACGGTCGCCAGATGATGAGCATACTGCCTTTATTATTTCCGCTGACTGGCTTACCGGTGACTGGGTTTATAAATGCCAGCCGCCCGGCGGTGATGAAGCGAACCTCGCTGGCGGTCTGGATAGCTTCCTTGAACCAGCCAACCGAAGTGTCTGCCGGTACCAGCATGACCGTCCCGATCTGATTGGCGCTCTCGGCGGCGGCCTTCTTAACGAACGGCGTGATGTCGCTGTACGGCGGGTTCAGCCAGACGTAGCCCGGAATGCTCAGGTAATCAGCCCAGGGCGTTTCCAGCGTGTTCTGCTCGGCGGTGATGAACCTCCGGCACAGCGCGTTATGCGGAGCCGCAGCGGCGTCCAACTGGAAGCAGAACTCAGCATCAAGGGAAGCGAAAAGGGCTGGTGGAGTGCGCCAGAGGTCGCGCTGATCCGCTGGCGTGTTGCTGCCGGTGAAATCTGTCATGCCGCCTCCTGCCTTTCCCGATATTCCTCAGCGAGCCGCTGCGCCTTTAATGGATTGCTGACCACTTCACCCCATGGTATTAGCCAGCCGTTACCAAAGAAGGGAAGGCACAGTGTGCCAACCCTGATGTCTTCGTGAGCGTGAGTCATTAGTCACTCCTTGAAGCGCCACCGAGGCCTTTGCGGTTGTCGTTTAGGTATGGGTCAGCTGGCGTGTAGTTGGATGGGGAAGGGGGTGAATCGTCGTTGGCTCTTTCTTGCTGGATGATTAGGTAAAGCTCTTTGCGATCGGCTCGCTCAGAGGGTGAAAGCTTCCGGTCAGGGATTGGCCGGAGAAGATATTTTCGATACTCGTGGGTAAATTTGTTCATTGGTTTCTCCTGACCGGGAGATGATTCAAAAGGGTAAATTGGTGTGTTGAATTTGTGCCAATTGCTGTGACATGAAGTACAGAGCCACATAACTTCGGTTGGCTTGCTGTAATCGCAGTGGTGGGCCTGCGGCTTGCACTTAACGCCACAGGTCTCACATGTCACAGGCCGGATTAACTTCCCATCGCGCAAAAAATTGCCCACGATGATGTGGGCTTTTCTTTTCCATGGGTTTCTTAATGAGAACCTGACTTTTGCAGCATTGCCTCTGGCTTTTCCTCTGTCAGATTTTTGGTACTCAGCGCGAGCCTTAACTCGCTGGGGAAGGTTTGCTCTACTGCGATCGTAATCTGATAAGCAGGCTTTACATGCTGCTGAAAGTCCATCGTTGGATGCTCTTCTAATCTGAAATTCCCTTTCTTCCTTCTGCTGATTGCATCTGGAACAGGTCTTCATATTCGGCTCCTAGAATGGTATGTCTGAGTCAAAGTCCATTGGTGGCTCGTTAGAAGGTGCACGTGCAGACTGCTGCTGCGGGCGAGACTGCGCGCCGCCGCTAAACTGATTTCCGCCCTGCGCCGTGCTTCCACCTGCCGATGCCGCTCCACCGCCCTGACGGCCACCAAGCATCTGCATCGTTCCGCCGACGTTTACCACCACCTCTGTGGTGTACCTCTCGACGCCAGCCTGATCTGTCCATTTGCGGGTGCGCAGCTGACCCTCGATATAGACCTGATATCCTTTGCGCAGGTATTCTCCGGCCACCTCAGCCAACTTTCCGAACAGAACAACGCGATGCCATTCCGTATGCTCTTTTTGCTCGCCAGTGGCTTTATCTCGCCATGACTCAGATGTCGCCAGTGTCAGGCTGCACACTGCGCCGCCGGACGGAAGATAACGGACCTCGGGGTCTTGCCCGAGGTTGCCGACGAGGATCACTTTGTTGATGCCCTTTGCCATTTAAGCCGCCTGTTTAAGTTCTTTGAGTCGAATGCCAGTAACGTCTTTGCATTTGCTCTGGTGCTCAGTAAATCCGTTAAGCAATTTCCATGTGTCTTCATAGCTATGCTTAAGCCGATCGCTATCGTTTTCAGAGCCAGCGTATGCAGAGAATTCGGCGAGGATTTTGTCCGCATCCACGGACTGAGGTGCCTGGTCTCGTCGCTGGTGACCATCATGCGGTTGTTGGTCCTGCTCGGTTGGTGTTCCTGATGGCAATGCCCATCCCGGTAGAGCAGGCGCCTTCCAATAGAAAACGCCAACCTCTTTTGATTTCGCGTACTGGAACCCGGGCGCGCGCGTTGCTGAAACCACTGCGAACCCTTCCTCCAGGTTGTAGAGGTAACGACCGATCCCCCATTGCACGGCGGCGCGCTTCATGGCGCCAGAGCGACCACCTTTCACAGCTTCAACCTGTGTGTTTTCTGCCGCATCCCACTTGGTGATCCACTCGCCGTCAACTTTGATGGAAATACCGCACTCAACGCCGCCATTGTTCGGAATATCGCGGTATTCGTTACGCCAGCCAGCTTTGCCGCATACTTCATCCAGCCGCTTCATGATTGCGCGGTTAGTTACGTAGGCCAGCACCTTGGCCCAGATTCCGTTATTGTTTTTTCCCACCTGCTGAATGCGCCACTCAATATCCTCACTTGCAAATGGCGCATCTAAATCATCAAGGTTCATGTGTAATTCCCCACAAACTCATCCCAGCTAATGACCGGGCTCTGCCGCTCGGCGGCCAGGTTAACTGGCTCGTCATCACCCTCCGGCTTTTCCGGCAGCTCGTCGCGCATAAGGCGAAGGAATGACTCTTCATCCCACCGTTCTGCTGCCGTCATGCTGCACGCTCCTGATGGGTGATGACGTAACCCTGCTCAGCCAGCCACTCAATGACTTCTGCGCCGTCGAGCTGGGGTAGTACGTCACGGGTTTTAACGGTACCGGCCAGCACAACGCCTTCCATCTCAACTTTGATGGTGTTATGGGGGCCGACAGATGTGCGCATGTCTACGCACTCGCATGTGATATTCATGATTCGCCTCAATATTTGATGTGCGCGTCCTGCACTTTGCCGCCAGCAATCGCCAGCACTGCTTTCTGTGCGAATTCTTCTGGGATGCCCTGAGCAATAAGGTCTGCGTAGACACGACGGTTGACGGTGCGGCGGTGCTCTTTGTCCGCGGCGCGACGCGCTTCTTCTTCAGCTTTGCGCTGCTCTTCGGCCAGACGGGCGGCCTCTGCCTCTTCCTGGCGGCGGCGCTCAGCGGCAACGGCCTCTTCTTTTTCGCGTCGTGCACGCTCTTCCGCTTCCTGCTTCTCGCGAGCTTTTTCTTCGGCTTCACGGCGTGCTGCGGCTTCAATCTCTGCTTTGTGCTTAGCTTCGGCATCACGGCGGGCTTGTTCTGCCGCTTCACGCTTAATGCGCTCTTCGTGCTCACGCTGTGCCTGTTCCGCCTGGCGGCGCTGCTCTTCGCGGTCGCGGTCGAAATCCTTGTTCATCAGCAGGGCCATTTCGTGGTCCGCTTCGAACTTGGC
Source organism: Enterobacter cloacae complex sp. S3 (assembly GCF_014930495.1). Lineage (NCBI taxonomy): Bacteria > Pseudomonadati > Pseudomonadota > Gammaproteobacteria > Enterobacterales > Enterobacteriaceae > Enterobacter > Enterobacter cloacae complex sp. S3. The sequence continues at coordinate 150,456 of NZ_JADBRD010000028.1, read as the reverse complement.
AGCCAGCTCCTGATCGAACCTGATGTTCATCTCCAGCGCTTCGGCGTGCATCGCGTTCATGGCTTCTTCAGCCTTAATGCGTTCCTGCTCGGCTTCCCATTCTGTGAGCGGGCGCCGTACTTCATCCTTCAGCGCGTCCAGCCGCTCACGCACAATGCGGCGGCTTTCGTCGATCTGCTTCGGCAGGGCTTTAAGCTCGGCAACCAGATCCTTGCCGGCGTTGTCGATATAGGTTTTGGAGCGGGCAACCTTATGCGCCATGGATGCGATCGCGTCGCGGCCTTTGCGGGTCGACACATCCGGTACCAGGCTGCGAGCTTCTTTCTCGATCGCCTCAATAATAGGGTCGAGCTGCTCTTTGGTGGTGAATACCGCCATTGCGTTCTGTTTCTCAATGACGACTAAATCCGTTACTTCGCTCATGGTTTCTCCTGAAATTTGGATGTGCAGATCCCGCCCGCAGAAAGCCAGGCCGATCGGTTGAATAGGGTGGTTACTTAGAAAGTTTTGAGTTCCAGGACTCTATGGCAGAAATTGGTGAGTCGAAGGTAACAGGAGCGATCCATCCGCAGCACTTCAATTGGAACTGATTGAGGATGTATGGCTCTGGACCAATCCTGCAACCGCGATCCCATTCGAACGCTTTAATTGCTGGCTGTCGCTTGCAAAATGGACACTCTGTTGCGTCAGGGAGATTTTCGAAAGAAATGTCCGGCAGCGATCCATCATCTTCAGCCCATTGAAGTTCGCCTGGCACAACAACCGAATATCCGTCCCAACGGTCAAATTCAGGAGAAAGAACATCTTCGTAACCAGCGCCACGAAGGCGAAATTTAGCTCGGGCAATAACGACAAGCCCTTTAACTTTTCGGCTACCCATTCGCCACATATAAACACCGGCGGCATCTGGCTTGCGTTCAGAGTATTTAACCCATTGCATGCTCACCTCCGCGCTGAATTGGAAGACCTGTGCCATCGAGAAGGACGTCAATCACGCAGTCACTGAGGCGGATTATTTCTGCATCGGTGTGAAGGTAGACCCATTTACGCTCCTGAATGACTGCTGAGACGCGATAAGTGCGGCCTTCATGCATTGCCATCATGCCGGGCGTAACGCACTGGCGAATGAGCGGGGTGGTGCCGTAGTGCAAGTTGCTGCTAATTTTTTGCAAACTCACCATGCTGTTCTCTCCGAAAATCATTAAGGACAGCCACCGCATCTCTGATGGTGCGGTAGTAACCTAAAAACACTCTCTTCCCCGATGAATCAGTTGATCGTGCAGACCATTTTTTAACATCCGGTCGCCATGAGACGCCCTTTACACCAGTCCTGCTGTCGCTTCTTACCGACTTATTGAGGCAGTTTTCATGACGGCTTGCGGCTCTTAAGTTGCACGCCCTGTTATCTGTTCTGTCACCATTGATATGGTCTACTTCTTCAGGTGATTCCCCGGTGCATAAGAAAAATGCGATTCGAGAAAGGAAGTAGTGCCTTCTTGCAATACCAACTCGGAGATAGCCATTATTGTTTTTTGAACCAGCAGGCCGCCCCTTTACAACCCATCCTGATTTCGTCACTTTCCACGTAAATACTCCGGTTTCAGGGTTGTAATCCAGCAAGGAATCTATCTCCTCAGCACTTGGCAACTTGTGCTTTCGCATCATACCTTCACCTCAACCTGCTCCAGGAGGCCAGCCAGCTTCATGTGCCAGCGGTTGAGCGTCAGCTTTTCACGCGGGTTGGATACCGACGTCAGCTGCCACTCGTTATCGTTAAGCTTTTTGGCGGTGTACTGCTTGCCGTGGTGGGTTACGGTCATGATGCCTCCCGGGCTTTGGCGTTTGCCGCATTGATGGCGTCAATGTTCATCAGGCAGTAGATAGCGCATTCAGCGTCGTAATCACTCAACCCGCCGCTTGCCAGCTTATTAAGTGCGGTGCCAGTTAAACCGATCTTGAAGCAGATAGAGCCGTGTTTAGGGCCATATCCATAGCGATGGTCTTCACGCTGATCGCTCCATTGGGCGTAGTTTTTTGTGCCAAAATAACGCTCGCTCAGACGGTTGAACCCCGACGCAATGTCGTTAATCGCGTCTTCAACACACCCGCGCCGCTCCATGCTTTGTTTCGGGTCACCGAAGTTAATGATCGTCATGCCATGCCTAACCATCTCAACCGTTAGGCCTTTATTGGCCTGGTTGATACCTTCAGACACGGCAATCAGCTCTTTACCGATGCGTGAGGTGTCATCAACAAACTTCGCCTTCAACTGAGCCAGTTCGGCTTCAATTGCCATTTTCTTTTTGGTCAATTCGATAAGAGTCATAATCATCTCCGCGCTTAAGGCCGCGCCGCCGAACGGTTAATACAAGACTTCAACGCATTTATTCAGTGTTTCAATGGGCGGTGGATGGCCGCCGGTTGTCATAAATGGGCAGACTCGAAAATCTGCCTATGTATGGCCGATAAAAAACCCGCCGGAGCGGGTCTATTCATCAGGTGGGGCGGGGAGGTTCACCCAGTGCGTATAAGAAGGTCGCGGTTCTAAATCCCCATCCCTTTCCCACCAACCGGTGCCGCGTAAATGCTCTCCCGCATAAACCTCTTCCTTCGGGAGCCAGCAGACAACCACCTGATATTTCTCAATGTGAAGAGCCAATACATATTTCCCGGTAGGTGGCATTCGCTCGCTGCACTTAATCCACTCCATACCCTTACCCTCTGTAATTACCCGCAAAAAAGGCCGCCTACCTGGCAGCCTCAACTTGAATGAGTGCCGGGGTATTTATCCGCGCCCGGCGCGCGCTTTCCCGCTATTCCCCAACAGCAAGAAATCGCTTACTCTTTAATCTCCCCAACAGTAGAAAGGATATATTCATGCAAACCATGCGGACCGTGTGCCCTGACTGCGGAAGTGAGATGTTCAACCAGCCCGATGATTTTGACTTTGAGACAAATTTCACCGGCGTCAGTTGTGCTGACTGTGGTCGAGAAATCACTAAGGACGATGTTGTCAATCAGGCTACGGACACGGTCAAAAAACAGATCGACGACATGCTCAGGAATTCCCTGAAAGGAACTGGCTGGAAGTTCAAGTAACTTTAAAAGCTCCCCGAACTGAGTGAGAACCTCACTGGCGTCTACGTTAAGCAGTAGTGGCGCCGTTTTTTTATCTGCCATACACACTCCTCTCTTTGTTTACCGTCAGCCCCTCGCAAAGAGCTGCTGGTAAAGCTTCCCCGATGTTCGGGAACTGAGCAGCAAACCATTCCGGTGCGGAGTCCTCTTCGTGTGCTATACCCGCCACGCGTTACACACCTGCCTCAATCCCATTGGGCGCCATTTCAATTTGCCAGGAGCGCTCCGGGTGATTTGCTGCTTGGTTGAATTCTTAATGAGCAGGCGACTTGCTGTCCGCCGCTGGCTAACTTCGCTCAGCTGTCGATGTCGTTTCGATGGAGTAATTAAACATCATGTGGATTTATAGGTCAACACCTTGTGGATTTATTTTGTTGATTTAATGGTTTCTTGTTGATTTGTATGTTTATTTATTTTTTGGTGGCATAAGTGATATGCTGCAAAAAACATCAAAAAGGAGTGTGCGATGGACTTGGATGAAGAAAGATTGAACATGATGGCTCATGCTGTCGGGCGGGCTGTGATGGAATTATCGCTGGCGGATCTGCCTGTGACTCAGGAGACCATCATCAATAAGTTGGAGCAGTACCGCAGGGAGACGGGTAATGTCATCGGAAAAGGGATTAACAGGGATGCTGCGGAGATCGTAAGGAAGGGCAGAAAAGCGCTAAGGTGAAGAAACCCGACCGGGAGGCCGGGCATGGATAATGGCGGGTGTTAATCAGCCCATCCAGATTTTGTATTAATCGCTGATTCTGACATGGTGTATTTCTGTACCTTGTCGTCTTTGAAGAGGATGGTCAGCTCTTTCTTAGTGCCATTTGTTCCATTATGGAAAAGTCCATAGAACGGAATGAAGGTAGTGCCGTTCACTTTCACGTTGGCGAATGCATACTTCCAGATCTCATTGCCACCATCAGTGTATGATACGGCATCAGGTGATCCAAAGTAGGATTTAACTTCTGCCTTGGTGGTTTTTCCTTCCTGAATTTTTGTCTGAACACTGGTTTCAGTTTCGTTCTTAAGTTTCTGATTTCCAGAAGATGCGCACCCAACAAGGCCTGTAGCTATAATCACTGCCAGAACTATTTTTTTCATGTTTCATTTCCATTGATTGCAATCGGAAGCATCTTAACATCACAAAAAGTTGAGTGAAATATTATTGATTTTGTTATCTTCTGTATCTTAAAACAGAGTACCAAAACACAAACCCGATGATTTCCACCTCAGTCTCTTCAGCCTCTTCATCGTCATAATCGCGATTGATGCTACGTATTAAAAGCTTGCCGCCAGGCTTTCGATAAAGCTGCTTTATGCGCTTCAATTCCCCTTGGTTGATGGCATAGAGCTCGCCATCAATAATCCGCTTATTGCCTGTGTCTACAGCTACCGTTGCGCCATCAGGAATTACTGGCTCCATGCTGTCACCAGACGCAGGAAAGCAAAGCACTCCAGACCCATCGCTATTTGCACCAACTCGCCTAAGCGTTGCTTTAGAGAATCGGAGCTTAAATCCATTATGGTCTTCGCAATGAACGCGACCATCACCACACGCAAATTCAATATCTTTCAGGAACGGCACTTCAACCTCGTCAGCAGGAAGTGGTGTGTCTTTATCCCAAGCATCAACAACGCCCCACTCAGACTCTGGAGGGATATTGCTCTCCTGATCTTTCTTTGGAGAGCCATCTCCATTTAATAACCAGTCAAGAGAATAACCGAACTTTTCAGATATTTGTTGCGCAGCCTCACGACTTAACGCGTCTCTCTTAATCCAGTTGTTTACGGTCTGAGGGCTGGTCGATAAAGCCTCAGCTAAATCCCGCTGTTTCAAGCCTTCCCTTGTCAGTAAAAATTTAATTCTTTCAGAAATGCTACTCATAAAACCCTCCGCTCCATGCATGGTAAACAACATGTGGATTTTTTCCATCACCATAATGTTGATTTAATCCACATCATGAATTAACATGGTGTTGATTACACATGAGCGGAGCAAAACATGATCAACAAAAAATCCAACGTCAGCACCCCGCTTGAGAAAGCCATTAATGCAGTGGGCGGCTCTCAAAAGGTGCTTGCTGAAAAGGTCGGCGTAACGCCACAGGCCATCAATATGCTTAAGAAGCGAGGTGGCAGCCTTCCAGTAACAAAAATGCGTAAGTACGAAGAAGTGACGGGGCTTCCTCGCGAAGTTCTATATCCAGGTATCTTTGCCGCCTAACCGGCGGCCTTAACAACGAAAGGGAAAGCAATGCATTCACTTGCGTATCAACAGAGTACCGGACTTGAACAACGTCCGTTGATTTCGATTTATCAAAGTGTTCCGCGCAATAACCGTAAGCTAATTCGAATACGGGAGGCAGTTAAGGCATGGCAAAAAGCTACGCCGGGCCAGTCTCAGGTTCACATTTCTCAGCTGGTTGCGAAAGAGTGGCTGGCGCGCGGCGGGAAGGGGTTGTTACTGGCAGGTTCTGAACACAACACGAAGCAGAACTTCTTCCGGATGATTAACGATCCGGGCCCGAAGAACGACAAAGGGCTGATGCTGTTGATCCCCGTCATTGTCGATGTGATGGCTCGGGATAACGAGCAGGTGGCCCGTCAGTTCGGTCTGGTGAAAGGCAAGACGAAAGAGGAGTTGATTGCGGAGGCCATGAAAGAGTGCGCTGAAGCAAAGCAGGCTGTTCTCCTCGGCGCTCCAGAGCATCAGAAGATGAAAGAGGTAAGCGAGGGTATAGCGTCGCTGTTCCGCCTCATGCCGGAGCAAGTAGGGCCGCTGATGACGATGGTGACGTCGATGCTGGGGGTTATATGAGAACTACAGAAATGGCGAAAGCCGGTCTGCGCGAACAGAACCGACTTTCTGGTGCAAAAACGAGAGTAGTTGCAGGAGGAATAATGGCAAAAAATCCACGCTATTACCATACCGCTGTACATAAAAACATAACCCGCGACCGCTTCATCCGCTCGGTTAACCCGATTGTGGCAGAGAAGATGCGCGCCATCCTGGAAGAGCTGAAACGTAAGGAGAGTGGCCGTGGGTAATCTCGCAAAAGTAATACCTTTCAGACCGTCTGTATCGGTCGTGGAGCGTCAGGTGGCAGATATCGATGATGGGTATACCCGCATCGCTAACGAGCTGCTGGAAGCGGTTATGGCTGCTGATTTAACGGCTCGCCAGCTGAAGGTCGTTCTGGCGGTGATCCGCAAAACTTACGGGTTCGGGAAAAAGTTTGACCGCATTACCAATACCCAGATTGCAGCAATGACCGGCATTCACCATACGCATGTCTGCAAGGCCAAGAACGAGATGATTGCAATGAACATCATCGTTACCAACGGCCTGGCGATCGGGGTGAATAAGGTGATTTCTGACTGGAATTTCAGCATTAGCCAAAATTGCAAATCATTAGCCGAAACAGCTAATGAAACATTAGCCAAGTCAGCTAATACCCATAAGCCAACTCAGCTAAACACAAAAGAAACTATTCAAAAGAAAGAAAGAAAAGATCCCCCTAAATCCCCCCAGGGGGAAAACTCACTCGCTCAGGAGGTGATGGATTACTTCAACGAGCTAACTGGTAGTCGTTGTGCTGCGCTGGCACCTTTCGAGAAAGCTCTCTCCACGGTGAAGAGCAAAGACCAGTGCTACACCGCTGAAGAGCTGAAACTCGTTATTCGCTGGGCCCATGTGAACTGGGGTCACAGCTTCAAGCCAGAGAACCTGTGCCGTATGACCCGCTTTGATGGATACCTGTCAGACGCCCTGATATGGGCTGATGGCCAGGGAAGCAATCCGGCAGCCTGTCCGCACGAAGAGATCATCAAGCTCTGGAATGAAAAATTCCCTTCAAAGGCCGTTTCGCTGCATGAGTGGAACCGCCGCCGTCCGGCCTATCGAGACCTGGAAGCTGTGTGGAACGGCAAAACCACCCAGGGCAACTGGCGAGAACTGAAGCACATGGGAATGGCCTTCGAGCTGATTAGCAAGTCTTCCCTGTTCGGCACCCGAGGCGATCAGCCATGGCTGACTCTCGACTGGATACTGAATCCGAAGAACTGGGGATCTGTCTACGAGCAGGCCATCAACGAGCACCGTGAGCGCAAGGGAGTCAAAGCATGAGCCGTTTTATCGATTTGTACGTTGAGCAGGCCGTCATCGGCGGGATCATGCTCGCAGCGGGCCGCACAGACGGCGTTGACATGGCGACTGACGCGATTGAGGGGCTGACTGAGGACCACTTCACAGCAACGCCTCACAAGGTTGCTCTGCGGTCCTACAAACGCCTCAACGAGTCCGGGGAGAAGATAGACCTGCTGACGTTGACCAGCGACCTTGAACGGCTTGGCGCGCTGGAAAGTGCCGGGGGATTCGCTTACCTGGCTGAATGCAGCAAAAACACGCCATCGTTCGCTAACCTTGCCAGCTACTGCGAGAAGCTTAGGGAAATGTACCTTGGTCGCCGTATGACCCTGGCGTTACAGGTCGGGATCCAGAAGCTGTCCGAACCAACTACCGAGGGTATTGCTGACATCATTGGCAGCATTCAGGCCGACATCTCTGGAATTGAGCACAACGCTGACTACGGAACTGAACACATCACCACCGGGATCGACATGTCTCTTGAGACTATCCAGTCGATTATCAGTGGCGATATCTGGAAGCACAAAACCGAGCTGGGCATGGCGACCATCGACAGCGCATTTGGCGGGTTCAACAACACCGATTTTATCGTCGTTGGTGGACGTCCTGGCATGGGGAAAACCATGTTTAGCACCACAGTGACAGAAACCGTAGGCCTGAAAAACAAAAAGCCGGTGCTGTTCTTCAGCCTGGAAATGCCAGTTGATCAGATCTCCGAACGTGTCGCGTTCCACCGGGCACGGGTGAGCAAAGAGGATTTACTCAGCAAGCAGAGCGGCGTGATGGATGGTGCCTGGGGAAAGGTCGGCCACTGCATGAAGGATTTCATCGAAGCCCCGATCTATATCAACGACAAGCCATCCCTCAGCGTTCATCAGGTGCGAGCGGAAGCCAGGCGAATGAGCAAGAAACTGGGTGGACTTGGTGTGGTCATTGTCGATTACCTCCAGAAGATGCGCATGTCTGACCCTGAGAACATGAACCGCAGCGTAGGGGAGATCGCCACCGGCCTGAAAAACCTGGCGAAAGAGTTGCGTTGCCCGGTCATCGCACTGGCTCAGCTTAACCGTAAGGTCGAAGAACGTGCTAATAAGCGCCCGGTCGCAGCTGACCTCCGCGAGTCCGGTGTTATCGAGCAGGAAGCCGATGTGATTTTCATGATCTACCGGGATGAGAAATACAACCCGAACACCGAACTGAAAGGCATCACAGAAATCATCTGTGTGAAGTCCCGCCATGCGCCGGGGGCAGAAAAAACCTACCACTTCAGCAGCCGCTACTCCGGCCTGGACCCGGTAGATTTCACCTACAGCGGCCAGATGCAACAGGAGGCTGACTATGAGTGCTAAGACGATGAAAGGCAAACAGGCAATTCTGCGTTATCTCGAAACGCACCGGACCTTCACCGCGAAAGATGTGGCCACAGAGTGCGGCATGACCATCAACTGCATCACGAAGAGCGCGATCGATCTGGAGCGGGCCCGCAAGATTGTCCGGGTGAGCAAGGTCTGGCGAACGGTGACTTATCGCCTGGCGACGCCGGAAGAGCAGGACGGCACCGCGCGCAGCTGCACAAACGGAATATTTCAGGAGTGCCGGAACAGTCCGGCGATGAGAAGGGTATTGATGGTTTGGGGGAGGGTAGGGGTATGAAACAGAAATTTATCGAGTGGTTTACCAAGAACAACAACGGCTGCTCGCCAGCGATGGAAGACGACAGAAGCTTTGTGTACGAGATGACGCAGCACATGTTCGAAGCGTACCAGGCTGGCGTGGCTGAAGGTGAAGCCAGATGCGCGGCGTTGGCTGCGGAGAATGCGGGGCTGAAGGGTGCGTTTGATAAGCCTCAAGCATATCTATCCTGGCACGCTATTCCACCAACCTGGGAAGACCCGCTCCCATGCGGTGAATATCTTGATGTTCATGACGAGGCAGGACACAAAAACTCCGATGGAACTGATTGCTGGCCGGTATATGCCAAGCCAGAAATCGAAACCCCAGCCACCGACGCTTTCCTGGCTGAAGTGCGGGCCGCCGCAGTAGATGAAGTTTGCCTGAAAATTAGCAATGCAATTGTTAATTGCTATCAGGACGAACAGGTCGGCCTTGATGCAGCGGCAACTATTTGCGGTGACTTCGCCGCCCAGCTTCGCAAAGGAGTGCAGTCATGACACATCGCAAAATAGTAAACCGTATGCGCAAGGCTCAGCGTGTCAGCGCTTCAAAAATGCATGAACTTAATGAAGTCGGCATGGTCGGCGTGCAGGGAGTTAAGGATGTGGAAATTCACAACATCTGCGTGGATGCCCACAACGTTCATGTAGGTATCTGGAATCAATTGCAGCGCTACATCAATCAATTAACTCGCAAGCCCGGAGCCGCCCAATGAGCAACATCGACAAACAGAAGCTGCGTGAAGAGTTCAAGATGATGCAGGAGTGCTACAGCGACCCGGCAGACAGAGAGCGCCAAGTTATTTACATCGCGGCAGAGGCGCTGCTGGATGAGCTGGAAGCCAAAGACAAGCGTATTGCGGAGCTGGAGGTGCTGGCGTTCAATCCTGCACTTCTGGATGTGATATCAGAGCGTCAGCGGCAGAGGGCTGTTGAGGGTTGGACATCGGAGCATGACGACGCCTATCAAAACAGTGAGCTGGCAGATGCTGCAGCTTGCTATGCGATTAACGCACACAATCAAGGCTTCTCAACGCCAGCGCATTGGCCGTGGGCTCCTGATTGGTGGAAGCAATCTGGGCCGCGTCGTGACCTTGTGAAAGCTGGCGCACTTATTCTGGCTGAAATTGAACGGATCGACCGCGCTGCAGCCGGTAAAGGAGAGGCATCATGAGCACTATTACCAAAGAATGGCTGCAGAAGGCCATTAGCCAGCACGAAAGCATGCGAGATGAAATACCGTTCGGCCTGGACGAAGATGACAGCAACACGCTTGAAGCCCTGCGTATCGCGCTGTCATCGCTCGAAGCGGAGGCTGTGGCGTTTGTTATGGCTGATGATCTGAAGGATAGCAGCATTATATCAACGCCAGCATATCGCGATTTAGGAGAGGCGATGGAGCGGACTGTTGGGGATCTCTACACAGCCCCGCCAGCGCCGGTATCCGCGCCTGATTTCGACGCATTACGCCTTCTGTTCGAAGCTTCTGAGCGTAAATCAGACCATGGATTTAACCTGCACAAATACGGTATTGGATACGCTGATAAGGCAACACAAGCAAGATGGGAGGTGTGGGTAGCCTGCCGCGCCGCCATGCTTCAGGGTGCCGATGGCAACTCTCCGGTGATTCCGGATGGTTGGGTGGCTTGCAGTGAGCGGATGCCTGAGGACGAGCAGGAGGTTCTCACCAGAAACAAGATGGGCCATTGCTTTGTATCGTTCTTTGATGAGCATTCAGGGCTGTTTTTCGACAGGATTGACGTAGCTGCCGCATGCTGCATCGAACACATATTAGTCACCCACTGGATGCCACTGCCAGCAGCACCGCAGCAGGAGGTGAGGTGATGGATTTATGGACTAAAGATGAGTTTGAGGAAAGGCTGATAGCATCATTGCTTATGATTACCTCGGGTACTTATTGCGGAATCTCTGGCAGGAAAGGCTCGTCAAAAGAAAATTCAAATGGCATGGAGTCATTCAAGAAGGCAATTTCCAACAGGGTTTATATCCCTTACGATGAAGGAGAGTTCATCTTAAATGGCGTAAGCTTAGCTAAGCCAGCGAAACGGTTCTCATCTACTATTTCATATGTTCCCGGGTGCGATGCGCTTGGTTTAACATCGGTTGAGTTTGTAAACCAACTGCCAAAAAATATTATTCGCACGGGTGGTGGTGAAGCTCTAAAAACTACACTGAATATCCTTCAGGATGGTGAGGTAAGGAATGAGATTTTTTATCTAACCCTAACAAAAGATGGCGTGCTTCATAACTGCCTTACCAGAATGAAGAATGGTTACATTTTTCGCCCAACTGACAAGCGCGGTGATATTGATTGGGATTTTCATGATGACGATATGTTAGACGTAAACCATCCCGTCAATCGTCAAACCCTTATTACAGCCATGCACTTACAGTCGATGGACGAGATTTTTGAAGACTGGTGCGTAATTGCTAAAGCCGAAGGGAAAGAAATTGGTTTTGGCATTACTAAGGAGCATATTAAATCCCTATTTTACGCGATGAGTACGCCACTCACACGGACGGGAAGACACTCACCCATATTGCACTGGGTTTCCTCGCACAGGCGCAGGATGCGCAGCGGAACCGATTTGGATGTGAAAAAGCATTTGCGTGGGGCCACAGCATTTACTTGGGAAGGAATTAGATTTGAAATTATTGAGCCGGTAAAGCGCAGCCAGCAGTAACATCCAGGCCTCTCCGGAGGCCTTTTTCTCGCGTTGATTTTGTTGAATCAACCGTCCATACTATCTGTGCTGATGGCCTGAACACCCGTTGGTGACTTCTGCGCATTTAAGGGGACTTAAATGCGACCACAACTTGAACGTATCACCTTGTCACAGATGCAGAAATGCACCTGCGATTTTCTGTATTCTGCGTTACCTCTCGGAGGTGGCGTATGAAACAGCCTGTTTTCTACCTCCGCGACGAACGCGTTCGCGATAACCTCATCGACTACATCAGGAAGCTGCCTGTTAACGACGCTCTGCCGCTCGTGGTGAAGTTTTCTGAGGCTGACCGCACTCTCGCCCAAAACGACCTCTTCCACGCTCTCTGTGGCGATACAGCGAAGCAATTGCAATGGGCTGGCAAGTCGCGCGACCTCGCTTCATGGAAAGTCCTGTATGTCTCAGGCCATGCCATTGCCACCGGTAAGCCTGGTGAAGTGGTGCCGGGTCTGGAAGGGGAGTTCTGCGCCATCCGGGAAAGCACTGCGAAGATGGGCATCCGTCGCATGACCAGTCTCATCGAATACAGCCAGGCATTTGCTGTGCAAAACGGCGTGCAACTCCGTGAAGTTCGCTACTCAGGTGATTACTTCGGGAGGGTTGCGTAATGGCTAGCCCTCTCGATCGCATCATCACCAACGAAATCTACCGGGTCCGGACTCGCCGCAAGCGCAAGCCGGAACTCAAGCCATCTGAAATCCCAACCCTCAAGGGCTACACCGCCCGTCTCGTCGATCAGAAATGGCTGCGCCTGGCAGCGAGGAGAAAATCAGCATGAGCATGTATCAACGAATTAATGGCGCTGACTGGCGCAATATCTTCGTCGTCGGCGATCTGCATGGGTGCTACACGCTGCTGATGAATGAGCTCGAAAAGGTTTCGTTCGACCCTGCGCGTGATTTGCTGATCTCGGTTGGTGACCTTGTTGACCGCGGCGCGGAAAACGTCGAGTGCCTGGATCTGATTACTATGCCGTGGTTCAGGGCAGTGCGCGGTAACCATGAGCAGATGATGGTTGATGGGCTTTCAGAGCATGGAAACGTCAATCACTGGCTGGTAAACGGTGGCGGTTGGTTCTTCAATCTCGACTATGACAAAGAGGTGCTGGCTAAGGCTCTGGTTCACAAGGCAGCTGAGTTACCACTCATCATCGAGCTGGTTACCTCCGATCGGAAAATCGTAATTTGCCACGCTGACTACCCGCATAACGAATATGCGTTCGAGAAGCCGGTCCCGAAAGACATGGTCATCTGGAATCGTGAGCGGGTTAGCGACGCTCAGGGCGGCATCGTCTCGCCGATAGCCGGTGCTGATCTGTTTATCTTCGGCCACACCCCTGCGCGCCAGCCCCTGAAGTATGCCAACCAGATGTACATCGACACAGGAGCGGTGTTTTGCGGAAACCTCACGCTGGTTCAGGTGCAAGGTGGTGACCATGAGTAAAACCTACCGCAGCAAGAAGTGGCTCGCCGCAGTCGGCCAGATTGAGCAATGCGTCCTTTGCGGAGCGTGGGGCGTACAGGTAGCACACCGCAATGAAGGTAAGGGAATTGGCATGAAGACAGACGACTGCGCCACCGCCGCTATCTGTGTCACCTGCCATTCAGAGATTGATAACGGGAAGGGGCTTAGCCGTGACGAGCGCCGCCAGTTAATGGATCGCGCCATCGTCCTGACCATTATTCAGATTGCCCGTCGTGGCTTGGTGGTGCCTGCATGAAAATCTACGACATCACACCAATCGGCAAGCCTCGCATGACCCGCGCGGATAAGTGGAAGCAGCGTCCACCTGTAATGCGTTATCGCGCTTTTTGCGATGAGGTCCGCCTGCGCAAGCTGACCATGCCTGAATACGGATCACATGTGACATTCGTCCTACCAATGCCACCAAGCTGGAGTAAGAAGAAACGAGCGGAGTTCGCCGGGAAGCCCCACCAGGCCAAGCCAGACTGCGACAACATGCTGAAAGCCCTGATGGATGCGCTTTATGAGGATGATGCTCACATCTGGGATTGCCGCATCACAAAGGTCTGGGGAGAGAAGGGGCAGATCATTATTGGGGAGTGCGCGCCGTGACCAGAGACGAGATAACCCGATACCAGGTTGATAGCGTTAAGCGCGCCAACATGCCGCCAGTAGCAAAGCACAGCCAGACCAAAACCAACCAGCCACAAAAGGAAGCCGCATGAACAGTCAGCAACTGGAATACGTACGTCAGCAGCTCATTGTGGCGACCGCAGATCTGAGCGGGGCGACGAAAGGGCAGCTGGTAGCTTTCGCCGAGAACGCGCAGTTCACTGCGACGGCGCGCAGCCGGGGCCGAAAGAAAATCACCGATCCGGTCACCGGCCGCAAAGTTAACCCTGATGGACCGGCGATGAGTGGCAGCCAGTCCCGCGCTAAGGGTTCATCCATCGCGCTGGTTGGCCCGGTTGAGTTCGTAACCGCATCCTGGCGCCGCGCCGTCCTGTCGCTGGAAGACCACCAGAAGGCATGGCTGCTTTGGAACTACAGCGAGAATATCCGGTTCGAGTACCAGGTGGCGATAACCCAGTGGGCGTGGGCAGAGTTCCGGGAGCAGCTCGGCGCGAAGAGGGTGGCCGGCAAGACGATGGAGCGTCTGAAAAAGCTTATCTGGCTGGCGGCGCAGGACGTCAAAGCGGATCTGGCAGGGCGTGAGACGTACGAATATCAGGCGCTGGCAGAACTGGCTGGCGTTGCGAAATCCACTTGGACAGAAACCTATCTGCCTCACTGGATGGCTATGCGTAACAGCTTTAAGCGACTCGATAGCGGTGCGCTTATCTCAGTAACGCGATCACGTTCACAACAAAAGGCGACAAATTCACACGCAACTCTTGCAAAACCGAACTGAAACGCATATATTTCATGTAAATCTGATATCGTCGCCATAGCTTCGTAGGTCGACAAAAAATTAACAGCCTCGCCATCGTGCGGGGCTTTTTTATTTGCGGTACGCCGCACACAGAACCCACTGCCTGGGACCCTTCGGCCAGAGAGCCGGCATTGCCTTACCCTCACATTGCCAGCCTGTCGCTGGCTTTTTTTTCGCGCACCGCAGCGCATTCAACCCACGTCGAACCATACCCTTTGAAATGAGCCTTTGAGGAAGTCAGTTAGTGCTGGCGAGCCTCGACGGGCTGATTTCCTATGCGACAAAGGTTCATCTCAAAGAAGGCAAACGTAACCATGAAACCAAAAGGAAGTCTTATTTTCGGAGTCGGTAAGCTAGATGTGCATCCTGTTTTTGTGGGTGGGAAGAAAATAAGAGCATTTAGAGTTTGGCATGGGATGCTCAAGAGATGCTATGGGAAAGGTAGTTCTTACAGGCCTAGCTATGATGGGTGCGTGGTTGATGAAGAGTGGCATCTCTTTAGTGCATTTAAAAAGTTCTACGACGAGAATTATCTTCCAGGATTCGAGCTTGATAAGGACCTTCTTTTCCCGGGAAACAAAGTTTATTCCGGTAAAACCTGCATCTTTATCCCGCAAGCGCTCAATAGCTTCGTTACTTCTGGGGATGCCATGAGGGGCGATTATCCTATTGGTGTTTGCCTTAAAAAAGGTTCTACAAAGTTTCAGGCCGGTATAAAGGTTAATGGTAAGAACAAGCACCTAGGTATGTTTCATGATCCTTACCTTGCCCATCTGGCTTGGTTTAATGAAAAAATGAGTCTTGCACGAGGCTATAAGAGCCTATGCGATCAGTTGCACCCATTTCTCTACAGCGGACTCATCAAGAAGATTGAGTCACTCAAAGTGAGCCAGCAGGCCTGCCAAAATCAAAATGCACCTCTTAGAGGTAAATATTAAGGTCCCGGGAACCATCCTCGACATGCCTTCTTGTTAAATCGTCCCGAGGGCCTGACTCCTTTTAAACACACAGCCCCCGCTTTTAAGCCGGAGGTTAGAGACTATGAAAATGCATAACGATCCCCACTCCTGGACGGAGTTTATCGAACTACTCCACAGTTGGTGGCGTGGCGAAACGCCGATGGGTGCCGTATTGCTATCGGTTGCCATGGCCGCATTGCGAATCGCTTACGGCGGTGGCGGGTGGAAGAAAATGCTCCTTGAGGGGGCGATCTGTGGGGCTCTGACCCTTACTGCTGTGTCAGCCCTTGATTACTTCAACCTCCCACAGTCCCTGTCGATTGCTATCGGCGGCGCGCTCGGATTTGTTGGCGTAGAGCAGGTTAAGGTTATGGCTTCCCGGGTATTTAATTCTCGCTTTGGGGGTGGTGATGCAAACCAGTGATAAAGGCATTTCCCTGATCAAACAGTTCGAAGGTTGCAAGCTCACCGCCTACCAGGACAGCGTCGGCGTCTGGACGATCGGCTATGGATGGACTCAGCCTGTCGACGGGAAACCAATCCGCGCCGGGATGACGATTAAGCAGGAAACAGCAGAACGTCTGCTGAAGACCGGACTGGTCAGCTACGAAAGCGACGTGTCCCGCCTGGTTAAGGTGGGGCTGACTCAAGGGCAGTTCGATGCTCTGGTGTCGTTCACGTATAACCTCGGAGCCCGGTCATTATCAACATCGACTCTTCTGCGCAAACTTAACGCTGGTGATTACACTGGCGCTGCCGAAGAGTTCCTGCGCTGGAATAAAGCCGGTGGCAAAGTCCTGACTGGGCTAACCCGTCGGCGTGAGGCGGAGCGTGCTCTGTTCATGTCGTGATTACCCTTGCTGATATTAAAGCCTCATGGCGTCTGATACTACTGGTGGCCGTCATTGCGGTAGTATCCGGGCTGTGTATCCTACTGGCAAACAGCCGATCTGACGTCGCTACGCTGAAAAGTGCAAACGACGTTCTGCGCAGTGACAACACCCTGCAGGGGACGGTTATTGCTGCTCAGGCTTTCAGCTTCAACCGGTTTAACCAAATGGCCGAAAGCGCCAGCCGACTAAATTCACTGATTGATGCCAGCTCCGATAAAACTGTTATCGAATATCGGGAGATCCTCCGCCGTGAAAAAACCTGTGATCTGCCTGTTCCTGCTGATGTCGCTGGTGGGCTGCTCAGCTACGCGGACAGTTTACGTGCCAGCGCAATGCACGCCGATTCCGGGAACGCTGACGCAGCCGGTGATAGCGCCACTACCCCCGGCACGCTGACGTATTGCCAGGCCGTTCTCTGGATCAAGCCACTACTGGCAGCCATTGAAAAAGCGAATAACCAGCTGGCTGGAATACGTGAAATAGAGAAAACCAGAGCCTCGCAATAGCGGGGCTTTTTTATGCCCGAATTTCACCGCGCACCGCAGCGCATTCAACCCACGTCGAACCATACCCTTTGAAATGAGCCTTTGAGGAAGTCAGTTAGTGCTGGCGAGCCTCGACGGGCTGATTTCCTATGCGGCAAAGGTTCATCTCAAAGAAAGGTATACGCTATGAATAATCCGTCAGTTATTCCGGCCTTCGACTTCCGCGAAATGGTTTTGCCATCCAACGGAAAGGTCATCACAACGTCCATGAAGATCGCCCGCTATTTCGGCAAGGCGCATAAAAACGTTCTTCGCACTATCAAGCGGCTGGAGTCTGATTGCTCCCCTGACTTTAACCGGCTCAATTTTGAGCCCGTTGAATACCTCGATAAAAAAGGCGAGATGCGCCTGATGTACAACATCACGAAAGATGGCTGGATGATGCTTGTAATGGGTTTCACTGGAAAGACGGCGACCGCGATTAAAGAGCAATACATCGCCGCCTTTAACTGGATGGCCGAACAACTTAGCCGCCGCATGGCGATGGGTGAAGAAATGCAGCACCGCTACGCCATTAAAGAAACGCGCTCAAAGCTGAAAGGCACGATCGGCAGCCGGTTGATGAATGAGCGGAAGAAAGAGAAGCGCGTTCTGGAGCTCGAGCATGAGCACATCATGCAGGTAACGCAGCCGGAATTACTTATTGGCTGATCGCGGCATTACAGGAGCCCTTCACTGAGGGGCTTCGATAATGCAGTACAAATTTTGTTAAAGTTGATTCCATTGATATCTTGTTATCTCCATACGAAAAGAGGAGATATACATGGAATGGATCAATGTTGAAGATCAAAAACCAAAAGGCTTTGAAATGGTCATTTTAGACACTGATAAAGGTGTTGCAGTTGGGTGTTTTGATCCTTTCGGAGAACCTAAAGAAGCGCTTTTTGGGTTTGTAGGCACCGTTAGCCACTCTCACTTTGAAGTTAAGCGCTGGATGCCTCTTCCAAAAGCATGAAACAAACCGCCTTCGGGCGGTTTTTTGTTGCCATCACAATGAGTATCCCTATCGTAATGGCAATATTCCCATAAGCGGATAAAGAGGTTCTCAATGTCCGACATCTACCAAATCACTTTAACCACCCAAACAGGCGAAACCTTCACTGGCAAGATGTCGCGACGTCAGCCTGAGTTGGTTAATGGATTTGTGCCGCTGGCGACAGAGACGGGCGAGTGGCTGTATTTCGCGCCTGTTGATGTGAAGCGCGTGCAGTTCTCGCCAGTACCGGAAGAGGAAGAAACCAATGGCGACGTGCAGACTGTCAGTTGAAATCAAGAGCAGGTGGTGGGTTCCTGTCTATCTCAGGACGCTGACACTGTTCTGCATGATGATGCGTTGCGAACCGGATTACAGAAAGGTTGCTGATTTCATCGTAAAGCGCGGCATCAGCCAGAAGGTGAAGGCGGACCCGGTAAAATACAAAACGGAGTAACCCATGGTTAACGATGACGAGCGCAGGCCATACCCGCCAGTAAACTTCATCGACTCCGACAACTGGCAGCCATACACCAGGTTAATACCCGCCCACGAAGTGCATGATTGGATAAGCCGGCAAATCCTCAGCGATATCGGAAGCATCCATAACCCTGACCACGAACACCTGATTGATGCTGACTTGTGCGTCATGTGGGCGTCCGATTCGTTCGCGAAGAAAGGGCGTTTAGTGCTCGGTCAGGCCGAGCAGGTAATGCTGCGCGCCGGTGGCTGGCAGAAAGCCAGAATGGAACAGCAGATGCATGAATGGTTCGGACGCATCCCGAAGTTCATCATCACGCTGGCAGCTGACTACTGCTCACAATGCAGTGACCTAGAGTTCTGCGCGCTGGTAGAGCATGAGCTTTACCACATCGCCCAGGCCACCGATGATTTCGGCGCGCCTAAGTTCAACAAAGAGACCGGGCAGCCGGTGCTAACACTGCGCGGCCACGACGTCGAAGAATTCACTGGTGTCGTACGTCGATACGGTGCCAGCAAAGAAGTGCAGGAGCTCGTTGATGCGGCCAATGCGCCAGCAGAAGTGGCTCACATCGATATAGCCAGGTCATGCGGGACGTGCATGCTGAAGTTGGCTTAACTTTTGGATTGTTCTGGACGAATGGTGATTTATGGCTGCGTTAAAACCGGAAGTGAAAGCCTTCATCATTCAACAGCTTGCATGCTTTGACACTCCATCGATTGTGGTCGACTCCGTCCAGAAAGAATTCGGCATAAAGATCACCCCGCAGCAAGTTGAGACGCACGATCCGACGAAGGTTAGCGGTCGCGGCCTGGCGAAAAAATGGGTTGCGCTATTCAATGCGACAAGGACCCGTTTTCAAACCGAAATAGCCGAAATCCCTATCGCGAACAAAGCATATCGCCTGCGCGTTCTTGATCGCATGGCTACGAGAGCAGAAGGGATGAAAAACATGGCGCTCACTGCCGCACTTATGGAGCAGGCAGCGAAGGAAGTAGGTGACGTCTACACCAATAAGCAGAAGGTGGAGCAAAATGTCATCGCCACACATAACGTAATGCCGGTTCCGTCATGCGACAACGTGGATGACTGGGAAAAAGCGGCGCAGAAACAGCAGGGCGAGGTATTAGGTGGATGAATTACAAAGCAGTATGGAAGCCACTGCCTGGCTCGCAATCACTGTCACTGAGTTGCCCGTGTAACGAAATCCTTTACGAGGGGACGCGCGGACCTGGAAAAACAGCCGCGCAACTGGCTCGCTTCCGTCGCCTCGTTGGCCTTGGGTATGGTTCGTTCTGGCGTGGCGTCATTTTCGATACAGAATATAAAAACCTAACCGATATCATCACGCAGTCAAAGCGTATGTATCGCCTGTTTAACGACGGGGCTCGCTATCTTGCATCCGCTAGTGAATTGCGCTGGGTTTGGCCGACCGGAGAGGAGCTGCTTTTCCGCTTCGGGAAAGAAGAGAGCGACTACTGGGACTATCACGGACAGGAGTTCCCGTTTATCGGCTTTAACGAACTTACAAAACAGCAATCTGCCGAGTTCTACGAAATGATGTTCTCCTGTCGTCGCTCGTCGTTCCGGCCAGAAAACTACCCTCTGCCTGACGGTAGCATGCTGAAGCCAATCCCACTGGAGACATTTAGCACGACCAACCCGTTTGGCATTGGTCATACCTGGGTGAAGAAACGCTTCATTGAGCCAGCACCGCGCGGCACCATCATTCGAGAAACGCAGAAGGTTTTCAACCCGCAGACTGAGCGCGAAGAGGATGTGACTCTTACCCGCGTGGCCATTCACGGATCGTTTAAAGAGAACCCTTACCTCGACCCGCAGTACATCGCTACCCTGATGGCCATCAAAGACCCGAACCGACGCAAAGCGTGGGTAGAGGGATCATGGGATGTGACCAGTGGCGGACGCTTTGACCACCTGTGGAATGAAGCGCTGCACGTCATTAAGCCGTTCCGCATACCTGATAGTTGGACCGTCGACCGCTCTCACGACTGGGGCGAGTCGAAGCCGTTCTCTAACCTCTGGTGGGCACAGGCCGATGGCACCGCCGCCGAGTTGCCTGATGGTCGACAATTCTGCCCGCCTGCAGGTTCGATAATCCTGATCGGAGAATGGTACGGCTGCCCGCCTGACGAGCTGAACAAAGGCCTGAATATGTCATCCACCAACGTCGCTAAAGGCGTGGCGTGGATTGACAAGCGACTGGTGGGCGAAGACGTCGACGAGCCGGAAGAGATTCAAATCGACGGTGTCACGCAGGGCCAGCTTCACATTATGCCGGGCATCTGTAGCGAAGTGATCCCAGGACCAGCTGACGGGGCGATATTCAACACCGGCGATAACGAGTTATCGATAGCTCAGAAGATGGAAGCGCAGGGCGTTACCTGGTTGCCAGCTGATAAGAAGCCTGGCTCCCGTATCAATGGCGCATCTCTTTTTGCGGATATGCTCGAAGCGGTGGTTGAAGGCGTGAAGCAGGAATCAGGCATGCCTGAGAAGCCAGCATTCTACGTTTTTGACTATTGCCGTGGCTGGATAAGCCGCATTCCGGTGCTGGTTCGTGACGATAAAAACCCCGATGACGTCGACACCCAGCAGGAAGACCACGACTGGGATGGAACACGTTATCGCGTACTGCATTCACCACAAAAAATCACCGGCATGTTGGTGCGATCGCGCTGACGGAGGACATCGTGACCGAAAGCGAAATGAAACAACAGCGCGCCAGTAACTCCAGTGTTGAGAGGGAGCGGAATAAAAACCTATCAATGCTGTTTAACGGCACCAGTAATACCAAACGCCAGAGACTCTATCAGGAGTTCGGTTACCCGCTGCAACTCACGTTTGATGACTTCTACCGGGCGTACCGGCGTAATGCGGTGGCTGGTGCCGCTGTGACGCGCATGCTAGACGGGTGCTGGGAAGACTACCCTGATGTCTACGAAGGCGACCAGACAAAGGACGCATCGAAGCAAACAGAGTGGGACAAGCGCGTCAACAAGCTCCTGAAGCGCTGCTGGGAGCAGATTAAAGGCGCTGACCGCCGAAATCTGGTTGGCCGTTACTCGGCGATTCTTCTTCAGATTAAGGACAGCAAGAAGTGGTCTGAACCTGTTGACACCACCATCGTAGGCAGGCTTCAGGAAAAGGCACTCGTTAAGCTAATTCCTGCATGGGAAGCGCAAATCGACCCGGTTAACTGGGATGATAACCCTGACAGTGAAACATTCGGCGAAGTGACGATGTACTCGTTCACAGAGCTGCCAGTTGACGGAAACCATGACGCCCGCCCGGGCCGAATCATCAACGTCCACCCAGATCGCGTAATCATCCTGGCCGAGGGATCTGATGATGGCGTGATGACGTCGGGCAAGTCGCTGCTTGAGGCTGGCTTCAACAAGCTGCTGGACATCGAGAAGGTTAGCGGTGGCGCGTCTGAGGGCTTCCTGAAAAACGCCAGTCGCCAGCTCAACTACTCGTTCAGTGAGAAGACGAACTTCTCCGCACTTGCCAAAGCCCTTGGTGTTGCTGAGGGGCAGCTTGCTGAAGCGCTTGATCAGCAGGTCCGTCGCCTTAACGACAGCACTGACAGCGCCAGCTTTATGCAGGCTGGTACCGCTGAGGTGTTGAGTGTTGCAGCTGCTGACCCAGAGCCGACCTGGCGTACCGCGCTGAGCGAGTTCTGCGCGACCGTTCCTATCCCTGTGAAAGAGCTCGTTGGGATGCAGACGGGTGAGCGCGCCAGCACCGAGGATGCCAAAGGCTGGGGGCGCACCAGGATGAGCCGCCGGAAAGGCTTTCTTACCGACGTGATCAACGATGTGGTTTCGCGATTCTGGACGCTTGGCATTATTCCACCGGCTCAGAATGAAGAAATCACCGTAGGCTGGTCTGATCTGCTGGCACCAAGCCAGGCAGAGAAGATTGCCAACATGGACAAACTCGCAGACGTGGCCGTTAAGTCGACAAACGCGTTTGGCCGTTCGGCTATCGAAGAGAACGAGATCCGCGCAGCTGGTGAACTGCAACCACTACCTGAGCTTGATGATGAGGTTCCGCCTGATGGCAACAAACCAAAACCTGATCCTCTGGCCGACCCTCAGTCAGAAGCCGAAAAGTCCGGTGATACCACGGTCGAAAGTTGATCCCACGATGTCGAGAAAGTCCGTAAGCAGGATGGGACGCGACATTGAGGATCGGTATTACGCGATAAAGGTGGCGCTGAAAGCCCTGTTTGACCAGCGCCTGACCGGGAGAGAGCGAGAAGGAAACAGCCATAACTGGCATTTCCTGTGCCACGATAACGGCGCGGATATGCGGCTCTACCAGGTTAACGCTGGCAAGTTCATCTACGACATGTCGGCGCAGGAACTGGCTGATTTGCTGGAAGCGGTGCAGTCGATTCTGGATGATTACCTGCTTGAAGGTGGCGAGCAAAACCTCTGGGCGATGGATTACGTCGTCGCCGAAGCGCAGCGCGGCACGCTGGAGGCATTCAATAATCTCTCGCAGCAGTCGCAGGTGTACGCCAGCCAGACAACGCTTCAGCAGCTTTTAAGCAGTCCCGGTTATCAAAACCAGATAGCAGCCGCCAGGCTGACAACGTTCAGCGACTGGAAGGTCATCAGCGATACAGCCCGTGGCGACCTGACCAACATCATCACCGATGCGGTAGCGCGCGGGGTAAACCCTCGCGAGACGGCCAGCGTCATCAGCAAGCGCCTTGATGTGTCGATGTCGAAGGCGAAGAACATCGCTCAGACCGAGCAGGTCGGCGCGCTGCGCGAAGCCCAATGGAATGAGACGGACTGGGCTTCCGAGAGGCTCGGGCTGAATACTGGTCTTCTCCATCTTTCTGCGCTGAAGCCTACCACCAGGACAACGCACGCATTCTGGCATGGAAAGGTCAGAACCGTGCAAGAGGTGCGCGACTGGTATGCAGTAGATGGTAACAAATACCACTGCTACTGCAGCCAGATTCCGGTGCTGCTCAACGACGACGGCAGCATTTTCAACGAAGGGCTGGCTGATAAGCTGGCGAAAGAACGCAAACAGTGGCCTAAAGCGGCCTAAACCAGAGGACGCAACGTGAAGCTATCCAGCATCCACGTTAAATCCCTCGCCATCAACGCCTCCAACATCTCAACGACCACCATCAACGGCCAGGAACACTACGTCATTCGTGGTGCGGTCCCGATCGTCGATGACATCGTGATGAATGGTGGGCTGTACCCGGCGGAGGAGATTAACAACAGCTACCAGACGATGGAGCGCAAGTTAATGCCGATCGGCCACCCGATGGTGAACGGCAAATACGTCAGCGCCAACGACCCGCAGGCGGTCAACGATTACTACGCCGGGGCATGGGCTCAGAACGTCAGCAAGGCCAACGACAAAGTCGTGATGGACGTTTACGTCAATAAGGCCGTGGCAGACACCAAACCTGACGGTAAGCGCCTCATTCAGCGCCTGGACGAAATGATTTCCGGCAATAACGCCGACCCGATTCATGTCTCTACCGGTCTGCTGCTGAACAAAGAGCAAAAGGCCGGGGAGTCGAAGCAGAAGAAATACTCCTGGGTCGCTCACAACATGCAGTTCGACCACATCGCGATCCTGCTTGATGAGCCTGGCGCCGGAACTCCGGATGAAGGCGTCGGCATGTTCGTCAACGCTGACGGACAAGAGGCTGATGTTGAAGCGACGAGCCTCATCGATGCTGCAAACAGCATGAAAGACGGCCTGCTGAACAAGGTGAAGTTCTTCTTCGCCCACAACTCCGACGCCTCATTCGACGAAATCTACCAGATGCTGCGCGAGGCTATCCGCGCGCAATCCGGCAGTGATGTCTATCGCTACGTAGTGACAGTCTGGCCGGACAAATTCATCTACGAAGAGGGCAACAAACTCTTCCAGCAAAAATATCTCATCGATGACAGCGAAGTGACGCTGGTCGGCGAGCCTGTAGAAGTCGTGCGCAAACCAACTGAGTACGAAGTCAAAACCAACGGAGAAACAAACCCGATGAAAGAGAAGATGATCGCCGCGCTCAATGCCGCAGGCGTTAAAACCGAGGGGCTGACCGACGATCAGGTCTGGGATGCCTACAACCAGCAGATGCAGAAGAAAGATGGCGGCGGCCCGGGCCAGGCTCAGATTAACTCTGATGTGATCACTGCGGCTGTTAATGCGGCGCTTACCCCGCTGAATGAAAAGCTTGGCAAGCTGGAAACCCAACTGCAGGCGAATGCTGAGAGCGACCTGAAAACCAAACGTGACGCGGTTAAAGCGAAATTCTCGTTCATGACCGAAGCAGCGATCAACTCGCTTTCCGGCGAAGCGCTGAACGACATGTACTCACAGTGCCAGACCAGCACTCCGCTGAACCCATCATTCCAGTTGGTCAACTCTGAAAACGACCAGTGGAAAGACTACGACCTCAACGCTGGCATCGATCAGGAGAAAAAATAATGGCTAACGTCATCTATCGTGGCCCGGTCGAGCGTGAGCCGGAAACCATCAACCTGCCAGTTGCTGCGGCGCTTAATCCAGGCGTGGCAGTGAAGATTGCATCAGGCAAGTTGGCAGCAGCCGCTGATACTACCGGCCGCTGGCTCATCCTCGGCAACCGTCGTTTCATCGGACAGGCAATCACCACCGCATACGCAGCCAATGAAACCGGCGTGGCGTACCGCGTTGAAGGTGAGCAGGAATACAACGTTCGCCTGGCTGCAGCGGCCTATACGGTAGGTCAGGAGCTGACCATCGGTACCGGCGGCGTATTCAAAGCGGCTGCAACCGGCAACCAGGTAGTCGCAACGTTCGACGAAAAAGCAGGGCGCACTCTGGCGGCGGAAGGTTTCGCCGACGTGGTGATCCTCTCCACTCCGTACGCCAAGGCATAAGGAAAACAAGAATGTTAAAGTTTACTCCACAGCAGCAGAAGCTGATTCTCAATGCCCGCCGTCGCTGGGACATGATGCAGCGCAATATGGCTGCACAGCATGGCTTTGCAGTCAACGAAGCTGGCGGTCAGTTCATTGCGTTTGATGATCTCGTCGGTAACGCCTCTGTGCTGCCGAAAGATGTCTGGGGCGAATGGGACCGCTCTGCGATTACCGTTCAGCGCGACGTGCTGTCAGTGTTTAACGACCTGGCCGCCAGCGTTTCCCGCCCGATGGCACTCGGTAAGATCGTTCACTACTTCATGACTCTGTCAGATTCCGGTGATGTAAACATCAGCCTGGATGGCCGCGGCAAGGCGAAGGGCGATCAGCCTGTCATGGATTACGAAGGTACGCCACTGCCTATCATCGACAGTGAGCTGACTTTTGGCTGGCGGCAGATGCTGGCAGCGCAGACTGAAGGCTACTCTCTGGACAGCGACGCCATCTCCAACCATCAGCGCAAAGTGGCTGAGAAGCTGGAAGACATGGTGCTGAACGGCGATCCAAACATCAACGTCGGGGGCGCGACCATTTACGGCCTGCGCACTGCGCCAAACCGCGCAACCGGCACGCATGGTCTTGACCTGAACGGCGCTACCGGCGCTCAGTGGGTCGGCGCAATTTCCGCGCTGATTGGTCTGCTGCAGTCCAAGAATTTCTACGGCCCGGTAACCATCTATGTGAACTACAAAGACTGGTTCTACGCGTCTGTGAACGACTACGCGGCAAACTATCCGAAGACCATCCTGTCCCGCATCATGGAAATCCCTGGTGTTGCGGCGCTGGTTCCGGGTTCGAAGGTACCGCAAAACGAACTGCTGGGCGTGGTTAAGCGCCCTGACGTCGTGCAGATCCTCAACGGCATGCCGATGACCATGCGCCCGAAAGCTCGCCAGAATCCGGAAGACGATTATGTCTTCTCAGTACTGGCTGCTGCGGCGCCGCAGTTCAAACACGACGCGAATGGCCAGGCCGGTTACGCCCAGCTGACCAAAGCATAACTCATGGGGCTCAGGCCCCATCTTTTTTACGGAGGCCGTATGGCTGGTAAAGAACAAAAATGGCTGCTCACCCACGACAGCCACGAGCTGAAAAAGGGTGAAGTCTACAAAGGCGAGACTCTTCCACTGTGGCTGGCAGGAAAAGCTATCCAGGTCAGCGACCAGGTCCTGGAAGTGGCGACACCCGCCGACGTTCAAAAGCTGCAGGCTGACCTCGACGAGGCCAATAGCAAAGTGGAGTCGCTGACCGCTGACAACGCTAAGCTGCAGGCTGACCTCGACGAGGCTCAGAAGCAAATCGACGAGCTGAAGAAAAAGGCGAAATAACCATGGCTGACCCAATCACAGCGGCAGAAGTGCAGGCATACCTCGGTGAATTGGGTTATTCCATCCCGGGCGCCTTGCTGGAGCCGGTCCTCTGTGCGGTGAACAAGATTATCCCGTGCCTCGATGGTTCTGGGTATGACGACTGCACCGCGAAGCTGATCCTGATGTATGCCGCCGCGCTTATGGCTACGTCGTCAGGCGCGCGCCGCATCAAATCGCAGGGGGCGCCGTCTGGCGCCTCCCGTTCATTTGAATATGGCGATGACAGCATTACCTGGCTGCGCGACTCGCTGGCCCGGCTTGATACCAGCGGCTGCACCGGCGAGCTACCGATCAGCGCCGGTAACAGCGTCGGCCTGTTCATGGTGGTCGGAGGCTGCTGATGACGTACAAATCAGTTAAGCACGGCCTGCCGCGCTCATTCACCCGCGTCTGGGTGATGACCGACACCGGGCGGGAGACTACCGGCTATGTGAAATCGGACGGAGAGTGGTTCATCAACTGCCCGCGCATCCGGGCGACCGGCGCGAAGGTGCTGCGCTGGAAGGAGGGCTGATGTCATCGGTAGCGAACTGGTCTTACACCGCGACGGCGACCATCTGGCGAAAGCTGGAAGGAAATGACGAATACGGCGATCCGCTGGGCTATTCCGAACCTGAGCAAATCCTCTGCGATTACGAGGGCGGGCTCAGCAAGAAGTTAGCCAGCCTGGGCGCTGAAATCGTCGTGAAGAACACTGTCTGGACGGAGTTCGCGTTGGCGGCCGCTGGTGATTACATCATGATTGGCGTATCGAATGAAGCAAACCCGGTTGCGGCAGGTGCTGACGAGGTGCGTCAGGTTATCCGTTACGCCGATACGTTCGAGCGACTGACGGATGATTACGCCATTATAACGGCCTCAAGCAGAGTGTAATTATGGGCATAAAAATTCGTGGCGCGGCACGTGTTGAGCGCAATATTGACAGAATTCTGAATGATATTCAGGGTAGGAAAATCATTCGAGCGCTCCAGTCTGCGATGATTCTTGGGGCGGCTAGAGCGGCACTTTACACGCCGATCGATACCTCAGCACTTTTGAATAGCCAGTTTCGCGAAATCGTAACTGACGGAGCTGTAATCACAGGCAGGGTTGGTTACTCGACCAACTATGCCGTTTATGTTCATGACCCGGCCAACCCACAGATTTTCCGTCGTTCAACTGCTAAAAAAGAATTCCTCACTGCTGGTTTTGAGGAAGAGCGCGGAGCTATTGATGATGTTGTTCGTAAGGAGCTCTCGCTATGACGCCCATGATGTACGAGCGGGTCCGAAACCTGTTCGTTAATGCAGGACTAACGGCTGGCTTCACCGTTCAGCAACTGATGTACGACGACCCGAAAGACCTGTCGAAGGCGATTATGGTCTTCAGGCCAAACGGTGGGGCTAATATCCGTAATCAGCTTGGATCGGAGTATCACGTTCTGGTTGATGTCATCGGCGCGAAAGATAAGCGTAAGGCCGCACTGGATGCTGTTCAGCATATCGTTGATTACGTCCAGGACAATCCCATCAGTGATAGCTGTGTCGGCCATATCGAGAATATGGGGGGCATCCCGCCGCCAGTATTAACCGAAGAGGGAAGGATCGTGTTTCGACTTCAATTCGCTTGCCTCTACGGGGAGTAAGCAAAATCAACAGGCTGCCATTCGGCGGCCTTTTTTATTTACAGAGAGGAGTTCCCCCATGGCAGCAAATTGCCCTACGGACAATACAAAGCTGTTTGGTCGCGCTATCGTGCTGGAAGTTGCAGATGGTTGTGCCGATGAGTTACCGGATGAACAGGACTGGAAGGCGCTGGCCGCCGGAACCAGCAAAGGCTTCGATTTCTCGCCGAACAGCGTTACTTCGGACGCCGACGATACCAAAGGGTATGTCGAAAATATCGTGACGAATGCCGACTTCACCATTTCATTTGAGGGTGAGGTGCGACGTAACGATAAACTCGACCAATACGGTGTCGGGCGCCTGATCAAATATTTCAATACTGAAATCCAGGCTGCCCGCCAGCCGACACTGTGGGTACGTATGGAGTTCGGGCCGATCACCTTCATCGGCTACATGCTGATTAATGCGCTCAGCTCAGATGGCGGAAGTAATGATATCGTCACATTTTCCACTGAATTCAAAGTGGCTGCTGCTGACACTATACAGATTATTGACACCGATGATGAAGTGCCCGCTACTGGCGTCAGCGTCACGCCTACCAGTGCATCTGTTGCGGCCGGCGGCTCGACAACCTTTACCGTCAATGTGGCACCAAGTGATGCAACCGATAAAACCTACACGGTTACTTCGTCTGTGCCGGCGCGTGCCACAGCGACAATCAGCGGAAACACCGTGACGGTCAACGCTCCGTCTGGCGCGACGGCGGGCACTGCGAACATCACCGTCACCACCACTGACGGCTCATTCACCGCGGTCTTTGCTGTCACTGTAACCGTTTAGTCACCATTACCGGGGCTTCCAGTTGAAGCCCATATAATGCTGGCTAAGGATAGATAACATGACACCCATGAAAGAGATTGGTGAACTGCTGATCACTTGCGGCGATCGGGATTTCTTCTTCAGACCTTCGTTCGCCAATATGACCAGAATTGGCGACCCGGGTGAGATAGTTGCTGCTTTTTATGCTCTCCATCACGATGAAGTCTCAGCCCTTCTGGAAAGGGCAATGACGTCATACGGACATATACCTGAGTGGATCGTTCAGCACATCAAAGATTCAACCTACGGTCGGGCGGCGATGCTGGCTGCCGGAACAGTCCTGGAGGCTTGCTGTGATGATGATATTTCTGTGCTGATCGGTGAGTTGCGACCAGCGCGTATTGGTGGGCGTCCATTCAAGATGCGTCGCGGCGAAATGGACGAGTTCGATATGGTGGTTATTGCTCAGTCTCTGATTACTCACGGCATCATCGGAAAGGCAAAGGTTCGCAAGTTGCAGCGCCATGAGAGTGGCGAAACCACAACCGAATTTAATGCCTTCGAGTACATCAGCGCGGCACGTAATCACTTCGGCATGAGCCGGGCGGAAGCAGAGCAATTATCCATGACGGAATTTCAGCTCTTAATCGCCGCCAAATATCCGGACCAGAAAGGCTTCACAAAAGACGAGTACGACGCAGTCGCAGATGACTATCTGGCGAAGAAAGAAAAACGATTAGCCCGGGCGAAACGGGCCACCTAAATAAAATCACACCCAAAAAACCTCGCACCGGCGGGGTTTTTTATTGCCCGGAGATTAGATTATGGATGGTACTGTCAGCGCTGGAACGATTGTTTATGAAGTTGACATGGACACCGCCGGGATCCTTCAGGGACGCCGGGATATTGATGCCGCGTTGAATGGGCTCAACGGTAGCATGGGTCGTCTTGAGGCGGGATTAAACCGCACTGAGCGATCCCTGTCCTCGATTGAAGGCACTATGTCCAGCTTAACTGGCGTCGCGAAAGCGCTCATAGCAGCTCTTTCTGTCCAGCAGGTTGGCGCATATGCCCAGGCATGGCAGGACCTGAGTAATAAACTGGCAAACGCCGTCAGGGATTCCGTACCTCCTTTTGAGACCTTGGCTGATGTCACCGAGCGTGTTTTTGATATCTCTCAAAAGACTCGTTCAGGTCTCGATGCCACGGCCACTCTCTATGCACGTCTCGAGCGATCAACACGGAGTTATGGTGTCAGTGTTGAGGACATTACCAGGCTGACAACCATTATTAACCAGGGCTTCGTGGTCTCAGGGTCAACAGCCGAGGAGGCAAGCAACGCAATCATTCAGCTTGCTCAGGGGCTGGCGTCCGGAGCTTTAAGAGGTGATGAATTTAACTC
This sequence comes from Enterobacter cloacae complex sp. S3, assembly GCF_014930495.1. Lineage (NCBI taxonomy): Bacteria > Pseudomonadati > Pseudomonadota > Gammaproteobacteria > Enterobacterales > Enterobacteriaceae > Enterobacter > Enterobacter cloacae complex sp. S3. The sequence continues at coordinate 119,844 of NZ_JADBRD010000028.1, read as the reverse complement.
TGTGAACGAGCAGGGTAACCGGCTCATGATTGCTCTTGCTGACTCTATGAATGTCAGCATTGGGGCGCTCAGAAACATGGCTGCAGAGGGCAAGTTAACCACTGATGTGATCGTGAATGGGTTGCTTTCTCAGGGCGATAAAATTGGACAGGAGTTCGCTAAAACTACTGCAACGATCAGCCAGTCTCTTGAAATTGCCAACAACAACATCACGAAGTTCTTTGGCGAGAATGCCACTGTAAAAACTGGCGTCAAAATATTCAGTGATTCAGTTATTACACTCAGTGAAAACCTGGACGTTCTCAGCGCTACTCTGACCATTGTTGCAGGTGTTATGGGCGCGCGATATGTCGGCGCTCTGACCATGGCCACCTCTGCGAAAATTGCAGATATCGCAGCATCTCGTCAGCAGGTCGTAGCAGACAATCAGACGGCACAGGCTGCTTTGGTTGCTGCTAATTCTGTTCAGCGTAAGGCTCTTGCTGATAAAGAGGCTGCTCTATCTTCTCTCGCGCTGGCCCAGGCTGAGTATAACGTGGCAAAAGGTAGCGCTGCAGAGATGCTGGCAATGGATGCTCTTGTGGCCGCGAAAACTCGGGCTACTACCGCATCTCTTGCCCTTGCTGAGGCTGAAACTGCCCAGGCTGCGGCTTCTGCCCGCGCAGCGACTGCTGCTCGTGCGGCGTCAATTGGTATCGGAATGGCCCGTGGTGCACTTGCTCTTATAGGTGGTCCAGCGGGGGCGGCTATGCTTGCTGCCGGAGCCATCTTCTATTTCTGGCAGAAAGCCCAGCAGGCAAAAGAGGAGGCAATCGCATTTGCCGATGGGCTGGATAAGCTCAATGCCGCCATGAATGCAATGTCCAATACTCAGCTGCGTGGGGCTATTGCAGATGCCAATAATTCTATTCGAGCTCAGAAAGAGGCTGTTGCGGATCTGCAAAGTGAAGTTGACTCGCTGAGAGACAGATACCAGAACTTTACCCCGGCTGCCCAGAAGGTTGCTGAATCTATGGGGCAAGGTACAGACTTCGCCCGCCAACAGGCGGAAGTGTCTGATGAACTGGCTCGTAAGACGCGAGACCTTGAGGCCGCTAAAGATAAATTATCCCGAACAGAAGAAACCGCCTCAGAGGCGACTCGCACGCTCACGAACAACATGCTCACGGCGATGGGAGTTCATGATCAACTCATCGAAAAATCTTGGTCTCTTGAGCAGGTTCAGGGTGCCGTAGCGAAAGCCTTTGGAGAGACAGCTGATGAAATAAACCGAGCTAATCAGGCTGGAAAAAGCTTCGACCCCAAAGCGCTGCAGATATCTCCCGCGACCAAGGAGGGCGATAAAGTTATCGCTACTCTGGAAGAGCAGAATGAATTACTTAAAATTCAGGATGAGAGAGCGCGGGCGATAGCCAAAGCCAGGATGCAGGCTGCCAAAGTCACTGACAATCAGAATCAAATCTCTGCAGCTGGCAGGCTGGCTGCTGAAAATTATGATTTAGAGAAGTCAGAAGAAGCCAGGAAAAAAGCTCAACAAGAGAGTGAGCAGCAGGGGAAAAAATCAGCGTCTTCTGCTGAATCTGTTGCCCAGAAGCTGGCGAACCTGAAGCAGCAAGCAGAACTGGCGGCCGGGTCAACTCAAGAACTCAGTAGAGAGCAGGCCATGCTTAATGCCGAGCAATCTCTTGGGAAAGGCGCGACTCAGGCCCAGATCGCAGAGGCCCGCCAGTATGCTGCAGCAAAATGGGATACGGCCAACGCACTGAAAGCGCAGGCCGCAGCCGAGAAGCTTCTACCAGAAGCGCGCGAAAACGCCAGCTATAAGCAGGATGTTGAGGATCTAAATACCGCTCTGTCTGCGAAGAAAATCAGTCAGGAGCAGTTCAATCAGACATCTGAGAGACTGGAAGCAACCCACCAGGCCAACCTTGCGAAAATCCAGGCTCAACAGGCAGTGACGCCACAGCAGGAAGCGGTCGGCGGAGTTGACCCTGTTCAGCAGCTGGCTAACGAAAACGCAAAGAAACTCGCGCTTATTCAGTCATACGAGCAGCAGGGGCTGATTACTCACCAGAACGCCATGGCATTGCGTGCTGCAACTGACACGCAGTATGAGCAGGCTCGCATCGCTGCCCAGTGGGAGATTTTCCGCAACCAGAGTATGGGAAATGAGTTGCTGGCCGCGAGCTTTGACTCTCTCGCAGGCAATGCATCCAATGCCTTAACCGGCATCATCACCGGGAGCATGTCGGCGCAGGAGGCAATGCAATCTCTCGCCAGCAACGCCCTGAATAGCCTGATTAACGGCTTCGTTCAGATGGGCGTCGACTGGGTTAAATCTGCCGTGATGGGTGCTGCTGCACAAACCTCAGCCATTGCCACAACTACTGCGGCGCAAACTGCTGGTTTAGCGACAACCACTGCGGCAAGCACTGCGGCGGCTACTACCACGATGGCTGTCTGGACCCCAGCGGCGGCCGTTGCCTCAATCGGTTCATTCGGTGGTGCTGCGGCTATCGGTATTGCTGCCCTTATTGCGGCTATGGCGATGGCTGGTGGTATTGCTGGCAAGCGTAAGAACGGCGGCCCGGTATCGGCTGGACGTACGTATCAGGTGGGTGAGGGCGGTATGCCTGAAATCTACCAGGCGTCGAATGGTAGCCAGTACATGATCCCTGGCGACAACGGAAAAGTCATCAGCAACAAGCAGATGAATTCCGGTGCCGGCGGTAGTTCTGTGCCTGTCACTATCAACATTCAGAACTATACCGGTGCAACTGTCGATGCGCAGGCGACCCAGAACGGCAATGGAGTGACGATCGATATGATTGTTGCCGATATCAGCCAGGGTGGGCGCATCGGACAGGCTATCCAGCAAAATCACCAGGCACCACGCAAAGCAAGGGGATAACATGCCAATTCCGTACCCTGACTGGTTGCCGCTGGCCCAGAAAGGGAAATCACCCACTACCGATACCGGGTTTCGCGTCGACCAGCCGACGGTCGGCGCGCCGGTATTCCAGAAATTAACCGACGATCTGAAGACGTCTGTCTCCCTGACGTGGATATTCACCCAGGACCAGCACCGGGCATTCATGCAGTGGTTGCGCAGCCCTAACTACCTCGATAACTGCAATCAGTGGTTCACGATGCCACTCGGAACCGGGACCGGAGACACCGGCGTCGAGGTGCAGGAATTACACTTTCTCTCCTGGCCGTCATGGTCACAGTCCGGATCTATTTTCACGTGGAGCGGTAATGTCGTTGCTCGCGAGCTGGTTAACTCAGATGACGAGTTTGACGATATCATCATTGAGCTTCCTCCGCCGTGGGCCTCATGGCTGGATATCGTTGTCACTGGCTATCCTGACGGGCGCGACCCGGAGAGCTTACCGAAGGTGCCATAATGCCGACGCTCAGAGAATTTCAGAGCCGAAGGCCAAACCGAATCCTGTACGAAACCATCACGTTTTACAGCCCGGTCTTTGGCTATATTAGGCTCGTTAACAACCAGATTTTCCCAAAAACGCTCGGCGGTCAGGTCTACACACCATGCAGAATGGAGTTAACCGAAAGCCAGCAGAGCAACACGCCGATCCTCGACAGCACCGTCAAATTTGGCCGGCTGGCGCAGGACTTCAAGAAACAGCTCAAACAGTGGAAAGCCTACTCGCGCATCACGCCAATCTCGGCGACGTACCAGCAATTTGACGCAGCCGACATGTCCACGGCCATCAAGTCGTGGACGCTCTACGTCAGCGACTGCTCGATGGACGACAAGGACGTGACGTGCAGCCTGACGCGCGTAAATCCGCTCAATCGTAACGTCGGGCGGCTGTATACTGTCGAAGAATATACGGGGCTCCAGAATGCTTAAAGACGAGTTTATATCCCGTGTGGAGGGCATTCCCTGGAGTAACCGCGCCTGCAGCTTTGACGCTGCTGACTGCTGGGGCCTGGTGGTGCTCTATTACCGCCACGTTCTGGGGATCGAGATTCACCAGACTGTGGATTACGAATCCGGGCGCGACTTCATGACGTGCTATGACTCTGGCGTTGTCTTCTGGCAGCCGGGCGCCACGTTCACTGAGAGCGGGATCTTCGTCGCCTGGGTTGGCAGCCAGCCTGTGCATGTCGGCCTGATTGTTGATGGTCGCGCGCTGCACAGCCGCGGGGAAAATGGACACGTCCGGTTCGACGCTATCCGGACAATACAGAAGCTATTCACCAGAGTGGAGTTTTACACCTATGCCGGTAATCGAGATTCAGCGCGTTCCGGGGATGCCGAAGGACCGGGCGATTGTTAAAGCCGGCACGTTATTTTCCGAGTGGCTTGAGCAGGAAAGTTTTCACCGCGATATTCGCATCAACGTTAACGGCAAAGAACTGCAGCCAGATGATGAGCTGGAGTTTGCACTTCAGGATGACGACCGGGTAATAATTTTCGACCAGCCGAAGAGCGGCGGTCTTGTCGGCACGTTGCTAAACCCGCTCGAGCACCTGAACCCGATCAAGTTCACCCAAAAGGTGTTGTCTTCGCTGATGCCGAAGCCAAACACGAACGCCGGCGGCGGAAACAGTAAGACCTCACCTAATAACAGCCTGAAGGGGCAGACTAACATCGCGCGCAATGGCGAGGCGAAGCCGGACAATTTCGGCCAGGTCCGCTCTTTCCCTGATCTGGCTCAGGAGTCGCTCTTTGAATACATCAGCAACCTGAAATACATCACTGAGCTGATGGTGTTTGGCCTGGGGAAGTACGATGTAACTTCTGTTCGTTTCTCGGAGTCGAATCTTGGTTCTATGGCCGGTGCCAGCTACACCATTTACCAGCCAGGTGATGTCATACCGGTGGTGAATGAGGGATATCAGTTCGACGATGTCGACGGGCAGGAAGTACCAGGCCTGAACGAAAGTGACGATTTCCCGATCGAGACAGCGACAGCAAACACCGTCATCAGTGGCGTTTATGCTGGCGGCCAGATAGCGATGAAAATCGTTAAACAGGCGGACTTCGACTACTTCGCTGACCTGACTTTCCCGCACCCGGTCACGTTCACTATCAACGTGACGTACCCGATCACCGGCGGAACGCGCACGGAAGATGTCACCCTTTCCGGGCGCCTTATAAGCTTTGCGGAGACAAACGATGGATCAGTCGTCAGCCCTGTTTATTATTACACGTTCACGTTCGACAACCTGAATGGACCGTCTATCCCCATTCAGGATGCAACTATTAACACGACGAAGTTCATTCTGAACGATAACGCCGCGCTGATAGTAGGCCCGTTCTTCTCGCCTATACCGTCTAGCCAGCTGTGGCTGCATACTAACTCCGGGCTCGGCGGGAACAGCGAAACGAACTGGGTGGTCAACATCTGGAAGGTCGACAATGACAACAACCTGATACCCGGAACTGAGCAGACGTTTACGTACCGGCAGACTACGCCTCACGACTACATGTCTGAGACGTTTAACCGGACTGACAAACTAACCCCGGTGGCCGGGTTTGGGCGCTATGCGATCACCTTCCAGAGGACCGACAACAGCAGCGATGCGAGCAAGTTGCAGGTAGAAGAGATTCATGCGGTAAACGTCAGGACGAACGTCGTTCACGCTGAAGATTCGCTGGTAATGGTGAAAGTCAGGGCCACCGAGAATGCCTCAAGTGGGCGCGACAGGAAGTATAACGCGCTGATCACCCGCCACGTCATCAGCTACAACATGACGACTCAGCAGGTCGACTACACGCTCAGGCCATCGCGCAAGTTTGCAGATATTGCGCTGTTTAACTGGCTGGTGGTCGGGAAGCAGCCGGAGTCGAGCATTGATATTTACGGTCTGTACCAGATACAGACTCAAATAGACGCTATCGACCCGCGTCTGGGTTATTTCGATTTCACCTTTGACGATGAGGATGTGTCGCTTGGTTCGCGCATGGAGACTATCTGTGACGCCGCCAGCGTATCGGTTTACGACGACAATGGCGTTCTGTCATTCACCAGAGACGGAAAAAAGACCTCTGCGGCCACGATATTCAACCGCTCTAACACCAAACCTGATGGCTACTCGCTCTCCTACGACATGACGCTTCCTGGCGGCTATGACGGCGTAGAGGTGCAGTATCGTAACCCGGACACCAATAAGCAGGACTTTGTCCGGTACCGGATATCCGGAAATTCCATCATTGAAGGATCGCCGGCCAAAGCGAAAAAGTTCGAAATGCTGTACGTCAGGAATCGCTTTCAGGCCGACGAGCGCGCGCTGCGCGAGTGCAAGCGGCTTATCTACTCCCGCATGACCATGCAAATCACCGCAATGGCGGACGGAGAGTGGGTAAACATTGGCGATATGGTTCAGGTGCCGGACACGTACGATACCAACCAGCAGGCCGGTTATATCGTGTCGCGGGCTGGGAATGACTTCGAAACGAGTGAACGAATCAACTTCTCCGGAAGCATGTTTGTGCAGGTCACGGATTCATCCGGCGCCACCACAGCGAGATACCCTGCGTCTCCGCGTGCTGATACAGCGTTCGGCTTTACCGCTGCTATCCCTAATATCGAACTCAACCTGTTTGATGGTTTCGACGTCCAGTCTCCATCTCGGTACGTTATCGCCACCTCACAGGAGCTCGATGCAGGGCAGTGGACTATCACGGCGAAACAACCAGACGGCAAGGGTAGCACTGCATTAACCCTCGCTGAGTATAGCGATCTGATTTACCAATAAGACCCATCCCGATCACCACAACCCGGCCATAGCGCCGGGTTTTTTTATGGAATAAATATGGCTACGCAACCTACTAACATGCCAGTACCAAGCGAATCTCCTCGCGATCTTAAATTTAACGCGGGGAAAATTGATGAGTTTGTAACGTCTGAAAGTCATACATACACTGATCGGTTTGGTGTGCAACACTTGACTATTGCTGGAATAGAATATACCGCCGACCAGGTAATTTCTCAGATTGGGTTTATCCCTTTAAAAAGCTTTCAGATTGGAGCTCCTCTTCCTGGTAACGAAATAACACTGCCAAACCAGGCTTTATTGAATGAAGCAAACGGTGAATACTATCGATGGGATGGCCCTCTCCCTAAATATGTACCAGCAGGTTCAACGCCAGAAACTACAGGGGGAGTAGGGGTTGGTAAGTGGCTGAGTGTTGGTGACTCATCCTTGAGAGGTCAACTCACCTCTCCTGATGGATATGGCATTATTGGGGCCGTTAGTTCTATTTCAGCGCTAAGAGGAATTTCTGGCACCACAAACTTGCAGAGAATCCAGGTCAAATCATACCGGTCTGGCGTTGCTGGTGGTGGAGGTTTATTTTACTGGGATGCAGGGAATTCCAGGGATGATGACAACGGCGTGATAATCAAGCCTACGGCAATTACAGGTTCAGGCCGCTGGGTAAGGGAGTGTGGAGATCTCTACGTAGAATTCTTTGGTGCTTATAATGGAGCGACAGATAACACATCTGCTTTTGCTGATGCTGTTAAAGCTGCCGGAAGCCGTGTTGCTGGTGACGTATATTCGTCTTCGCTAAACCCAGGCATAAGGAAGGTTCTGACCCAGGGAGGTAAGTTCAATGTAACCGGTAACGCATTAATAATCGTTCCTTCTCAGGTTGAAATAGATCTGTGTGGTGCTGAGATCGTTGGTAATAATACAAATACGATCTTTGTGACTGGTGGCTACAACGTGACTAATGGTGTTCTTGAAAGCAACCTTTCGCTTCCTGATGGGACATACCGGATCACAGGAACAAAAATCCACAACGGTATAATCAGAAATGCCGGTCTAGGCTATAACGTGAAGAACTTCGCTGAGCAGAGCGAGATTCATAGCCTGACATTTGTGGATTGCGTGCAGTGTGGCGTTGCTGACTCATCCTGGTATGGCGCTTTCCATACCATGACATCAAGAAACCCAACTGCGCCTAAAACGCATACACAACCCGCTTTCTTGTTCAGTACTTATATTAATTCACAGAACATTCATCACATTAACGTGATTCAGCGCAAGTTGGCTTACCGATTTGACGGCGCTGTCAATGGGCAAAGGCTTGAATTTGTAAATGCTGAAGGATGTGATAAAGGCATTGTTTTCACTGGAGAGGTGATGCCAATTCACATCTATGGGTATTATGAGGATATTACAGATTTAGCAATTGACATGGGTACTGTAATCGGCCATAGAAATATTGTGATAGATGGATTTTTCAACAATGTTAATACATGCTTCTATGGACATACATTGAGCAGTGGTCAGTTTGGGCAGAACAGTTATTTCCATAACTGCAACAAAATATTTGATACTGCTACAGGAAGTCTCAACGGTATTACAGTTAACATTCCACCGGCAAGTGTGTCAGCAAACACGCTTCCAGGTCTTCCGGCTGGGTGGTCATTATCAGGATTTGAGAAAATTTCATTCCCGGTAGTAGCGCTCGATGGGTCGGGTAACTTTATTGCACGTCAGAACTTCACTGGTGGGAAAGTTGATTTGCCTTTCAGTGGAGACCAGGGTGACTCATCAGCAACAATACCGTTCTGCTCACAGGTTAATGAGGGAGTTGCCACAAGAGCTATTTATACGGCTGTCACGTTCAGGCCACACATGATTGTCATCATCAACTTAACTATTGAGGGTCAAAAGGTACGAGGAAGGGTTTATAATGATGCCGTATATCTCGATGGCGCAGTGTCAAATATAACAGTCACGCCATCAAACAATTCAGGTTTTCTTAAATTAACAATTACTGGCTCGGCTCTTCCTGCAAACCCAAACAATATTGTTGGTGTGGTTAGGATGCCATGATGCTAATAGCGGCAGTACGCCGCTATATTTTTTAAAGTCACGCAATAGACATAGCTTGTTTTCTGTTAAGTATATTTCGACCAATGTTAATAAATCTTTTTTCTATAACAAACCAACTGATTGTTCCTGCTGCAATTGCCATAAGAAGACTAGTTAACTGGTTAAATAGCAACCCATGCTCATTGAAGTGCTGTGCTATTATTTGCTGTATTGGGAATCCATAAAGGTATATCCCATATGACATGTCAAAAGGAGGCTTAACCTTTAGCAGCAAACTTGTAGAAGAGATATAAAGGACGCCGTACATAATTGTTGTATAAACTGTAACTTGTGCAATCTCGCTGTTTAGTGAGCTCAGAACGCAAGAAAGTAAGACCATTGACAAGAAGGTTGTCTGGTTTATTGTTATCTTATCTTTATTTATGGAAAAAATAACGCCTAGCGCGAAGCAGGCTGGTAAAAATCTCATCTCTTCATGTCCGTATATGTCATGAAAAATCATGAGCTTTAAATAAACGGCATCCAAAATAATCAAAAAACATATGGCAGATAACAGCTTTTTATTGAATTGCGAGAGTACAAATATTGACAGCATTGTTATGTAGCAGCCAATTTCATAATATATAGACCATAGCGATCCGTTAAATGCTGGAATATTGTTTTTGTCAAACACACCAGGGAATTTCCACCAAAACTCAAGAGTTACAATTCCATAAATGTATTTAGCAAGAGGCGCTCCTGTCGAAAATTCATCTTGAGTTGAAGTTGTGAATGTAAAGGCGTATGCATATCCAAAAATGCAGACAACTATAAGGGCGGGATATATTCTAAAGAACCTGCTTAAAATGAACTCGGAGACGTTTTGTTTAAGCATAAATGAGTTTGCAACGACTAAGCCGCTAATAAAAAAGAATATTTTTACTGCAATGGAACCAGAATAATCAAAGCCAAGCAGTTGCTGGATAATGTCAACCTTTCCAGGCTCTGGTGATATCGCAAATGAATGACCATAAATAACCATGCATGCAGCAAATATTCTAATCAAATCAAGGTTGTTGTTCCCCTTGTTCAGTATGTTTCTAAGTAACATGGTAGACCTTCAGCTGTGTGTTAAAAACTGGCTTTGCTAGTGGCATGCATAGTAACAAACAATTTAAATCATCACCATTAAGAGCACCACTTCTGGCTACTAAGATTTTCACAAATGAGAGCTGTGACTTAAAAGATAATAGTTTTTATTTACGTATACTTAGCGCAATAGCATGTCATTTTGCTTGATCGATGCCACAGATCAATAATACTGTATGCATATACAGTAACTATCGGAGGTGCATCATGGGATTCCCGAGCCCTGCAGCAGACTACGTTGAACAACGCATATCACTAGACCAGCGCATTATTACCAGGCCAGCTGCTACGTACTTCATGCGTGCTGGAGCGACGCATTACCGAGAGGGCATACTTATTGGAGCCTTGCTGGTTGTCGACGCATCGCTTAGCCCATGTGATGGTTCATTGCTGGTTTGCAGAATGGAAGGCGAGCTGAGGATAAATAGGTATCGAAAATCACCCAAGCCTCACCTGGAGGATTTGCAGACAGGAAGGCGTGAAGAGATACCGGCTCACGATGAAGGGGATAGCCCGGATGCGATATTTGGGGTGATCACCTACATCATCAACGATGCGCGTTCTGGTGAGTTTGATGATTGTCCGGTGATGTGATGGGGCATGGGTGGGACACAAAACAGCACTCGCTCTAAGGTGAACTTAGACGACTGATGTTTTCAACGACTCTAACCATCTGTTATGTAGTGCGCTCTTGGACGGTCTTTGTCGATTTTAAAAATTATGGGTTCATATTATACAAATGTAGCAAAAAAAGGTTTTGACCCTGAAAAGATGAACATTCTGCATAGCGCGATTTGCGCAACAGGAATATATTGAAACGTTACTCGACAAACGATGCATAAGGTTTTCTATGACACAACAGCCACAAGCCAAATACCGCCACGACTACCGTGCGCCGGATTACCTGATTAGCGAAATCGATCTGACTTTTGACCTGGATGCAACAAAAACCGTTGTCACGGCGGTGAGCCAGGTGACGCGCCATAGCGCAACTGCGGTGCCGCTGCGTCTGGATGGTGAAGACCTGACGCTGGTCTCCCTGCATATTAATGATGAAGCCTGGTCAGACTATAAAGAAGAAAACAACCAGCTGGTCATCGACAACCTGCCGGAACAGTTTACGCTGCGCATCGTGAATGAAATCAGCCCGGCCGCCAACACCGCGCTGGAAGGGCTTTACCAGTCGGGCGTGGCGCTGTGTACCCAGTGTGAAGCGGAAGGGTTCCGCCACATAACCTGGTATCTCGACCGTCCGGACGTCCTGGCGCGCTTCACCACCAAAATCATCGCCGATAAAACCCTGTATCCCTTCCTGCTCTCTAACGGTAACCGCGTAGGCGAAGGCGAGCTGGAGAATGGCCGTCACTGGGTGCAGTGGCAGGATCCCTTCCCGAAACCGTGCTACCTGTTTGCGCTGGTGGCGGGGGACTTCGACGTGCTGCGCGACACCTTCAAAACGCGCTCAGGCCGCGAGGTGGCGCTGGAGCTGTTTGTTGACCGCGGCAACCTGGACCGCGCGCCGTGGGCGATGACCTCCCTCATCAACTCCATGAAGTGGGACGAGGAGCGCTTCGGCCTCGAATATGACCTCGACATCTATATGATCGTCGCCGTCGATTTCTTCAACATGGGCGCAATGGAGAACAAAGGCCTTAACGTCTTTAACTCCAAATACGTGCTGGCGCGTACCGATACCGCAACGGACAAAGACTACCTCGATATCGAACGCGTTATCGGCCACGAATATTTCCACAACTGGACCGGTAACCGCGTCACCTGCCGCGACTGGTTCCAGCTGAGCCTGAAAGAGGGCCTGACCGTCTTCCGCGATCAGGAATTCAGCTCCGATCTGGGTTCACGCGCGGTGAACCGCATCAACAACGTGCGTACCATGCGTGGCCTGCAGTTTGCGGAAGATGCCAGCCCAATGGCGCACCCGATCCGCCCGGATAAAGTCATCGAGATGAACAACTTCTACACCCTGACGGTGTACGAGAAGGGTGCTGAAATTATCCGCATGATCCACACCCTGCTGGGCGAGGAGAACTTCCAGAAAGGGATGCAGCTGTACTTCGAGCGTCATGACGGCAGCGCGGCCACCTGCGACGATTTTGTGCAGGCGATGGAAGATGCCTCTAATGTCGATCTCTCTCACTTCCGCCGCTGGTACAGCCAGGCCGGTACGCCAATTGTCACCGTCAAAGACGACTACAATCCGGAAACCGAGCAGTACACCCTGACCATCAGCCAGCGCACGCCGCCGACGGCGGAGCAGGAAGAGAAATATCCGCTGCATATTCCGTTCAGCATTGAGCTGTACGATAACGAAGGCAAAGTCATCCCGCTCCAGAAGGGCGGCCACCCGGTACACCACGTGCTGAACGTGACTCAGGCCGAGCAGACCTTTATCTTCGATAACGTCTACTTCCAGCCGGTGCCTGCGCTGCTGTGTGAATTCTCCGCGCCGGTGAAGCTGGAATACAAGTGGAGCGATCAGCAGCTGACGTTCCTGATGCGTCACGCGCGTAACGACTTCTCCCGCTGGGACGCGGCGCAAAGCCTGCTGGCGACCTACATTAAGCTCAACGTAAACCGTCATCAGCAGGGCCAGCCGCTGTCGCTGCCTGTCCATGTGGCTGACGCGTTCCGCGCGATCCTGCTGGATGAGAAGATTGACCCGGCCCTGGCCGCTGAAATTCTGACCCTGCCGTCAGCGACTGAAATCGCCGAGCTGTTTGACATCATCGACCCGATTGCCATCGTGGCGGTGCGTGAAGCGTTGACCCGTACGCTGGCTGCAGAGCTGGCCGATGAGTTCCTGGCTATATATAACGCCAATAAGCTTGATGCTTATCGCGTTGAGCACGCGGACATTGGCAAACGTTCTCTGCGCAATACCTGCCTGCGCTATCTGGCGTTTGGTGAAACCGAGCTGGCGAACACCCTGGTGAGCAAGCAGTACCACGAAGCGGATAACATGACCGACGCCCTGGCCGCGCTGGGTGCAAGCGTTGCCGCTGAACTGCCGTGCCGTGATGCGTTAATGCAGGAGTACGATGACAAGTGGCATCAGGATGGCCTGGTGATGGACAAATGGTTCATCCTGCAGGCGACCAGCCCGGCGGCCGATGCGCTCAGCAACGTGCGCAGCCTGCTGAAGCATCGCTCCTTTACCCTGAGCAACCCAAACCGCGTGCGTTCTCTGATTGGCGCGTTTGCCAGCAGCAACCCAGCCGCGTTCCACGCCGAAGACGGCAGCGGGTATCAGTTCATGGTGGAAATGCTGACCGAGCTGAACAGCCGTAACCCGCAGGTGGCGTCGCGCCTGATTGAGCCGCTGATCCGTCTGAAACGCTACGATGCGAAGCGACAGGCGAAGATGCGTGCCGCGCTTGAGCAGCTGAAAGGGCTGGAAAACCTGTCTGGCGATCTGTACGAGAAGATTGCTAAAGCCTTAGAGTAATAAAAAATTGCCCGGTGGGCAGGTAAAAGCAAAACGGCAACCTCGGTTGCCGTTTTTTGTGTTTTCTCCCCGTGGGAGAGGGCCGGGGTGAGGGCATCAGGCATTAGCCTTGGCTCGCTGTAACTCCGCCCCCCCGCGCTTCATCACCCGATCCAATACCTCAGCTTCCAGCTCCGCCAGCCTTGCCGAGCCCACGCGACGAGGCCGCGGAAGATCCACCGTCAGATCCAGGCCTATTTTCCCGTCCTCAATTAGCAGCACCCGGTCAGCCATCGCGACGGCCTCGCTCACGTCATGCGTCACCAGCAGTACCGTAAAGCCGTGCGCCTGCCACAGGGATCCAATCAAATCCTGCATTTCGATCCGCGTCAGGGCGTCGAGCGCGCCGAGCGGTTCATCAAGCAACAGCAGGCCCGGACGGTGAATCAACGCGCGCGCCAGCGCCACGCGCTGCTTCTGCCCGCCCGAGAGGGCGGCAGGCCATTCACCCGCACGATTTTCCAGCCCAACGGCGGCCAGCGCCTGCCGGGCTTCATCCCGCCAGCTGCCCTTAAGACCGAGCCCGACATTGTCGATAACCGTTTTCCACGGCAGCAGGCGTGCATCCTGAAACATCATGCGGGTATCGTCCTGAATATTCGAAAGCGGCGTCGTTCCTGCCAGAATGTCTCCGCCGTTGGGGGCTTCCAGTCCGGCCAGAAGACGTAGCAGGGTACTCTTGCCGCCGCCGCTGCGCCCGACAACGGCCACAAATTGTCCGGCGGGAATATGCAGATCCAGCCCGTTAAGAATGGTGTTTTCGCCGTAGCGTTTGGTCACGCCGTTCAGCAGTAACGGCGTTCCCTGGTTCAGTCGTGCAGTATTCATGCTTTCGCCTCCTGAAGGGTATAGGCCGGGTTCCAGCGCAGCCAGCTGCGCTCCAGCCACTGGGCGCTGACGTCGGCGAGCTTGCCGAGCAGGGCATACAGAATGATGGCAACCACCACCACGTCCGTTTGCAGGAATTCGCGGGCGTTCATCGCCAGGTAGCCAATACCTGAGTTGGCCGAGATGGTCTCCGCCACAATCAGCGTCAGCCACATCAGACCGAGCGCAAAACGCACCCCGACCATAATGGAGGGCAGGGCGCCAGGCAGGATCACGTGGATAAAGAGAGAAAAACCGGACAAGCCGTAGCTGCGTGCCATCTCCACCAGACCGCGATCGATGTTGCGGATGCCGTGCCAGGTGTTGATGTAAATCGGGAACAGTGTACCCAGCGCCACGAGGAAGATCTTGGCGCTCTCATCAATGCCAAACCACAGGATAACCAGCGGGATCAGCGCCAGATGCGGCACGTTGCGCAGCATCTGAATGGAGGTATCCAGCAGCCGCTCGCCCCAGCGGGAAAGGCCGCTGATCAGGCCCAGAACCAGACCGATGCTGCCGCCGATGGAAAACCCAATCACGGCGCGCCAGGAGCTGATCGCCAGATGCTGCCACAGCTCACCGCTCACGCTCAGCGACCAGAACGCTTCTACGACGCCCTCCGGAGAGGGCAGAATGCGGCTCGACAGCCAGCCGGTGGACGACGCGAGCTGCCAGAGAGCCACAATGCCGACGGGTAAAAACCACGGCGCGGCGCGCAGCAGCCATTTTTGGGAGGTGGCAGACATGGTCGCTCCTTAGCTCTGCGCGGCTTTGCGGGGAATAAACTCGTTCGCCACGGCTTCGCCCTGAAGCTGAAGCCGCTGCGGCTGCGGAATCTCCGGGATGGCGACATCCAGATGCGGGAATAACATCTCGCCCACCTTGTACGCCTCTTCCAGATGCGGATAACCGGAGAGAATAAAGCTGTCGATACCCAGGTCTGCGTATTCATTAATCCGGGCGGCTACGGTCGGTCCGTCGCCGACCAGCGCCGTGCCCGCACCGCCGCGCACCAGGCCAACGCCCGCCCACAGGTTCGGGCTGATCTCCAGGTTCTCGCGCTTGCCGTTGTGCAGGGACGCCATTCGGTGCTGTCCGACGGAGTCGGTTTTCGCAAACGCGGCCTGCGCCCTGGCGATGGTCTCATCGTCCAGGTGGGAGATCAGGCGGTCGGCGGCCTGCCAGGCTTCTTCATTGGTTTCCCGCACAATTACGTGCAGGCGAATGCCGAAGCGCACCTTGCGACCATGGGCGGCCGCCTTAGCGCGTACCTGGGCAATTTTTTCTTTCGCCAGCTCAGGCGGTTCGCCCCAGGTCAGATAGAGATCGACCTGCTCTGCCGCCAGATCCTGGGCTACGTCCGACGATCCGCCAAAATAGAGCGGCGGTCGCGGCTGCTGCACCGGCGGGAAGTAGAGCTTCGCGTCACGAACGTGAATATGCTTGCCTTCAAAGGTGACGGTTTCACCTTCCAGCAGACGTCGCCAGACGCGGGTGAACTCGGCGGAAGCTTCGTAGCGCTCGGTATGGTCGAGGAACACCCCATCGCCCGCCAGCTCCTGCGGATCGCTGCCCGTCACCAGGTTAAACAGGGCGCGGCCGTTGGACAGCCTGTCCAGCGTTGCCGCCTGACGCGCCGCCACGGTGGGGGAGACCACGCTCGGGCGTAAGGCAACCAGGAACTTCAGACGCTGGGTGACCGGGATCATCGACGCGGCGACCAGCCAGGCATCTTCACATGAACGTCCGGTCGGGATCAGCACTCCGGTGAAACCGATTCGGTCCGCCGCCTGCGCAATCTGCTGCAGGTAGCCGTGGTCAACCGGGCGCGAGCCCTCTTCTGTACCAAGATAGTGTCCATCACCGTGGGTGGGTAAAAACCAGAAAAGATTCAGACTCATGATTTAGCTCCTTCTTTGCCTGCGGGCTGCCAGATGCGTTCGCGAATAGTGACCTGTTTTGGCACCAGGTGGTTTTGATAGAAAAGGTCAGCCGTTTGTTGCTGAAGCGCGGCGACGTGCGCGTCCACGGGCGTAATGGTGGTCGGCGGACGGTGGTTGAGATAGCTCGCGATCACCGGCTCAGGTAAGCCCATGGTTTTCGCCAGCAGGGCAATGCTCTCCTGACGCTGGGTCTGGGTCAGCGCATCGGCCTGAGTAAAGGTATCCAGTACGCCCTGGATAAATGCGCCGTTCTTTTCCGCATAAGGACGCGCGGCCAGATAGAACGAGCCGGTCTGCTTCAGCGTGGTACCGTCTTTCAGCACGCGAACGCCGCCCTGCAGCAATGCGGCGGAGTAGTACGGATCCCAGATGGCCCAGGCATCAACGTTCTTCTGCTGGAACGCGGCGCGGGCGTCGGCAGGCGTCAGGTAAACGGGCTGAATGTCAGTGAACTTCAGCCCGGCTTCCTGCAGGGCACGCAGCAGCAGGTTGTGTGAGCTGGAACCTTTCTGGAAAGCCACTTTATGCCCTTTGAGGTCGGCGACGCTTTTAATGTCGCTGTTTTCAGGCACCAGAATCACTTCGGCCTTCGGTTTGGGCGGCTCAACGCCAACATAGACGAGGTCCGCTCCCGCCGCCTGGGCGAATATCGGCGGAATATCACCCGTGCTGCCGAGATCGATACTGCCGACGTTCAGGGCCTCCAGCATTTGCGGGCCAGCCGGGAATTCCACCCAGGAGAATTTGGTGTCCGGGAAGCGTTTTTCCAGCAGCTGGTGGCTTTTCGCCAGCACCATGCTGACGCTGCCTTTCTGATAGCCAATGCGCAAACTTTCCGGAGCCGCTTCTGCGGCATGGGCCAGCGAGCTAAGCGCCATCAGACCTGCCAGTCCGATGCGGGTTAACGTTTTAAACATGTGCGACTCCTTGAGGCTGACCAAACGCCGGGGCCTGGATATCCCGGCGGTGCAGGGCATGCCAGAAGGTTTCCAGGGCAGTATCGAGGCGGGTTTGCAGGTTCGGCGTAAAATGAGGTTTATGTTGATAATCGATAACCTGGGAGTCATCTGCGAAAACGCCGTGGAGGATCTCCTGCGCTTTCAGCGCGTTCAGCACCGGCTTCAGGGCATAATCCACGGCCAGTAAATGGGCAACCGTACCGCCCGTTGCCAGCGGCAGCACGACTTTGCCGTCCAGGGCGCGTTCCGGAAGCAGATCGAGCAGGGTTTTCAGCGCCCCGGAAAAAGAGGCTTTATAAATAGGCGTGGCCACAATTAAGCCGTCAGCGCCGTTAAGCTGCTCGATGAGCGTTTTTAGCGCTGGGCTGTCGAAGCGGGCGTAGAGCAGATCTTCAGGTTCGAAGTTATGCAGGTTCCAGTGGCACACTTCCACATCCAGGGCATTGAGTTTTTCGCGGGCATATTCCAGCAGGGCGCTGGAGCGCGAAGGGAATCGTGGACTTCCGGCCAGGGTAATGACGCGCATACTTCCTCCTTATAACCAATTGTTTGCTTTTATCTAACATTCATAACAATTTTCAGGAGTGTGACACCGCGCGGTTATTCCACTAAATGATTTATCTGCAATTAAAATGCGAAAAAGTGCATAAGAAATAGACGGGGAGGTAAACGATTGCGTTTTACGCTGATTTTTTGCCGCAGGTCAATTCCCTTTCGCGCGTGGATCGCCCATAATCCCCTCCCGGTTTGCACACCGGGAATCCAGGAGAGTTCATGTACTACCCCTTCGTTCGTAAAGCCCTTTTCCAGCTCGACCCTGAGCGCGCTCATGAATTTACATTCCAGCAATTACGTCGTATTACCGGAACGCCGCTGGCCGCTCTGGTGCGTCAGAATGTGCCGGAAAAACCTGTGCAGTGCATGGGTCTGACCTTTAAGAATCCGCTGGGTCTGGCGGCCGGTCTGGACAAAAATGGCGAGTGCATTGATGCCCTGGGCGCGATGGGCTTTGGCTCCATTGAAATCGGTACCGTCACGCCGCGCCCGCAGCCGGGAAATGACAAGCCGCGCCTGTTCCGCCTGGTTGAAGCCGAAGGGCTGATCAACCGCATGGGCTTTAATAACCTCGGTGTTGATCACCTGGTTGAGAACGTAAAAAAAGCCCATTTTGACGGAATATTAGGCATCAATATCGGTAAAAATAAAGACACGCCGGTAGAGCAGGGTAAAGATGACTATCTGATTTGTATGGAAAAAGTCTACGCCTATGCCGGTTATATCGCGGTGAATATTTCTTCACCCAATACTCCGGGTCTGCGTTCCTTACAATATGGCGAAGCGCTGGACGATCTTCTGAGTGCCATTAAAAATAAACAAAATGAACTCCAGACGATCCACCATAAATATGTTCCGGTCGCGGTTAAGATCGCCCCGGATCTTTCTCCTGAAGAATTGATCCAGGTTGCCGACAGTTTGGTTCGCCATAATATTGATGGTGTTATTGCGACCAATACCACTCTCGATCGTTCCCTCGTGCAGGGAATGAAAAACTGTGACGAAGCGGGTGGGTTAAGTGGACGTCCGGTGCAATTAAAAAGCACCGAAATTATTCGCGCCCTGTCTGCGGAATTAAAAGGACGTCTGCCGATTATTGGCGTCGGCGGCATTGACTCAGTGATTGCTGCGCGCGAGAAGATGGCGGCGGGTGCATCACTGGTGCAAATCTATTCCGGCTTTATTTTTAAAGGACCGCCGCTGATTAAAGAAATCGTTACTCATATCTAATCTTTTCTCTTAATCAGACAACCAGGGCTTTATTTCCAGCCCTGGTTGTTTTATATTCCGTCACTGTTGCTTATTTAGTCATTATAGTCTTTTATTAATGGTGTTATAAACGAGGCGGCAAACAGGACATTTTTAGTACAGGACGTTTGGGGACGGGAGAGACACATGCGAATTAAACCTGACGATAACTGGCGCTGGTATTTTTGCGACGAGCATGACCGAATGATGCTCGATTTAGCCAATGGCATGTTGTTTCGTTCTCGTTTTGCCCGCCGAATGTTAACCCCGGATGCATTTTCCCCGTCGGGCTTTTGCGTTGACGATGCGGCGCTTTATTTCTCCTTTGAAGAAAAATGCCGCGATCTGGTGCTCTCTAAAGAGCAGCGTGCCGAGCTGGTATTAAATGCGCTGGTGGCTATCCGCTTCCTGAAACCGCAAATGCCAAAAAGCTGGCATTTTCTTGCGCATGGTATGAGCTGGACCCCGGCAACGGGTGACGCGGCCAGCGTCAATCTGAGCGATACCGCAGAAGAGGTGAGCCTGCTGGTGGTTGAGCCAGGCGAAAATGCTGCGCTCTGCCTGCTGGCGCAGCCCGGCGTAACCATTGCCGGGCGGACGATGCAGCTTGGCGATGCCATTAAAGTGATGAACGACAGGCTGAAGCCGCAGCTGCGCGTAGATTCCTTCAGCCTTGAACAGGCGGTTTAAGCTTCCAGCTGTACGGACGTTTTCGGTATGCAGCTACAGCACAGAATTGTGCCGTCATTTCCAATTGCCGATTTTTTCAGCGCACTGACCTCTCCATCCACCAGCCTGATGCGGCAGCATCCGCAAATGCCTGCGCGACAGGAATAGGGTACGCGAATACCTGCCTGCTCCAGTTGCTCCAGTAATACCTGCTGGTTGTTGCCACGGATGACGTTGCCCTGCCAGTGAATATCTACCGCAGAGGCGGCATTCGTCACAACGTCGACCATTTCTTCTTCCTGACCTGAGCCGTACGCTTTTGCAGGCCCTCGGGCAAGAATTTCTACCTCATCACCGACGCGGATTGCGCCGCTGGAGCGCGGGATCAGGTTCTGGCCGAAATCCACATCGCCGTTATCCTGTGCGGTGCGGAACGACTGCAGCGTCTTCAGCGGTTCGCCGGAAGGGTGCTTCTGGCCTTTCTCAGGGCTCACCGTGGTGAAAATGCAGCGGCTGCAGGGTTTTACGACATCAAAGATGACGCTGCCGATGCGGATCACTTTCCAGGTGTCTTCTTCCCAGGCGTCGGCACCCGTAACCACCAGGTTCGGACGGAACTGTTCCATCTGAACGCTGGCCTTGCAGCGGCCTTGTAAATCACGCAGCGAGGCTTCGTTAGTCAGCAGGAATGGGAAACCATCGGCGAAGGAGAGGGGAACGGCGTCGTGGCGCTTCACGCGACGCGTCGGTTCAGGACCTACCCAGCGCAGCTGCACGTCGCGGGAGAAGAAACCGCTCAGCCAGCGGTTAATTTCATCCGGGGCGATTCGCGCGGTAAAATGATTGCCCCACACTTCCGTTGGCGCATCGACAGGCGCAAAATCAGCAAAGCGAATGACCGCGCTGGAACCGTCCGGCGCGGTAAGGTGCAAACCGTCATGAAGCGGGGAAGGGGTAAAGCGAACCATCTGCGGGAACTGGCGTGCGGTGATGAACGTGCCGTCAGGCTCGGTGACCATAAAAATACGATCGAAGGCGAATCCGCTCATGTCGGCCAGCGCGTGAGAGACGCCGATGCCGCGCATGGATTTCACCGGATGAATAAAAAGCCTGGATAACGTCGCCACTGCACACTCCCACAAATGAAAATAAGCCTTCAACTTTATGACATACACGCCATATTAGCTATAATGCGCGACAATTTTCTAAGAGTAAAAGTGACGATATGAATTCTCTGTTTGCCAGTACGGCCCGTGGGCTGGAAGAGCTGTTAAAAACTGAACTGGAAAGCCTGGGCGCGCAAGAGTGCCAGGTGGTTCAGGGTGGTGTCCATTTTGAGGGCGACACGCGGCTTATTTACCAGAGCCTGATGTGGAGCCGTCTGGCGTCGCGCATCATGCTGCCGATGAAGGAGTGCAAGGTCTATAGCGACCTGGACCTCTATACCGGCGTACAGATGATCGACTGGACAGAGATCTTCACGCCCAATGCCACCTTTGCGGTGCATTTCAACGGCGTGAACGACGAGATCCGCAACAGCCAGTACGGTGCCCTGCGCGTCAAAGACGCCATTGTGGACTGCTTCACGCGTAAAAATAAGGAACGTCCGAACGTCGATCGCGAAAATCCGGATCTGCGTATTAACGTCTGGCTCAACGGTGACACGGCGAGTATTTCTCTCGATCTGAGCGGCGCGGGCCTGCACCTGCGCGGCTACCGCGATCGTACCGGTATGGCGCCAATTAAAGAAACCCTGGCTGCCGCTATTGTGATGCGCTCCGGCTGGCAGCAGGGCACGCCGCTGCTCGATCCGATGTGTGGTTCCGGTACGTTGCTGATTGAAGCGGCCATGCTGGCAACCGATCGCGCGCCGGGCCTGCATCGCGGTCACTGGGGCTTTAAAGGCTGGGCCCAGCACGACGAAGCGCTCTGGAAAGAGGTCAAAGACGACGCGCAGACCCGCGCGCGTAAAGGTCTGGCGGAGTACACCTCCCACTTCTACGGTTCGGACAGCGACCCGCGCGTAATCGAACGCGCGCGCAGCAACGCCCGTCGCGCCGGTATCGGCGAGCTGGTCACCTTCGAGGTGAAAGACGTGGCGAATCTGACCAACCCGCTGCCAAAAGGTCCGTACGGTACCGTGATCAGCAACCCGCCATACGGCGAGCGTCTGGACAGCGAGCCGGCGCTGATTGCCCTGCACAGCCTGCTGGGCCGCAATATGAAGGACTACTTCGGCGGCTGGAACCTGTCGCTGTTTAGCGCCTCGCCGGAGCTGCTGAGCTGCCTGCAGCTGCGTGCCGATCGCCAGTTTAAGGCGAAAAACGGCCCGCTGGACTGCGTGCAGAAAAACTACCATCTTGCGGAGAAAGCGGCGGACAGTAAGCCATCCGGCGTGGCGGAAGATTATGCCAACCGCCTGCGCAAGAACCTGAAAAAATATGAAAAATGGGCGAAGCAGGAAGGGATTGAATGCTACCGCCTGTACGACGCCGACCTGCCGGAGTACAACGTGGCGGTTGACCGCTACGCGGACTGGGTGGTGATTCAGGAATATGCGCCACCGAAAACCATTGATGCGCAAAAAGCGCGTCAGCGCATGCTGGACGTTATCGCGGCCACCATCGCCGTGCTCGGCATTGCGCCGAACAAGCTGGTGCTGAAAACCCGCGAGCGTCAGAAAGGGAAAAATCAGTACCAGAAGATGGGCGAGAAGGGCGACTTCATCGAAGTGGGCGAATACAACGCTCGCCTGTGGGTGAACCTGACAGACTATCTGGATACCGGCCTGTTCCTCGACCACCGTATCGCCCGTCGCATGCTGGGCCAGATGAGCAAGGGCAAAGATTTCCTCAATCTGTTCTCCTATACCGGCAGCGCGAGCGTGCATGCGGGTCTGGGCGGCGCGCGAAGCACCACCACGGTGGATATGTCCCGCACCTATCTGGAGTGGGCGGAGCGCAACCTGCGTCTTAACGGGCTGACCGGACGTCAGCACCGACTGATGCAGGCCGACGTGCTGGGCTGGCTGCGTGATACCGACGAGCAGTTCGATCTGATCTTTATCGATCCGCCGACCTTCTCCAACTCCAAGCGTATGGAGGATAGCTTTGACGTTCAACGCGATCACCTGCGCCTGATGACCGACCTGAAGCGCCTGCTGCGTAAGGGCGGTACCATTATGTTCTCGAACAACAAACGCGGCTTCCGTATGGATCATGACGGCTTAGCAGCCCTGGGACTGAAAGCACAAGAAATCAGCCAAAAAACGCTGTCTCAGGACTTTGCCCGTAACCGTCAAATTCATAACTGCTGGTTGATTACCGCGGCCTGAAAGGAAAAATAAATGTCTTTAATTAGTATGCACGGCGCGTGGCTCTCTTTCAGCGACTCGCCGCTTCTCGATAATGCAGAGCTGCATATCGAAGATAACGAGCGCGTCTGTCTGGTGGGCCGTAACGGCGCGGGTAAATCCACGCTGATGAAAATCCTCAACCGTGAACAGGGGCTGGATGACGGCCGCATCGTGTACGAGCAGGATCTGATCGTCTCTCGCCTCCAGCAGGACCCGCCGCGTCACGTGACAGGCAGCGTTTACGATTTCGTGGCGGAAGGCATTTCTGAGCAGGCCGAATACCTGAAGCGCTATCACGAGATTTCGCATCTGGTGATGACCGACCCGAGCGACAAGAACCTCAACGAACTGGCGAAAGTGCAGGAGATGCTCGATCACCACGGTCTGTGGCAGCTTGAAAACCGCATTAACGAGGTTCTGGCCCAGCTTGGTCTGGAAGCGGACATGGAGCTGTCGGCGCTCTCCGGCGGCTGGCTGCGTAAAGCGGCCCTGGGCCGCGCGCTGGTCAGCGGGCCGAAGGTGCTGCTGCTGGACGAACCGACGAACCACCTGGATATCGAAGCGATTGACTGGCTGGAAGGCTTCCTGAAAACCTTCAGCGGCACCATCATCTTTATCTCGCACGACCGTTCGTTTATTCGCAACATGGCGACGCGTATTGTCGATCTCGACCGCGGCAAGCTGGTCACCTATCCTGGCGATTACGACACCTATCTGCTGGAGAAAGAAGAAAACCTGCGCGTGGAAGAGCTGCAGAATGCGGAGTTCGACCGCAAGCTGGCGCAGGAAGAGGTGTGGATCCGCCAGGGCATCAAGGCCCGCCGTACCCGTAACGAAGGCCGCGTGCGCGCTCTGAAGGCAATGCGCCGTGAGCGCAGCGAACGCCGTGAAGTGATGGGTAGCGCCAAAATGCAGGTGGAAGAAGCGTCCCGTTCCGGCAAGATTGTCTTCGAAATGGAAAACGTCAACTATCAGGTTGATGGCAAAGTGCTGGTGAAAGATTTCTCCGCCCAGGTGCAGCGCGGCGACAAAATTGCGCTTATCGGCCCGAACGGCTGCGGAAAAACCACGCTGCTGAAGCTGATGCTGGGCCAGCTGCAGGCCGACAGCGGCCGCATTCACTGTGGGACTAAGCTGGAAGTGGCCTACTTCGACCAGCACCGCGCGGAGCTGGATCCGGACCGCACGGTGATGGATAACCTCGCCGAAGGCAAGCAAGAGGTAATGGTAAACGGCAAACCGCGCCACGTGCTGGGCTATCTGCAGGACTTCCTGTTCCATCCGAAACGTGCGATGACCCCAGTCCGTGCGTTATCTGGCGGAGAGCGTAATCGTCTGCTGCTGGCGCGTCTGTTCCTGAAACCAAGTAACCTGTTGATTCTCGATGAACCAACGAACGACCTGGATGTCGAAACGCTGGAATTGCTCGAAGAACTGATTGACGGTTATCAGGGGACCGTAATGCTGGTCAGCCACGATCGTCAGTTCGTGGATAACACCGTAACCGAGTGCTGGATCTTCGAAGGTGAAGGGCGAATTGGACAATACGTAGGCGGTTATCACGATGCAAAAGGGCAGCAATCGCAGTCTCTGGCGCAGAAACAGTCAAAGTCCAAAATAAGTTCAGAACCTGCTGTAACAAAAGCAGAAACTGTCAAGAAAACCTCGGCTAAACTAAGCTATAACCTGCAGCGCGAACTGGAGGGGCTACCGCAGCGTCTTGAAGAGCTGGAGGCCGCGCTTGAGGATCTGCAAAAACAGGTCGCTGATGCGTCATTCTTTACCCAATCGCATGACTATACTCAGAAAGTACTGGCTGAACTATCCGCGGCTGAAAAAGCCCTGGAAGAAGCATTTGAGCGCTGGGAGTACCTTGAGTCTCTGAAAAACGGCGCATAGACAGGGATAACATATGTGTGACCAGCACCATGCCGACAGGCATATTTTATGCTCGCAATGCGATATGCTCGTGGCGTTGCCAGAGCTTGGTCACGGACATAAAGCCCTGTGTCCACGTTGCGGCGCAACGTTGACAACCGAGTGGGACGCGCCGCGGCAGCGTCCCACTGCTTACGCTCTGGCAGCATTGTTCATGCTGCTGCTCTCCAATCTCTTCCCCTTCATCTATATGAAGGTGGGAGGGATAACCAGCCAGGTGGATCTGCTTGAAATCCCGGGCGTAATGTTCTCGGAAGATTACGCCAGCCTCGGCACCTTTTTTCTCCTGTTTGTCCAGATAGTCCCGGCTTTTTGCCTGGTCGTTATCCTTTTGCTGGTCAACCGCGTCAGGATGCCGACATCGCTGAAAATCCGGCTGGCGCGTATCCTTTTTCAGCTTAAAAGCTGGGGTATGGCCGAGATCTTTCTGGCGGGCATTCTGGTCAGTTTCGTGAAGCTCATGGCGTACGGCGATGTGGGGATCGGCAGCAGCTTTATTCCGTGGTGCCTGTACTGTGTCCTGCAGCTGCGTGCTTTCCAGTGCGTGGACAGACGCTGGGCGTGGGATGATATCGCCCCGGCACCGACGCTTGCGCAAACGGTAAAAGTCGGCGTGCCCGGCATTCGTCAGGGGCTGCGTTCCTGCCCGTGCTGTACCGCCGTGCTGCCCGCCGATCTCGACGTTTGTCCGCGCTGCGAAACGAAGGGTCACGTACGCCGTAAAAATAGCCTTCAGTGGACGATGGCCCTGCTGGTCACCTCCATCATGCTGTATCTGCCAGCCAATATTCTACCGATCATGATCACCGATTTGCTCGGCGATAAAATGCCCTCGACGATCCTCGCCGGGGTGATCCTGCTGTGGGGCGAAGGTTCCTATCCTGTCGCCGGCGTGATCTTTATCGCCAGTATTATGGTGCCAACCTTAAAAATGATCGCCATCGCCTGGCTCTGTTGGGATGCGAAGGGTCATGGAAAACGCGACAGCGAACGCATGCACCTGATTTATGAAGTGGTCGAGTTTGTCGGACGCTGGTCAATGATTGACGTGTTTGTCATCGCCGTTCTCTCTGCACTGGTGCGGATGGGCGGTTTGATGAGTATTTATCCCGCGATGGGGGCTTTAATGTTTGCACTGGTCGTGATTATGACCATGTTTGCGGCCATGACCTTCGACCCTCGTTTATCGTGGGATCGTGAGCCTGAATCAAGCCATGAGGAAGAGTAAGAGCATGGAAAATAAGAGTGGAGAGGCGAAAGTGCAGAAGGTCAAAAACTGGTCGCCGGTGTGGATTTTCCCCATTGTGACCGCGCTGATCGGTGCATGGATCCTGTTTTATCATTACAGCCATCAGGGACCGGAAGTCACGCTGATAACCACCAATGCCGAGGGGATTGAGGGCGGTAAAACGACCATCAAAAGCCGTAGCGTGGACGTGGGCGTGGTCGAAAGCGCAACCCTGACCGACGATTTAACCCACGTGGAAATTAAGGCGCGCCTTAATGCCGGCATGGAAAAACTGCTGCACGGCGATTCCGTTTTCTGGGTCGTTAAACCGCAGGTGGGGCGCGAAGGGATCAGCGGCTTAGGGACGCTGCTCTCCGGGGCCTATATTGAACTGCAGCCCGGCACGAAGGGCAGCCAGCCTGGGCAATATCAGCTTCTCGACTCACCGCCGCTTGCGCCGCCTGATGCCAAGGGTATCCGCGTGATCCTCGACAGCAAAAAAGCAGGCCAGCTTACGGCGGGTGACCCGGTACTGTTCCGCGGCTACCGCGTCGGTTCCGTTGAAACCAGCACCTTCGATGCGCAAAAGCGTACCATCAGCTATCAGCTGTTCATCAATGCGCCAAACGATCGTCTGGTGACCAGCAACGTTCGCTTCTGGAAGGACAGCGGGATCGCGGTCGATCTTACGTCGGCGGGGATGCGCGTAGAAATGGGTTCCTTAACCACGCTGTTTGGCGGCGGGGTGAGCTTTGATGTGCCGGAAGGGCAGGATCTGGGGCAGCCGGTTGCCGAGAAAACGGCGTTCAGACTCTTTGACGATCAGCGAAGCATTCAGGACGCGCTCTATACCGACCACATCGACTTCCTGATGTTCTTCAAGGATTCCGTCCGCGGTCTGCAGCCGGGCGCACCCGTTGAGTTCCGCGGTATTCGTCTTGGTACGGTTGGGCAAGTTCCGTTCTTTGTACCGGGCCTGAGCCAGATGCTGGACGATGATTATCGTATTCCGGTGCTGATCCGCATCGAGCCGGAGCGTCTGCTTAACCAGATTGGCGAGAATCAGGATATTGCCACCCATATCAGTCAACTGATGGACCGTGGTCTGCGAGGTTCCTTGAAGACGGGTAATCTGGTGACCGGTGCGCTGTATGTGGATATGGACTTCTACCCGAAAGCACCGCCGATTACCGGTATTCGTGAATTTGGTGGCTACAAGATCATTCCAACGGTGAGCAGCGGTCTGGCTCAGATCCAGCAGCGTCTGATGGAAACGCTGGATAAGATCAACAATCTGCCACTGAATCCGATGATTGAAGCGGCGACGAACTCTCTGAGCGAAAGCCAGGCAACGATGCGTCGCCTGCAAACCACGCTGGATAACATCAACAAGATCACGGCGAGCCAGAGCATGCAGCAGCTGCCGCAGGATATGCAGAAAACGCTGCGTGAGCTGAACCGCAGTATGCAGGGCTTCCAGCCGGGTTCAGCGGCGTACAACAAGATGGTGGCAGATATGCAGCGTCTTGATCAGGTCTTGCGTGAACTGCAGCCGGTGCTGAAAACGCTCAACGAGAAGAGCAATGCGCTGGTGTTCGAAGCGAAAGATAAAAAGGATCCTGAGCCGAAGAGGGCAAAAGAATGAAAAAGTGGCTATTGATGGTTGGCGCTCTGCTGTTAACGGCGTGCAGTTCAGGGGTAGATAATAAAAGCTACTATCAGCTGCCTGTGTCTACCCACAGCGGTGGACAAAGCACGGCCAGCCAGGGAAACCGCCAGCTGTGGGTTGAGCAGGTTGCCGTGCCGGATTATCTGGCAGGAAACGGCGTGGTCTATCAGACCAGCGACGTTAAATACGTGATTGCGACGAACAACCTGTGGGCCAGCCCGCTGGATCAGCAGCTGCGTAACACGCTGGTGGCCAATCTGGGCAGCCAGCTTCCGGGCTGGGTTGTCGCGTCGCAGCCGCTGGGTAACGACCAGGATACGCTTAACGTCACGGTTACGGGCTTCCACGGCCGTTATGACGGTGCGGTGGTGATCAGCGGGGAGTGGTTGCTGAACCATCAGGGGCAGCTGATTAAGCGTCCTTTCCATCTGGAGCTGAAGCAGCAGAAAGATGGCTATGACGAAATGGTGAAAGTCCTGGCTCAGGGTTGGGCACAGGAGTCGGCCAGCATCGCGAGAGAAATTTCCCGTCTGCCATAAGTAAAATTCATCATCAAAAACCGCAGTTGGCCTGTTGCTGATTGCGGTTTTTTTTCGTTTTCACTTCAGTTTGTTACTTGTGCCACGTCACAATTTTTGTACAAATGAACTTCCGGCTAGCTCACAAATATGACACCCGTATGAATTTTGAACATTGACGATGCGACTAATTCGGGGTATTCGTTATCTGTGCCTGTGCATTGAGTGCAGACACTGTTTTCTTTCCACCAGACAAAAGAATGAGGGAAACGAGGCATGAAGAGACAGAAACGAGATCGCCTGGAACGGGCTCATCAACGTGGTTATCAGGCCGGCATCGCTGGACGTTCTAAAGAAATGTGTCCTTATCAGACGATAAATCAAAGGTCACAATGGCTTGGAGGCTGGCGAGAAGCCATCGGCGACAGGGCACTCATAGCCTGATAACGTCTCTTTCAAAAAAGAAACCTCCGCAATGCGGAGGTTTCGCCTTTCTGGGGGGGGCCAAAAGCACGATCAGAAAGCTGATGTGTCCTGGAACAGGCCAACTTTCAGGTCGCTTGCGCTATAGATCAGACGACCGTCGACCAGCACTTCGCCATCTGCCAGGCCCATAATCAGGCGGCGGTTAACGATGCGCTTGAAGTGAATACGATAGGTCACTTTCTTCGCTGTAGGCAGAACCTGGCCAGTGAATTTTACTTCGCCCACGCCCAGCGCGCGACCTTTACCTTCGCCGCCCAGCCAGCCCAGATAGAAGCCAACCAGCTGCCACATGGCATCCAGGCCCAGACAGCCAGGCATTACCGGATCGCCAATAAAGTGGCAACCGAAGAACCACAGATCCGGGTTGATATCGAGTTCTGCTTCTACGTAACCCTTATCGAAGTTGCCGCCGGTTTCGGTCATTTTCACGACACGGTCCATCATCAGCATGTTCGGGGCCGGTAACTGTGGGCCTTTAGCGCCAAACAGTTCACCGCGACCAGAGGCAAGAAGATCTTCTTTTGTATAGGATTCGCGTTTATCTACCATGTTCTCAGTAAGCCTTATTTTAGTGAAGGACGCAGGATAGCTAACACGTGTACGCTGAACAAGTCCGATCAGTTCGAACTAAACCAGCCCAGCCAGCGTAACGGCCATGGATAACGATGACGAGCATCCTGCTGTGTCGCCTGAGCTATGCGCTCCTGGATAGTCTGCATCAGGGTAGTTTGCCCTTCGCCATCCCAAACCAGATTTGTCAGTAAGGGTAGCGCATCCTCAATCCCTTCGATGGCCCAGATGGTGAATTGCTCTTGCTCAACCGCATCCAGAATATCCTGGCTGAGGCTCAAATGGCGTGCGTTGGGAGCAGGAATAATCACACCCTGTTTGCCGTTTAAACCGCGCTGCTGACAGATAGAGAAGAAGCCTTCAATTTTCTCGTTGAGGCCTCCCACTGGCTGGGCACGACCGAACTGGTCCACCGAACCGGTGATCGCGATGTTCTGATTGATGGGCACTTCCGCCAGGGCGCTGATTAAGGCGCACAGCTCGGCCATAGAGGCGCTATCGCCATCCACTTCGCTGTAGGACTGCTCAAACGTCAGCGAGGCGGAGAAGGGGATCTGTTGCTCAAGCTGCAGCTCTGACATCAAAAACGCCTGCATGATCATCATGCCTTTCGCGTGAATGTTGCCGCCCAGCTCGGCTTTTCGTTCAATATCGGTGAACTCGCCATCGCCAATGTGCACAACGCAGCTGATACGGGACGGTTCCCCGAATGCGCGCGGATGGCCAGGAAATTCAATCACCGACAGGGCGTTGATCTGCCCGACGCGTTCGCCTTCGGTTTCCACCAGAATTTGTTCCAGCAGAATTTCATCCTGCATACGGTCGGCAAGATAGCCTTCTCGCCACTCACGCTGAGCCAGCATCTGAGTGAGCTGTTCTCCGGTGAACGTCCCGTTACCGCTAATCACACCCACTTCACGCAGCTGTTTGCCGATCCAGAGCGGGCAAAGCGGCAGCGTTTCCTGGTCACCGGTGTAGCGTACCGCTTCGCGGATTAAGCCCGGCCACGCGTCAGCCGCAGGGGTTGGCAGCGCAAAACGCTCAGCAACGGCCATCACCCACTGGCACCACTGCGCCATATCGTCGGCGTCAGCAATCTGGATGTTGTCTTCGTATTCGCTATACACCGCCTGCTCAGCGAGTTCTGGCTCCATTTCCTGGAAATCCGCCAGCGATTCGCGGTCGCCCGTCAGCACGACGGTCAGCGACAGCGGCATAGACGGAACAGAGACAGGCAGAGGACGAGACTCGTCGTAGCCGACCCAGTCGAAACGCTGCTGGTTGACGATAGTTTTCAGACGCATCCACAGCAGCGGTTGCGAGAGCAGGGTACGCAGTGAGATGATGAGAACACCGCCATTTGCGCGATGAACCAGCCCCGGCTGCAGCGAAAGTTCGCCGTTAAACTGGCGCAGACAACCAAAGAGTTGTTCCGCCTCGACCCAGTTAGCGGTAATCACTTCGCCTTTAACGGCAAAACGGCCATCGGTCTGCGCCGTTGGTTCGAAAGTGACATCATGTCCCGCAATACGATACTGGCCGCCAAAAACTGCGTTCGCTTCCGGCTTCAGCTGGCGCACGGCATCACCGAGCAGCGTCAGGTATTCCGCTTCTTCCGGGGCCTTGAGCAGCATGAAGGGCGCTGTTGCCCATGGGCTTAACACCTGCTCCAGCGCATAATGCAAACGAGGCTGCGTATCGCTAAGGATGAATTCGTGTTCTTTTGCGAGTTCGGGCTGTGCAAACAGTTCCTGGTAACTTTCGGTATCCGGAACAAGGTCACGCCATGCAAGTTTCGTAATGGTCAAAGTTGATGTTTTTTAGTCAGATGTAAAAGCGTGGAGTATACCGTAAGCGGGGGGCTGTACCCAAGCAGGATTGGGGATTTCGACAGGGCGATTGGCTGCATTCACTCACAGGATATGATTTCTTTTCAGCAGATTGCTAAAAAACTGATATTCTGAACAGAGTTACGTGGTAACACTGAGATCGCAATGAAATATCAACAACTGGAAAATCTCGAAAGCGGCTGGAAATGGAAGTACCTGGTCAAAAAGCACCGTGAAGGGGAGCTGATCACCTGCTACGTCGAAGCCAGCGCTGCGCAAGAAGCCGTGGATATTTTGCTGACCCTCGAAAATGAACCGGTACAGGTTAACGGCTGGATCGAGAAACACATCAATCCCGCGTTGTTAAACCGGATGAAGCAAACTATCCGCGCGCGACGCAAACGGCATTTTAATGCTGAGCATCAGCACACTCGCAAAAAATCAATCGACCTGGAGTTCGTTGTCTGGCAACGCCTGGCTGGGCTGGCACAACGACGGGGCAAAACGCTGTCGGAAACCATCGTGCAGCTGATTGAGGATGCCGAACATAAAGAGAAGTACGCCAACCAGATGTCGACGCTGAAGAACGACCTTCAGGCTCTGTTGGGTAAAAAATAGATTTTTCTTTTCTTCAGACAATAAAAAACCCCGCATGGCGGGGTTTTTTTATAAGACGATAACTTATGCCGCTGGCTGAGTTACAACGTCTTTGATGCCTTTAACTTCGATCTCTACGCGACGATCTGGAGCCAGGCAGTCGATCAGTGCAGCGCGAGCTTTCACGTTGTCACAGGTGTTGCCAGTAACTGGGTTAGATTCGCCCATACCACGTGGGGAGATCTTGTTAGCTGGGATACCTTTAGAGATCAGGTAATCAACAACAGACTGAGCACGTTTCTCAGACAGTTTCTGGTTGTAAGCGTCAGAACCGATACGGTCGGTGAAGCCCAGAACCACTACGGAACCGTCTTTAGGATCCAGGTTGCTCAGCTGGGTGTACAGCTGATCCAGTGCCTGCTGGCCTTCTGGTTTCAGAGTCGCTTTGTTGAAGTTGAACAGAACGTCAGACTTCAGAGTGAAGTGCTTGGTCTGTACTTCTGGAGCTGGAGCCGGCGCTGGAGCAACAACTGGAGCTGCTTCTTCCTGCTGGCCGAAACGGTAGGAAACACCTACGCTCAGCATGCCGTTGTCTGGACGAACACCAACGGTGTTGCCGTCGCCGATGTTGTTAACCCACTGGTATTCCAGACGGGTAGCGATGTCACGGGTCATAGCCCACTCAACGCCACCAGCGAATACTGGGGAAACACCGGTGTCATGGTTGTCACCAGAGATGTTGTTGCTGGAATCTGCGCGCCATACCATGCCGCCCAGACGGGTGTACACGTCCAGATCGTCAGTGATTGGGTAGCCCAGTTTAGCGGTCAGCTGAACGCCCTGTGCTTTGAAAGCGCCGTTAATGGTGTCGCCTTTGTATGGCATACGACCTAACCAGTCGTAACCCATTTCAAAACCAACATACGGGTTAACCTGATAGCCACCGAACGCACCTGCACCAAGCTGGCTCTCGTGAGTTGGGCCATCATTGTTCAGGCTGCTGTTGTACCAGCCGGTGTCATGGAACTGAGACCAGCCCAGTTTACCACCTGCATACCAGGTATTATCTTTCGGAGCGGCCTGCGCTACGGTAGCGAAGCCAGCCAGTGCCACTGCAATCGCGATAGCTGTCTTTTTCATTTTTTGCGCCTCGTTATCATCCAAAATTCGCCATGAAAGTCTCAGGAGAGAATCACGGTTAAATCCTTCACCGGGGGGCGTGGTCAAATATAAATCTACCGATATCTTCGGCTTAGGCCGAGCACCCCTGGCGATGTAAAGTCTACAACGTAGCTGAAAACTTACAAGTGTGAAGTCCGTCAGGCATATGAAAAAAAAAGTTCCGTATACCGATTATTTAACATTTTTCGAACGAATTTTGTGCAATAAAATTAAGGAGAACCGCACCAGACAAGCCTTGCCGCAATTTTCAGACCGGGAACTTTAATGCCATCTTGTGGTCAAAAAAAATTCCAGGAAAAATCTTAATTTCACTCAATGATACAAATTTGAGTGAATTTTTAGCCCAGAAAGTTGTCCTCTGCGGTAAGAATCCGATCGAACCGGACGCATAATGAACCCGATCGCATTCCCTTCTTCGGCTGCTTCAGTCAGACGGAAATGTTCCTCTTCCGTCAATTCTTCCGGTAACCATCCAATCACCACGCTGTAATTTCCGGTGCGTAACGCGCGGATCATCGACTCAACGGTATCGCACGGCGGGAGCTGATTAATTTGCATGACCTTAGTAAGCGGAAGGCCTGCGGACTGAACCCATTCACGGCTCAGTTTTTGCTGAGGCGTGAGCCAAAGCTGCCAGCGCGATTGCTGACCAAGCTGTTGTAATAACGGCAACAACAGAAGTTGCGTCAACAGGGGCTGGTCTTCACGATAAACCACTTCACTGATTAGCCCCGTGGAAACACGCTCGACGGAATTCTGCGCGACATTGCCTGCGGTAGAAGAGAGAGAGGTTGAGCGATTTGCATAGCCTGAAGTGTGCATATTCATTCCAGCCCTGTAGTTACTGTATGGATATACAGTAACCCCTGTATGCATAAAGATCAACCTCATTTTCGGAAAGCGACTCGCAAAATTCATTCAATGTTGATGTCCCTCGAAAAATCATCTTGCTCATCGGCAATAAGTTGCCTATTTTCCTGCTAACGGATCCGCTAGTAAGAAATTTCGTTGTTACTTTATGATTTTGAAGGGAAATATCATGAAAAAGATATCTTATGAACGGATTTATAAATCCCAGGAATACCTCTCCCCGTTGGGCGAGATTCATCATCGTGCGCTGTTTGGAGGCTATACCCTGGCGGTGGATGATGCGGTTTTTGCCATGGTGTCAGACGGAGAGCTTTATCTTCGCGCCTGTGAGGAGAGTGCGAAATACTGTGTAAAAAATGCCTCCTCTTTTTTGACGTTGATGAAGCGAGGCCGCCCTGTGCTGCTCAACTATTATCGTGTGGATGACGGATTATGGCAGGACAGGGAGCGGTTGCTTCAGCTCTCCTCGTTTGCGCTCAGTGCGGCAAGAAAAGAGCGCTATCAGCGCCATCAACGAAACCGACTCAAGGATCTGCCAAACCTGACCTTTCAGCTTGAAGTCTTGCTCTTTGAAGCTGGCATCACCAATGAGGAAACGCTGCGGGCGCTGGGTGCCAGAGCGAGCTGGCTGAAGATGCGGGCAAAAAACAAAGCGCTCGGTATTAAAGTTCTCTTCGCGCTGGAAGGGGCTATCGAGGGGCTGCATGAGGCGGCACTCCCGGCAGGCATTCGCCGGGAGCTGACGGAGTGGTTTAATGCGCTGCCTGAGCCACAGGAGAATCACTCCTCCAGGTAGCGATTTGCTGTTGCAGCCGGCAAATTTCAGGCAGCAGAGCGATAAGCAGGCCTATTTGCTGAAGAACCAGCGGCGCTTTGCTGTCGTTTCCTGGGTCAAGATGCGCAATGCGTTGAGCCAGTTCATCCAGGGCCTGTTGAACGCGCGGCTCATCGGCCGGTCGGTGATGAAGTGCGTCATCAACGTAGCAGACGGCGTCATCGAGCAGGTTGAGAATGCCCGGGTTGGTGAGTTTCTCACGGTGGGCACCCAGCGTCGAAATATAGCTGGTGAACGTATGGTTCAGGCAGAGCAGGCGGAACGCAGTCTCACGAATCTCCGCCGTGGCGCGAGGCTCCGTTGACATGTTAGAGACAACGGAGGCCAGTTCTGCATCACTGTTGTGCGCGTCGCGACGGGCTATCCGGTAAGCCAGGCGGTTATCGCGCCCCTGGTGGTACTGCTCCAGGATTGCGTCAAGGTATCGACAGTTGGCGTTCATTGCCCTGTCTACCACGCGCGGCAAATTGCGGAAACGCCAGTCCGGCCAGATAAAGCTGACGGCAGCCCAGGCAATCGCACAGCCAATCAGGGTATCGATCACGCGGGGCAGGGCAACTTCAAACCCTTCACCCAGCAGGTTAAAGCAGAGCAGCACCAGCAGCGTGATGAACATGGTGGCGTGCGCGTACTGCACGTTGCGAAACGCGAAGAACAGCACGCCGGTGATCACAATCAGAATCAGTTGACCTTCAACGGAGGGCACGAAATAGAGCACCGGAAGGCCGATCGCGACGCCGACCAGCGTGCCGATAATACGCAGCGCAAGACGGTGTCGGGTGGCGTTATAGTTTGGCTGGCAGACGAACAGGCTGGTCAGCAGGATCCAGTAGCCGTGGTGCAGCCCGGTTATCTGGATAAAGGCATACCCCACGCACAGCACCAGCGACATTCTTACCGCGTGGCGAAAGAGAGCCGACTCCGGCGTAAAGTTACGGCTCAGCCGTAGCCACATATCGCTAACGCTGTGCACGCTGTCATCAGCAAGCTGATTTTCCACCTCACTGCCCGGCAGCGCCATCGCCTGTTCGGACTCAATGGTCGCCAGCTGAGCATCAATCGCCCGCAGGTTGTTCAGCAGAAAGCCCAGCGCTTTGATGTGCTCCGGTGACGTTCCGCTGGCCTGAACGCGGTCGAGCGCCGCATCAAGATGGCTGAATACGCGTTCAAAGCGGGGGTCATGCTGATAGGGCGTACGCAGCAGAATGGAGCGCGAGAGCTGCTGACACGCCTGAGACTGCATGGACAGCAGGCGCTGGAAGCGGAACATCACGTCGCTGTAGCGGAACTTCTCGCGCAGGGCCGCGTATTGAACGTGCGAGGAGCTGGCACGTTCGTGAATGTCCTGGGCGGCAAAATAGTAGTGTAAGGTCCTTCGCGTTCCGCGCTGACCGCGATCGCCGCGCAGACGGGTAAGCAGAGAGGCTTTTGTCTGGTTAAGGGTGGCGACCAGCTGGCCATTTGCCAGCGCCAGATCGTAGAGCGGAGCCTGGCTTTCTTCCTCGATATCCGGGTCGAACAGCCGGGATTTCAGTTCCAGATAGTGGGCTAACTGCTCAAAGCTGCGGGCAAGGTTATCCTGCAGCGGGCGAACCGGGAAGATCAGATGACCGGTTAGCGTCAGCAGGTTATACCAGATGGCGCCCAGCAGCAGGAGAACCGGCTGCTGGTACCACTGGTCATAGAGGGAAACGCCCAGCATGGTGTAGATAGCGATCAGCAATGCACCAAACGCGATGGTGGCATAGCGCTGCCCGAGGCCGCCCAGCAAAATAAACCCGCTGGTTGAGAGCGTAAGGCCCAGGGCAAACAGCCAGGGCCACGGGAAAAGCAGCTCAACGGACGCTGACGCAATGAAAAAGCAGACGAGCGTAATGACCAGGTTACGTAAGCGCCCGGCCAGACGATCGTCCAGGTCCGCCAGCGCCCCGGCCACTACCCCCAGCGTAAGCGGAATGGTGAGCTTGACATCATTCAGCCACCAGGGCAGTGCAACCGTGCCGCAAAGCGCGATAAATATCCTGACGTTGTATAGCCAGGTGCTGTTCCAGGTATAACGGCGAAGCAGTGGGCTTAGCATAAACGCGGCCGGTCCTTATTTACTGAAAACGACGACGCGCGTTTGCTTCACGCGCCGCCTGGGCCACTTCTACCGGAACAACCCTGCGACCAACGGGCCAAAGGGCGATAGCGGCGATCTTAAAGTTCGCTATCCCCACCGGAATACCAATAATCGTGATGCACTGTGCAATACCGGCAAAAATATGCATGATGCACAGCCACCAGCCGAAGAAAATCAGCCACAGAATGTTCAGCAGGGTTCCGCCCGTATTCATCAGGGCGTTTTTGCTCTCCGGATTGAGCTCGTCAACGTGGATAGCTTCATTTCCGTAGGGGATTAAGGAGAGTTTTGTGATCTCCCAGCAGGAACGGGTCAGGGGAAGCGTGAAAATCAGGACGATGCTCACCAGCGTGGCGAAAAGCCAGGAAAGGGTGGTGGCAAAACCGCCCAGCACAAAATTCAACACATTCAGAACGGTACGCATAAACCCTCACTTCCTTTCGATAAAATTAACGCCCAATGATTGTAACGTTTTTTTAGGCTGGAGCACCTTAAAACTGGCAGTTAAACTGTCAGGTAAATTATCTCTTCGTGGATTTGGCGGAACATGGAACTGAAAGCAACCTCGTTAGGCAAACGCCTGGCGCAACACCCTTACGACAGGGTGGTTCTCCTTAATGCCGGGGTGAAAGTCTCCGGGGAACGCCACGAATACCTTATTCCGTTTAATCAGCTTCTGGCTATCCACTGTAAGCGCGGGCTGGTGTGGGGCGAGCTGGAGTTCGTTCTGCCTGACGATAAAGTCGTGCGTCTTCACGGCACCGAGTGGTCGGAAACCCAGCGTTTCCATCATCACCTGAACGCACTCTGGCAGCAGTGGAGCCAGGATATGAGCGTAATTGCCGCCCAGGTGCTGCAGCAGGTGCTGGACGATATCGCGCAGAGCAACGCACAGCACGCGTGGCTGACCCGTCAGCAGACCGCCGGGCTGCAGCAAAAGATCCGACAGGCACTCTCGGCGCTGCCGCTCTCCGTGACGCGTCTCGACGAGTTTGACAACTGTCGCGACGCCTGGCGCCAGTGTCAGGCGTGGCTGAATGATAAGGATAAAAGCCGTCTCGCCCATAACCAGGCCTGGACGGACGCCATGCTCACCCAATACGCCGACTTTTTTAGTACGGTGGAGTCTTCACCGCTCAATCCGGCCCAGGCGCGCGCGGTGGTCAACGGCGAGCAGTCGCTGCTGGTGCTGGCGGGGGCCGGTAGCGGTAAAACGTCGGTGCTGGTGGCGCGTGCCGGCTGGCTGCTGACGACCGGAGAAGCGGTAGCCGATCAAATACTGCTTCTGGCCTTTGGCCGCAAGGCTGCCCAGGAGATGGACGAACGTATCCAGGAACGTCTGCACACGCGGGATATCACGGCCAGAACCTTCCATGCCCTTGCGCTGCATATTATTCAGCAGGGCAGTAAAAAAGTGCCTTCCATCAGTAAGCTGGAAAACGACGCGCAGGCGCGTCAGGCGCTGTTCATCAAAACGTGGCGCCAGCAGTGCAGTGAGAAAAAGGCGCAGGCGAAAGGGTGGCGTCAGTGGCTGGAGGAGGAGCTCGGCTGGGAGGTGCCAGAGGGCAGCTTCTGGCAGGATGACAAACTGGCGCGTCGGCTGGGTTCGCGACTTGACCGCTGGGTCAGCCTGATGCGAATGCACGGTGGAACGCAGGCAGAGATGATTGAAAGCGCGCCGGAGGCGATTCGCGATCTGTTCTCGAAACGGGTCAAGCTGATGGCTCCGCTGCTGAAAGCCTGGAAAACCGCGCTGAAAGAGGAAAATGCCGTCGATTTCTCCGGTTTAATCCATCAGGCCATCATCATTCTTGAGAAGGGACGTTTTGTCAGCCCGTGGAAACACATTCTGGTGGATGAGTTCCAGGATATCTCTCCGCAGCGTGCTGCACTACTCTCGGCGCTACGGGCGCAAAATAAACATACGTCGCTGTTTGCGGTGGGTGACGACTGGCAGGCCATCTATCGCTTCAGCGGGGCGCAGCTCTCCCTGACGACCGCGTTCCACCACTATTTTGGCGAAGGGGATCGCAGCGATCTGGACACCACCTACCGCTTCAATTCACGCATTGGTGAGATCGCCAACCGCTTTATCCAGCAGAACCCGCATCAGCTGGCCAAGCCACTCAATAGCCTGCGCCCAGGGGATAAAAAAGCGGTCACCCTGCTGGCGGATGACCAGCTGGAGCCGCTGCTGGACAAGCTCAGCGGCTACGCGAAGCCCGATGAACGTATTCTGGTGCTGGCCCGCTACCATCACCTTAAGCCCGCGGCGCTGGAAAAAGCCGCCACCCGCTGGCCGAAACTGCAGCTTGAATTTATGACAATTCACGCCAGCAAAGGGCAGCAGGCTGACTATGTGATTGTGGTGGGGCTGAAAGAGGGCAGCGACGGTTTCCCGGCCCCGGCCCGCGAGTCGGTGATGGAAGAGGCCCTGCTGCCGGTGCCGGAAGACTTCCCGGATGCCGAAGAGCGGCGTTTGCTGTATGTGGCCATCACCCGCGCGCGGCATCGCGTGTGGCTGCTGTTCAATAAAGAGGAGCCATCCGTGTTTGTCGATATCCTGAAGAGTATTGATGTGCCGGTGGCGCGTAAGCCATAACGATGTCAGGCAAGATTTTGTAGCCGGGTAAGGCATAGCCGCCACCCGGCAAAAAAGCTACTTCAGTCTGTCGGAAAGATAACGCTGATAGTCCGGAATAAGGATATCAACCGGCGAGTTAAACTGCGGCGATTCGATGATGAAATCCGCCGTCGACAGGTTTGTCGCCACCGGAATATTCCACACCGTCGCCAGGCGCAGCAGCGCTTTAACATCCGGATCGTGCGGAACCGCGTTCAGCGGGTCCCAGAAGAAGATCAGCACATCAATTTTCCCTTCGGAAATCTGCGCGCCGACCTGCTGATCGCCGCCCATCGGCCCACTCAGCATGGCATTCACCTGCAGACCCGTTTCGCGCTGGATCAGGTTACCGGTTGTGCCGGTCGCCGACAGGGCGTGCTTTTCCAGCGAAGGCTGATGGCGGCGAACCCAGTTAAGCAGCATTTGTTTACAGTGATCGTGCGCCACAAGAGCAATGTGTTTGCGCTCAGGCAGCGTGCGTGTTGTCAGTTCCATAATCATATCCATCAGGTTAACTGACTACACGATGACGGGAACCGTCTGACGCTGCAAGAGAAAGGCGTAAAAAATGTGGCTTATGATGAAGGTTGTTGTTTTGCCCATTGTAAAAACCGGGCCCGCGTGTCGGGATCGGCCTGCTGGAACCAGAATTTAAGGCGCTGTTCCGTCAGGGTCTGGGACTGGGGAGGAATAACGTCCAGTTCAGAGACGCCGGATAAAAGCGTACTGTCATCCGCCATCATGGTGGCAAACTGCGGAAGCGATGCGCGTTTTCCCGCTTTGTTATAGGTCTGGGTCGCGGCCTCGTAATCCGGGCCTTTCGGCGAGGTCGTTAACGCCAGAATATCCAGCTTCACCGGAATCGGCATCGCATTCCCGTCCAGCAGTTCAACGCGGGGTGAAGCGTCGAAGGCCGCAGATTCCTTCTCCGTTTCAAGGCGAGGCAGGGTGATGTTCACCTGACTGATTTGCCGGGTATTAAAGCTGACGATCAGAGGCGGGGAGATGTACATCCGTTGCTCGTGATTAGCCAGACCGATCGACTTTTCTACCCGAAAGACCAGCTGATGCGGCCCGTTATCTAACTCGATGCTGTCTGCACCGCGCAATAACGAGCTGGAGACCTTTTTTCCGTCCAGTACAAGAAGATCAATGTCGGTAGAGAGCCGGAGCGTGGTAGCAAAAACGCAGACCGGCATCACTAACGCAATCAGGGCAGTGGCAATACCGGTTTTCATAGAAGGCTCCCGTCAGAAATCCTGTCGCCGCATTAATGTATCTAAATTTTTCGATAATCACGTTTACTAACATATAGACATATTTCGCCGTTTTGCCCTCATGCATCTGTATGGGATGGATGGTTGAGATGTGCGGTTTGGCGTACACTTTTAAAAAAGCCAGGAGAAAAACCATGAAAGAGAACGATATTGCCGAGATTCTGACATCCACGCGTACCATTGCGCTGGTGGGCGCGAGCGATAAACCCGATCGTCCCAGCTATCGGGTGATGAAATACCTTCTCGATCAGGGCTATCACGTTATCCCGGTCTCACCAAAAGTGGCGGGGAAAACATTGCTGGGTCAGCAGGGTTACGCCACGCTCGCGGACGTGCCGGAAAAAATCGATATGGTCGATGTCTTCCGTAATTCCGAGGCAGCGTGGGAAGTGGCGCAGGACGCTATCGCCGTAGGGGCGAAAACGCTGTGGATGCAGCTGGGCGTGATTAACGAGCAGGCCGCCGTGCTGGCGCGGGATGCGGGGTTGAAGGTCGTCATGGATCGCTGTCCGGCGATCGACATCCCCCGTCTGGGGCTGGCGAAGTAATAAAAAAAAGCCCGTTATCGGGCTTTTTTTACACGCTTAGTTCCGCAGGCGCGGAGCCTGTAACTGTTTGCGGATAGTCTGAGCAAGTTCATCCATTGTGGGTTGCTCCGGATGCTCTTCCTGCAGCTCGCTACTCAGCTGCGCTTCGGCCAGATAGGTGTGAACGGGTTGTCCATCATCACCTTCCATTACCACATGGTACCAGGGCGCGGCGCGAAGCTCTGCGTTCACCGCCAGCTCGTCTGCTGACGGTTCATCAAGGGAATACTCCGGGTCGATATCCACGACCACACCCAAATACCCTAGCAAAGTGTGGCGGACCTGCTGGCCGATACCGAATTTGCTGGCAATCATAGTCACCTCCCGGGAAACACTACTTACACGTTATGTGCGGGCAATATTTCTCTTTTCAAGTTACATGACGCGACAGGCAAACCCTTTCAGATACAGTCCTTCCGGGTAGGTAGCAATCACGGGGTGATCGGCTGCCTGACGGAACTGCTCTATAAATTGTACATCACGACCAGCATCTATTGCGGCATCGGCGATGATTTTCTGAAATAAATCTGTGGTCATCAGGCCGGAGCAGGAGAAGGTGAGCAGAACCCCGCCCGGATTCAGCAGCTGGATAGCCAGCATGTTGATATCTTTATACCCGCGGCACGCGCCCATCAGCTGGCTTTTGTTTTCCACAAACTTCGGCGGATCCATCACGATAACGTCGAACTTCTCGCCCTGATCGCGATATTTACGCAGCAGCTTGAACACGTCATCGCGCACAAACTCCGCTTTGCTCAAGTCCAGCTTGTTGAGCTCGACGTTCTGTTTTGCCACGTCCAGCGCTTCCTGCGACGTGTCCACGCTCACCACCTGAGCACAGCCGCCCATCAGCGCCGAAACGGCAAAACCGCCGGTATAGGAGAAGCAGTTCAGCACGCGTTTGTCGGCAACGTACTGACGCGTAGCCAGACGGCTGTCGCGCTGGTCGAGGTAGTAACCCGTTTTGTGCCCGCCCTGAATATCCACCAGCAGCTTCATGCCGTGCTCTTCAATCGGCAGCAGGGCCGGTGGCAGTTCGCCCGTTACGGGCCCCTGAGTCAGCTCCATGCCTTCTTTTTTGCGCACCGCCACATCGCTGCGGTCGTAAATGGCGCATTCCGGGAACAGCGTTTGCAGCGCGCTGATCAGCGCGGCACGCTGGTATTCCGCTCCGGCGCTCAGGAGCTGCAGCACCAGGAAGTTACCGAAGCGATCGATGGTCACGCCAGGCAGGCCGTCGGACTCACCGGCAATCAGGCGGTAGCTGTCCAGCCCGTCGCGTTTTGCCAGCCAGTCGCGCCACTGCTGCGCCTGCTGCAGACGGCGAACGAAGAAGTCGATGTCGATGGTTTCATCTTTATCAAACGTCCAGACGCGAGCGCGGATCTGGGACGCTGGCGAGTAGGCGCCTCGCGCTAACCATTTCCCCTGATGGTCAACGATATCAATGGTTTCACCGAGGCTGGCTTTGCCTTCCATACGGGCAACCGCGCCGGAAAAGACCCAGGGATGACGGCGCAGTAATGATTTCTCGCGCCCTTTGGCTAACACTAAACGTACACTCATAATTTGCTGTTCTGTCGATTTCAGGAAATGGCGCGTAGATTACCACATTCAGCAAGGCGCAATCATCTGCGGATACCGTTGAGCGTTTCGGCACAAAATCAAATCGCTTAGGCACATTACGATATTGCAGCTGGGTTTAGAGTGGGGCTTCCGGTACAGCAGAGGAAGCACCCATGAAAAAGCGCAGTGTGATAGCAATAGCCGCTCTGACGGCGATGAGTTTTCAGGTTTTAGCAACAACGCCTTTCGACGTCACCAGCCGGGATATTTCCGGCGAAAGGCGACTGGCGCAACAGCAGGTATTTGAGGGGTTTGGCTGCCACGGTGGGAATATCTCTCCACAGCTGGCATGGAAAAATCCGCCTGCCGGTACGAAAAGTTTTGCCGTCACGGTATATGACCCGGATGCGCCTACCGGAAGCGGCTGGTGGCACTGGACCGTAGCCAATATTCCGGCGAAGACAATGACGCTGCCCGCTGATGCCGGTAACCCAAACGGCGAGAAATTACCTGCCGGCGTTGTGCAGGGGCGTAATGATTTCGGCTATTCTGGATTCGGCGGCGCATGTCCACCCGAAGGGGACAAGCCTCACCGCTATCAGATTACCGTCTGGGCCCTGGACGTGGATAAACTGCCCGTCGACAACAATGCCAGCGGTGCGCTGGTCGGTTTTATGCTCAATAGTCACGTTCTGGCAAAGGCTCAGTTAACAGCAACCTACAGCAGATAAGGATGGCAGGGTGCAGGAGTTTCATTTTCGACATAACCATCTTACCGCGGGTGAAGTGACTGCCAGCAAAATGCATCGCCTGCACCAGGTTAAGCTCTTTTTTCCGGCTATTTGTCATATCACTCACGGCACTAAGGTGATAGTTCAGGATGATAACCGCCTGGAGGCGACACGGGATGAGCTCATCATTATCCCGGCCAATACGGCGATGGAGATTATCAATCAGCCTGTAAACGGTCTGTTTCACTCGGATTTGCTGATGTTATCCCCGGAGATCGTCGCCGAGTTTAAGGCGCATTACCTGAAATCCTGGCCGCGCACGACGCTGCATTCGCTCTGCGCCCCGCTGAGCGAGGGATTGGCGTT
This sequence comes from Enterobacter cloacae complex sp. S3, assembly GCF_014930495.1. Taxonomy (NCBI): domain Bacteria; kingdom Pseudomonadati; phylum Pseudomonadota; class Gammaproteobacteria; order Enterobacterales; family Enterobacteriaceae; genus Enterobacter; species Enterobacter cloacae complex sp. S3. The sequence continues at coordinate 75,798 of NZ_JADBRD010000028.1, read as the reverse complement.
TATGTGGGACAATCTGCTGCACGCCGTGCGTCAGGATTTACCGGAGGCGCTACAAAAGCATCAGGCTTTCGGCCTTTTGCTGGCCCTGCTGCACGATGGCGTGGCGGGTCCGCTGCTTGTTGAGCGCAACAGTAACCTGACCGAGCAGGTGCGGCAGTTCATTATGCTGTCGCCCTCCAGAGCCTGGACCGCGCAGGATGTCGCCAGCCGTCTGGCCTTAAGCGTGCCGACGCTGCGCAGACGCTTACGTGAAGAGTCGCAGAGTTTTCGCCAGATCGTGGAGGAGGTGAGGATGGCCGTTGCTTTGTCACAGCTCCAGTCAACCCGATTACCAATTGGCGAAATCGCATTACAATGTGGGTATCTTTCCAGCTCTCGTTTCACCGCCCGTTTCCGGCAGCACTATGGCTGTTTGCCGAAAACGCTACGTTAAGGAGAAGAAAAATGTCAAAAGTCTGCACCATTGCCTGGGTTCACGGCGTTGTTCAGGGCGTGGGGTTCCGCTACAGCACCCAGCGCGAAGCGGTTGAGCTTGGGCTCACGGGATACGCGCGAAATAGGGACGACGGCAGCGTTGAGGTGGTCGCCTGCGGCGAAGCGGAGCAGGTCGACAAGCTGGTGGCGTGGCTGAAAGCGGGCGGGCCGCGCAGCGCACGGGTTGATAAGGTCTTAACGGAACCGCATCAACCCGGGCGCGAATACGTAAACTTCGGGATTCGGTATTAAATACACTTCACCGGCTTAGGCAGGCCGGCAATTTTGGTGGCCTGTTTTGCCGGGCCTTTCGGGAACAGACGATACAGATAGCGGCTGTTGCCTTTCTCTTCGCCGAACTTATTGGCCATGGCTTTGACCAGCATGCGGATCGCCGGAGAGGTGTTGAATTCAAGATAGAACTCGCGAACAAAACGCACCACTTCCCAGTGTTCGGGGGAGAGGGTAATCCCTTCGTTTTCCGCAATTTTCTCCGCCAGCGGCTCGCTCCAGAGCGTCGTATCTTTCAGATAGCCTTCGCTATCGGTCTCAATTTCCTGGCCTGCAAAAATGAACATAATCTTCTGTCGTCTGTGAAAAAAACGGCGACAGTGTAGCAAAAAAGCCGCCGAAGGATAAGCCGTGCCCTACAGGAGCAGTTGCAGCAGATTGTTGGCATTAAGCTTTTTCAGCGCGCTGCATTTATGGGTTGAAACCTGTTTCTCAGACATACGCGTCACGATGGCAATGTGGCGTACCGGCAAGCCGGTAAGCATCAGATCGAGCACGTTGAATTCAAGGCCGGTAAGACAGCAGTCAAGACTTCGGACGCGGCGAGGCTCTTTTGCCAGCAAATATGCCGCATCAGCGACGGCGATCCGGTCATCGATGATATAAAGGGTCAACGTACTGAAACGCTTGCGTAAATGCGTCGCCAGCGCCCACCCCTTTTCATTGCAGACCAGATACAGGCTGCCTTGCCAGCGGGCGGCTTCCAGTCTGAGCAAAATGTTTATCAATGCCTGATGCGTACCCGCCACGGAAAAACGGCAGCGTACGACAACCACGCGGCGGGTAAGCAGCGCTGGCTGCCATTGCACGGTGTCGCTTTGGACCTCTGGCTGAACGCCCCGACGCAGCAGCGCGTAGCGCAACCCTTCGGCGTAAAATCGATTATTGTCGAGAATGGCGTAACTCACGGTGACCTCGTTATAACGTGCTGGGCGTATAGATAACGCGCAGCGTGCCGGTATAGTCGCCCGCGTTTTTGCTGCTGGCGGCAAACGCGGGGGTTTTCAGGATAATAGGGGCAGGGATGCACAATACGCTCTCGCGTCCGCCGGGCAGCACGACCTGACGCAGATGCTGCGGATCGTTTGTGCCTTGCCAGACCAGGGTTTTACCGTTCGCGACGCTTTCGGTTGCGCCTGTGATTGGGTTGGTGACGGAGACCCGATAATCGAGACGATCCCGCGCATCGGTCTGGCTACCGCCGCGTCGCCTGATTGAAAACGCGCCTTCGGCACGATCCGCTGAGGGGAGTCCGTCATCCTCAAAGCGAAGATAGGCGCGGGTGCTGGTACTGTTTTTGCCGTCGTAAAGGCACATATCCAGCGAATTTTCACCCTGGATCTCACTGCCCCCGGGCCGCCCCGGGAAGTTGGTCAGGTTGAGGTTAACGACGGGCGTTGAGTGCGGAAAGGCCGGCAGATAAATCTGCTGATTACCCGGATCGACCACCTCAATGCGAATGTTTGCCTGCCACCTGGCGATGGTGAGGTAGCCAGGGCATCCGACGTTTACGTCATTGAAGTTTCCGCCACAGTCGGCGCTCCCCCATTGACGCAGGTTCTGCTTCAGCGTTGCGGTCCAGATCCCCGGCAGGGCGAGCTTATCCAGTTCGCTTTTCACAATATAGAAATCGAAATAGGGTTCTCTGTTCCAGGCGCTGAGATCGCCCGTTCCCCCTGTGACAAAACTGGCGAAGATAAAGACTTTATTGTTGATAAACATGTAGTGATCGCCATATACCTTGATATCCACCGTCTTGCTGGTGAGGGCATGCGTGAAACGTAAATTGATGGCATAGGGCGCGGCCGGGTTAGCTGAGAACCAGACCGGTGAGTTCATGCAGGCCCCGTTCGTGGTATCAGTTCGGGACTCACAGGTCAGGGTATTACGTCCCCACTTTTGCGGGTCGGCGAGGTCATAGCCGCCCGATTCATGAAACCAGATATCGAAACGCGCAGGCGGTGCCGTACGATCGAAGCTGATCCCAACGCTGGTGTTTCGTCCCGCAGGGGCGCCCGCCAGCGCCTGGCCTGTCCACAGGCTTAAGAACAGTAATATAAAGAAGCACTTAATCACATCATTTCCCTTTAATGAGGTTGTCGGCGTTCATGGCAGTTGGACTGGCAGGTACCGATCGTCCGGCGAGCATCAGCTGCGCCTGCTGCTGGACGGCATCCGGCAGGGCGGAGAAGGTTAACTCCCGGCAAGGAATTGAGCCGACATAGCGCACCACGTCGCGCATACTTTTCACGTTGAGTTCGCACTGATAAAACTGCTGCTGGCGCACCAGGTAGAGGTTATGCAGCAGGGCATCGCTCTGGGCGCTGAATCCGCCGTTGCCAAGATCGCTCCAGCCGTTAACGTTCAGCGGCACGCCACCGATAAACGGCGAATGACGCTCGTCGGTTAACTGGCCGAGCCAGGTGTAGCTTGCGGTGGTTTGCACATCCCGACGCAGCAGTTTGCCAGGCACCATAAACAGCGTTCTGCTGCCTGAACCTTGCGTGATCTCACTGCTGGCTCCCCGGGATACGTCCAGCGATTCGTTAATCGTCAACGTTGTCTGCTGGTAGCCCGGCACTGCGAAGAGGGCGCGGCTATTGCCCGGAATGTCTGCGCTCCCGCTGTTATCCAGCGACACGGCAACGCTCGGAGCCTGGGTATCTTCCGGTGTGGCAACGTTAACCGCGACGGCGGAAGCAGGACGACCGTCGCTCCAGCGTCCCAGCCACAGGCCAGAACGCGACAGCGCAAGGGTCGAGCTGTAGTTGCCGCTGCTGCTCAGCGTATGGCGCCTGTCCTGACGATCCCAGGCGTCGCTGACGGTCAGGCTGCCGTTGCCGTATCGCCCGCCCTGGCGCGTATAGGCTGAGGTATTCAGCGAGTCGCTGTTAATGCCCGACGCGCTCAGACCATACTCGTTTTCGCCGCGTGCATCGGCGTACCAGTTATGCGCCACGTTGTAGCTCAGCTGATTTTTTTCACGCTGCTGGTGCTGCCAGGTCGCGCCCAGAGAGGTATAGCTCGACGCATCACCCTGACGGTTATGCGCCATGGACAGGCTCACGCTCAGGTAGCCGCCTTTGTCCCTGCCGGCGCGGGCGTCATCGTGACGCATGAACAGGTTAATGCTGCTGTTAATGTTGAGGCCTCGGGTGCTAAAGGCATTGCTCAGCCCTCCCTGCCAGGCGCGCGAGCGCGAGCGGGTCATATAGACCGATTCCCACGGCAAACCCGCATCGTGGCGGTCGTCGCTGTCCGGGAGCTCCCGACGTGAAACGTACCGTCCTTCGTTGCGGTTATCCGAATATCCGAGGCTCGCATACCAGGCGCCGACAGGGACGGAAAACATCACCGAGAGGGTGCGATAGCAGCCGTTCACGGCGTCAAACCCCGCGCTTCGGGTGTTGCAGTTTTCCGCTGATAGCGCGTTACGATAGAGGCTCAGTGAAAAACCGTCGTTGTAGCTGATTTGCTGAATATTGCCGCGCTGGCCTTCGCTGCCATAAAGGTAGCTAAACCGGGTACTGAGCACGCCGTCGATCGGGCCCGCGTTGAAGCCCCGGCTCCAGTCGAGCGCATTTTCCAGGAAACGCTGGTTTTTCTTTATCGTTGCTCCGCTGGTCAGCGCCAGGGTCGGGGTGACGGGCAGGCGCACACCCGCCTGCGCAACCGCGCTGCGTTCTTCGTTCCGATCGCTATTGTCGGTTTCACCCGCCTGCAGGAACCACTCGACGCGGTCAAATGGCGTAATGCCGGTTCGGGTAAACGGCACCTGCTCGGTACGCGTCAGCCGGTTATTTTCATAGACCGACAGCGTGACGGTGTAGCTCCCGTCCGGAAACGATCGCGTGTCGAGGGTTTGCGCCCCGGCATTCAGATAAAAGCTGGCCAGCAGCTGATTGCCACGGCGGGCGTCGATACGCGCGTCATGGGAAAGCAGTACGGTGACAGGCGTTCCCTTTGACTGCTGAGCCGGATTCATCCACGCTCTTGTTGAACCCGTGCGCAGACCGCGAATTTTGCCCAGCGGCAGCTGGCTGAGGTTGATATTCCCGCCGGCATTACTGAACAGATCGCGGGTATCCATCTCGCCCAGCTGGACATAGTACTGACGCAGGATATCCTGGCGGAACCAGGCGTTGTTGACGGTGATTTCCTGTTGCTGCTGGCGCCTTGAACGCTGTCCCAGCCAGGTCCAGTCGAGGTTAACATAGCCGTCCTGCGTGAGCGCCAGCGCGCCATTGCCCTGTACGGTGGCTGACTGATAATCCCTGTCGGCAACAAAATTAATATTCTGCTGATGGATCAGCGCATTTTCGGTGTCCTGCGTGGGCTGATACCACTGATTTTCCGCGGTAGCTTTAGGCAGATATTTCTTGTCCAAAAACAGGCTAATGCGGGCGTTATTCTCGTCATAGATAATGGCCGCGCGGTCGGTATCAATGTAATCGCAGCCCGCTGCGGAGCCGTTGCTGCTGCAGGCCAGGTTGCCGTTACGGGCAAGCGGAACGGCCAGCGCGGCAGACACGGTGCCAACGAGAGCAGGGTCGTCGTTAAACCGACGTTTGATGGCCGCAACCACGGTTTCAGGTGCGACAAAACTGACCGTTTCAAGCGTGATATCCGTTTCAAAAAGTCCAAGCGACTCGCCGTAGAGGTTGACCTCTGTCCACAGGCGCTGCGTTTTCGCCAGATCTTCAAAACCTGCCGGGACGGCCATCCCGGCGCAGGCGAGTTGGATGGATGCGGGTAACAAAGCAACAAAGAGGAGAGTATTTCTGTGAAACGCCATGAACGAGCCTCGACATCATCCTGACGTCAGAGGGTGGGCACCCTCTGACGTTATTCCTTAGGTGCTGTGGTGTTACGCACCGCCTTCCGTGGTAGTCGCCTGCGTCAGCATCAGGCTGACAACGCCGCTGTACTGACCGGTTTTCAGAATGCCTTTGGTGGTCTGAGAAATGGTCAGCGGCAGTACCGCTGAACCGTTTTCAATGCTTCCCGGGAACAGTTCGGTACCGGTATATTCCACATCGGCGGTAGAGAGGGTTTTGTCGCCCAGCTTCACCGTCATTGGGATGGTCTCAGCACCGTCGGCATTTGCCAGCTTCGCGGCGCTTACCAGACGGACTTTCACGTTGCTGGTGGCGGAGTTAGACCACACCTTGGTATTCAGGCGATAGCTTTCCAGACCGCGGCCAGGCAGATACTGCATATCGATGCTTGCCGGCAGCGGCGTGTTATCGGCCTGGGTCATGTCCAGCTGTGAATCAACGCTGGCGTTGACGGTAATATCTTTTTGGATCGCCAGCGCGCTAACGGACGTGGTCATCGCGGCAACAATCATCAGAGGTTTAAAGTACTTACGCATTGATATCTCCATATTTACAAATGAGCACCCTGGCTCTTTAAACAAACCCTTTGGGGTCTTTACGGTAACGTCGTGTTATTGCACGACGGGTAAATCAGCTTCTTCAGCGGTTTTATTCACCCAGTTGAAGTAGCGGAATTTATATTTCTGGCCTTGTGTATTTGTGAGCGTTTTTAATTTCCGTTCGGTATCCGGATAAATCGTCGCGTCTTCTTTAACCCATTTACACGACGAATCTGCGTCACAAATACCGATCTCTCTCAGCGGCACGCGCAGCGTACCGTTGTTTTTTAACGTGCCCCTGCGAGGGTCTATCGAGAGTGAAACCGCACTTTTTTCCGGGGCGAGGTGGATCAGGGCGCCCCAGATCACATTGACGCCCAATGTCGCCGTCGCAGCCGGGCTTTCTGCCTTGCCGGGAATAATGCTGTCAGGCTGCTTTACCCCTTCAAAATAGACGCGCCAGGTGGTCTCTTTTTCCGGTGGCGTAAGCGATACCAGACGAACGACGCGCATGGCGCCTGCCGCGAGGGCAAATTTTTCGGGCGTGACAACAACGCCGCCTTCTTTCCACGAGGCCACATCAATCTCTTTTTCCTGGGCCGTGCCGGGATTAAGAATTTTCTTTTGCCTCACCCGAATGAACTGAATATCATCCGTTTTCGACGCTACCTTAATTTGCGCCGCACCGGACCTGTCCACATTCAGTTCCATGGGGTACACGCTCATATTGGCCATTGCCATTTCTGAGAAAAATGGCAATGACAGCGCGGCGACATAAAAGGCGGTTGTCATGTTCACTCTATTTTTCTGTTTCACATTCAGTCTGCCTGCTCTGAGTTCATCGGCGGCGCGTTAACACCAGGACACCGTCTGCTTTCGTATTGCTTCAGGGCAGGGAAACTTTAACCAGAACAGCGGTTTGTGAAAATTTGTATTAATTAACTCGTTAAATACAGGTTTTTATCCTGCTTTTCTGTCTTTAAGGTTGTATAGTTAAGCGAAAATACCGCGGCCAGGGATAGGAAGAAAATTCCTTCTGATGAAAAAATAAGCAGGTCAGGAGGCGGTTTTCATGTCGATGTACCAGGGATTAAAAAAGCATGCGGTAACAGCCGAGAATAAAAGATGTTTTTTATATGCAATAATTCGTTGTTATTCGATCCTGAAGCACATGCAATAAGTCTTGTTGGACAACCAGAATCTGTATTAACGCTTTCGGCGCCAGCCGTGCGGCTTTTGCAGGAATTTATAAAACACAAAGGGCACGACCTGAGTCGGGAGGAATTGATCACTCGCGTTTGGGAGGAATTTGGCTTTACGCCATCGGGAAATAATCTCAATAAAGCGGTAAGCGAATTACGTAAAAGCTTCCAGTCTCTGGGAGAGGGGCACGAATTTATTGTGACCGTACCCCGTTACGGATTTCGCTTTGATGCTGAGGTGATTTTTCAGCCCGGGGAGAATATTCCATCCGTCGATCCGCAGCCCTCGGTCGCACCGCAAGAAGTAAAGCCTCAACGCGCCTCCATGAAAAAATGGGCGATTGTGGCCGTATTGATCGTCGCTGCGCTGGGGACGAGCCTCTACTTCAGCCGACAGCAGGGGATTTTCATTCCGGCGAAACTCAAGCCGGTTAAGGAAAAAATCGCGCGTTGCAGCATCTGGATTATCAACGATCACGGACGACCGCTGGTGCTATCGAAATTAGCGGAGCGGCTGGAGGCTAATAACGTGGCGTGCGGACGGGAGGAGTACGACATTTATTATTTCAGCGCCCGTTTTACTATTTCCGCTGCAGATGAGGTGTTTATTGGTGCCTGTCCGGTCAGCAAAACCAGCCTGTGTAAAACCATACGTTATAAAAGCGGGGCACAAAAATGAAAATAAAACTTCTTTTTGGCGTGGGCGGTGTACTGGTTGGTTGTTCGCTGGCATTTTTTTACTATTCCGGCAGCGTGGGTAAAAAGGATGTGCTGGCCTGCAGCACTGAATTTAATTTCACGCGCAATGAGGGAAAAGCCAGTGAAGTGAAGGTCAATACCGTTGCCCAGTTCTATTTTCATCGGGACGGTACCGGGTTGACCACCTATAAAGGCGCGGCAAGGGCTGGCGGGCAATGTTTGATCGTTGACAGGGATGTGGATTTTACCTGGCAGCAGCGGGACGATGATAACGTCATCGTATTGAGCTACACCAAAACCTGGCGTCGGCACAATGACAATACGCCTGATGCTCAGTGGGGTAGCTTCGCCAATCCGACCGCACGCTACTACCTGACGATCTCTGAACTCTCGCCTTCCGTGTGGCTGATTCAGGACCGGCGCTATCCCACCTATATTTGCCGGGGTGAGTAGGGCATAAAAAAAGGAGAATGCCACAGGCATTCTCCTTTTTCGTATCCGTTGTGCTTAATCGCGGCTGGCGAAGCCCAGGATGCTCAGCAGGCTGACGAAGATGTTGTACAGCGACACATACAGGCTCACGGTGGCGCGGATATAGTTCGTCTCGCCGCCGCGAATGATGTTGCTGGTTTCAAACAGGATCGCGCCTGAAGAAATCAGAATAAACACGGCGCTGATTGCCAGATGCAGGGCAGGCAGCTGCAGGAAGATGTTTGCCACCATGCCCACCAGCACTACCACAACACCCGCCATCAGCATACCGCCGAGGAAGGACATGTCCTTACGCGTGGTCAGCACGTAGGCCGAGCAGCAGAAGAACACCAGCGCGGTACCGCCCAGCGCCATGCCGATAAGATCACCCATACCGGCAGACAGATACGCATTCAGCATCGGCCCCAGGATGTAGCCCAGGAAGCCGGTGAAAGCAAACGCGGACAGGATGCCGACGGGCTTGTCAGCGGTTTTGTAGGTCAGGAACATCAGACCATACATACCCACCAGCGTCAGGATCAGCCCCGGAGACGGCAGCATCAGAACGGTGCTGGCGGTGGCGGTGATCGCTGAGAAAGCCAGCGTCAGGCTGAGCATGAAATAGGTATTGCGCAGCACCTTATGGGTGCTGAGTAGCGATGTGCGGTCGCGTGAAGAAGTAATTATACGATCCATGAGTCACTCTCTTATGACAGATGTAATTAGTGGAAAGAATAGGAAACGGCACGCCAGTCTCAAAGTGGTTTTACCCATCTTTACTCAGCACGTTAGCGCTGGAGGTGGTTATTTCTTCTGCAGAAATCCGTTTCGCCAGTATGAACAGCGGTTTGCGACAATTTACCAGATCAAGCTCTTATAGGTTACTGAAAAATATTGCGTTATTACCATTCGAACGCTAAGAGTTATTTCCGGATCGTCATAAAACAGACTATAAGGCGAAGGAAATGAAACCACAAACACGCACTCACTTTACGCTCTCTTTGTTAACCGCAGGGATCCTGTGCGCCAGCACGGCAGCCTGGGCGGCTAACGTGCCGGCAGGAACCGCGCTGGCCGACAAACAGGAACTGGTCAGAAACAACGGCAGTGAACCGGCTTCGCTCGACCCGCATAAAGTCGAAAGCGATGTCGAATTCAATATTATCAGTGATTTATTCGAAGGGCTGGTGGGCGTTTCCCCGGCAGGAGAAGTTCAACCCCGACTGGCGGAAAAATGGGAGAACAAGGACAACACCGTCTGGACGTTCCATTTGCGCCCGGGCATCACCTGGAGCGACGGCACGGCGATTACCGCTGAGGATGTGGTCTGGAGCTGGCAGCGCCTGATCGATCCGAAAACGGCTTCGCCGTATGCCAGCTATCCGGGCAACATGCATATCGTCAACGCGGCCGATATTGCTCAGGGAAAAAAAGCGCCCGATACGCTGGGCGTAAAAGCGATTAACGACACCACGCTGGAAGTGACGCTCACGCAGCCAAACGCGGCCTTCCTCGCGATGCTGGCGCACCCGTCGCTGGTGCCGGTGGATAAAGTGCTGATTGGCCGCTTCGGGGATAAGTGGACCAAGCCGGAGCATTTCGTCAGCAGCGGGGCGTATAAGCTGTCGCAGTGGGTGGTCAACGAACGCATCGTGGCAGAGCGCAACCCGCGCTACTGGGATAACGCACATACCGTGATTAACAAAGTCACCTACCTGCCCATCACGTCCGAGGCCTCGGATGTGAACCGCTATAAGGCGGGCGAAATTGACATCGTGTACACGGTGCCGATCAACCAGTTTGCCCAGCTCAAGAAAACCCTCGGCAGCGAGCTGGACGTTTCACCTCAGCTGGCGACCTATTACTACGAATTCAATACCACCCGGCCGCCGTTCAACGACGCGCGCGTGCGTAAGGCGCTCAACATGGCGCTGGATAAAGACATCATTGCCGGAAAAGTATTAGGGCAGGGGCAGCGCCCGGCGTGGCTCATCAGCCAGCCGGATATTGGCGGCGTGAAGTTACAGAACCCGGATTACGCCAGCTGGCCGCTGGACAAGCGCATCGCTGAGGCGAAAAAGCTGCTGAACGAGGCCGGATATAACGCCAGCCATCCTCTGAGCTTCAACCTGCTCTACAACACCTCTGAATCGCACCAGCGCATCGCGATTGCGGCCAGCTCCATGTGGAAGAAAAACCTTGGCGTGGAGGCAAAGCTGCAAAACCAGGAGTGGAAAACCATGCTGGATACCATGCACACCCACAACTTTGACGCGGTGCGGTACGCGTGGATTGCCGATTACGACGATGCGGCGACCTTCCTGAACAACTTCCGCACGGGCGACAGCGAAAACACCAGCCAGTACAGCAATCCGGAATACGATCGGGCGCTGCTCGATGCCGCAAAAGCCAAATCAGCGGAAGAGCGGGGTAAGTTCTACCAGCAGGCGGAAGATCTGCTGGGGCGTGATGTGCCGGCTATTCCGGTTTATCACTACGTCCGCACCCACCTGGTGAAACCGTGGGTAGGCGGATTTACGCCGGATAAGCTGGGGTACTATTTCACGAAAGACATGTACATCAAAAAACACTAGGCCTGTGCTGATAAAATCGTCGATGTGTCGTCAGTTCAACCGATTAAACACGTTTTGACTATTTTTACAGCGAACGAGTGCAGCCACTCTTTACAGCACGCGGTGAGGTGTTTATAGTTCGCCTCACTTAGGAAGTGTGGCCGAGCGGTTGAAGGCACCGGTCTTGAAAACCGGCGACCCGAAAGGGTTCCAGAGTTCGAATCTCTGCGCTTCCGCCAGATATAAACCCCAGGTTACTCGTTAACCTGGGGTTTTTCTTTTGCCTTAACGCGGGTTTGTCTGTCACCAGATTCTGGCCATTCCTTCGCTTTCCGGGCGAACGAGCGTAAAACCAAATTTTGCATAAAGCTCAGGCACATCCGCCATTAAACAAACGTAGGCCCCTTTACAGGCATGGGTATCCAGCCAGGCTACAAGCGTTTCCATAATGACTCTGCCAAGCCCTTTCCCCTGATAAAGGGGATCAACGGCGACATCGACAATATCGAAATTCAACGCACCGTCCCCCACGATTCGCCCCATACCCACTGGTTTACCCTCATACAGAATATGCATGCCGTAACAGCTGCCAGGCAGTGCTTTCCGGGCTGCCTCCAGAGGACGAGGGCTGAGGCCCGAGATTTCGCGCAGCCGACAAAACGCTTCTGCAGTGGGGACGGTCTCAACAACGGTATAGTTATCAGGCATAAAAAAGCTCCAGTCAGTGTCCATCAGGGGATCCCAGTCTGGCAGTAAAACTGACTAAACACGATTTTTAGGATCGATCCGCCTCACACTTTTAAGACTCTGCTATTTCCCTGTAAAAAACAGGCGTTATCATTCATCCTGTAAATATATTGCTATCTCTTACCGAGGCTTTGATGCTGGAGAATGTTTTCATCAGATAATCAGTTTCCCGCCCTTTTCAGGACGGACTGGTTATCGCTGCGCTTAAACCTTACGCGCGCACCTGCGGGTGTGGGCTCGTTTTTACGCATGATGATTACACAGGTTTTCCAGTATGAATTTATCCCGTCAGGAACAACGCACCTTACACGTTCTCGCCAAAGGTGGACGTATTGTGCACGTCCGCGACAGCTCTGGCCGCGTCACTTCCGTTGAGTGCTACACCCGTGAAGGGCTGGTGCTGAGCGACTGCACGCTTAGCGTCTTTAAAAAACTCCGCACCAAAAAGCTGATCCGTTCCGTGAACGGGCAGCCTTACCGCATCAACACTACCGGGCTGAACAACGTTCGCGCCCAGCTGGATAATCGCTAAGCGGAATAAACAACGCCACCCGCGGGTGGCGTTCATGCATTGAACGGTGTAATTCAGGGATATCGTTGCGGATGCAGGAATGTAGGCCGGGTAAGCGCAGCGCCACCCGGCAATAAAGGCGACGTTTAAGAGCGGATAAAGGCCAGAATGTCCGCGTTGATGGTATCCGCGTGCGTGGTATGCATCCCGTGCGGGAAGCCCGGATAAATTTTCAGTACGCTGTTCGCCAGCAGCTTGTCCTGCAGCAGGGCTGCATTCTTATACGGCACGACCTGATCGTCGTCGCCCTGCAACACCAGAACGGGAACCGTGATGGTTTTTAGATCCTCCGTCTGGTCGGTTTCTGAAAACGCCTTAATCCCCTCGTAGTGGGCCTTTGCGCTGCCGATCATCCCCTGACGCCACCAGTTTTGAATCGTGCCCTGTGAAACGTCCGCGCCATCCCGATTAAAGCCGTAGAAAGGGCCGCTGGCGACGTCGAGGTAAAACTGGGCGCGATTAGCCGCCAGCGCTTTGCGGAAGCCGTCGAAAACCTCGATGGGCGTTCCGCCGGGGTTACTGTCCGTTTTGACCATCAGCGGCGGGACGGCGCTGACGAGCACCGCTTTGGCGACGCGCCCCTGCGGTTGCCCATACTGCGCAACATAGCGGGCGACCTGTCCGCCGCCGGTGGAGTGACCGACGTGCACGGCATTGCGCAGGTCCAGGCTTTCAACCACGGCCGACGCGTCGGCCGCGTAATGATCCATATCGTGGCCTTCACTCACCTGGTCCGAACGCCCGTGACCGCGACGATCGATAGCGATAACGCGATAGCCTTCAGCGAGGAAGAAGAGCATCTGGTTATCCCAGTCATCGGCACTTAGCGGCCAGCCGTGGTGGAAAACAATGGGTTGAGCCTCTTTTGGGCCCCAGTCTTTGTAATAAATATTGACGCCGTCTTTCGTTGTTACGAATGCCATACCGCAGACTCCTCTGTTAAAGGCAAAACGTTCCCCGGCTGAGCGCACAGCGAATCATTAATGCCTTAATTAAGTTGGCTTTTTTCTCTTTCCCGTACCGACAGTACTCCTAAAGTGTAGGAGAAATAGTAAAAGCAGTCGGTTTCATTCCTGTGAAAAGGAGCAGAACAGCGTTCAGGAGGAGGGGGAACGAATGAAGGCTCCGGAGAGATCCTCCTGAGCCTTCAGGGCAGCATTAACAGCAGGGGCGTTTAGCGGTTTTCTTCAATATAGCGGGCCAGGTCCGCCGGGGTTTTTAGCACCGTCGCCACGTCAGTTGGCGGGATCATGCAGCCGTAAACGTCCTGCACTTCCAGCACCATATCGACCGCCAGGATGGAGTCGAGAATGTCGGATTCAATCAGTTCATCGTGAAAGCCCACCTTGCGGGATAACACTTTTTCGAACAGGGCGAGAATTTCTTGTTCCATAATTTTTCCTGGAGTCATTAATTTGTGCGGGCGTAAGCGTCCAGCAGCTTGCGGTCAATTTTGCCGTTAGGATTCAGCGGCAAAGCGTCTTTTACGATAATTTGTGAAGGCACCATATAGTGCGGAACGACCTTCGACAGCGATGTTTTGATGGTGTCCGGCGCCATATCCGTCACGCAGAACGCGGCAATGCGCAGCACGCTGCCGCAGGATTTCATCAGCGGCAGGACCACCGCTTCGTTGATGCCGGACATGGCCAGCAGGCGGTTCTCGATCTCGTTGATTTCAATACGGTAGCCGTTCAGTTTGACCTGGCTGTCGTTGCGGCCCTGACAGTAGATCAGCCCCGCCTCATAGCCTAGATCGCCGGTCCGGTAGCCGCGAAACGCTTCATCTTCCCGACGGAGTAATTTCGCCGCGTTCTCCTGCGGCAGGCCGAGATAGCCGCGCATGACGTTTTTACCCCAGATAATCAGCTCGCCGTCGGCGGAAATTTCCATTTTGCTCTCAGGCATCATGACCCCCACCGGCAGCACGGCGCTGTCGCTGTTCAGGATCGCATCCGTGATTTCAACCACGGTCGTCGCAATCGTCGCTTCCGTAGGGCCATAGGAGTTTATGATTTTGGCCTGCGGGAAGCGGCGGCGAAGCTGTTTAACCAGCGCTTTATTGAGCACTTCACCAATGAAGATAAAGACGTTGAGTGCGGGCAAATACTCGCTGTTGAACTGCGGGGAAAGCAGCTGCTGGTATGCAAAAGAAGGGGTGGAAACCCAGGCGGAGACCGCGTTGCTTTTCAGTCGCTCCAGCCAGTTCTCTTTCTGAATGTCCTCTTTGGCGTTCAGCACGATGTGTCCGCCCATCGCCAGATTCGCCAGCAAAGGGATCAGGGAGAGGTCAAAGCTGAATACCGCGTGGTTCATCAGGACCGGTTTTTCCGGCAGTGAAAAGTCCTGGCTGACCCATTTCATGAAGTGCCATACGCTTTCACGCCCAATCTGCACGCCTTTAGGTTTACCGGTGCTGCCTGAAGTAAACATGATGTAGGCCAGATCCTGCTCCTCCAGTACCTTGCCCGGTTCCCCGGTGGCGATGAACTGCCGGGTCGCCACGTCGTAATAGTAAGGGGCGCTGGCCAGATGGCAGATCTCCCGAAGGCGCTCCTGCGGATAGATGCAGTCCACCGGGATGTACGGAATGTTGTGCAGCAGGCAGCTATAAATCGCCACGGCGAAATCGGCCTGCTGGTGTCCGTACAATACGACCGGCGTACCGGCAACAGGCTGGCAGCGCTGATAGCGCTGCGCCCAGTCCGTCACGGCAGCAGAAAGCTGTAGCCAGCTTAAGGCTTCGTCGCTGCCGCTGATGGCCAGCTGCTGCGGGGAGGCGGGATCGCACAATGCCGCACGTAAGAAATCCTGCAGTTCCTGAAGATCGGAGTGATTTTTCATAGAGGTGACATTCCACTAAAGATGTAAAGGGATCCCGCGGCGCTTCCCAGCGTCAGAATTCGCCCTAAAAACGCAACGGCCGGATACTGCAGGCCGCGGTGCAATGCCGGGCTGCGTTTGGCTGACCACAGCAGCATATTGTGAGCGACGGAAATCGCGCCAAACAGCGCGCCGCTGATGACGTAATGGCGTTCCAGGCCATTCCATGCCCCCATGCAGAATAAGGTGCAAAAAATACCGATATTTTGCGCCAGCGTTTTGTTCTGACGGAAAAAGTTGAATTTCATCAGGTTCATATAAACGGGCATAAAGACCACATCGCGCAGCCATTCAGACAGGCTGATGTGGAAGCGGCGCCAGAAATCCTGCGGGTTCTTTGCCAGAATCGGCATGTTAAAATTTGCCGGAATGCTGAGCCCAAACAGGCGGCCCGTGCCGATGGCCATATTGCTGTAGCCCGCAAAATCAAAGTACAGGTAGGTGCTGTAGGCAATCGACATCACCACGCCCACGGTCAGCGTAAACGGCTTATGGCTCCAGGGCTGCACGACAAGGGAATCAATCAGCATGGCAAAAAGGAACTTCTGGACAATGCCGGTAATGATTTGCTCTAACGCGACTAAAAACTGTTCGCGGTTAAGGGCAAATCCGGGCTTGCTGACGTCATTCATCCATGTCCGCCAGCGGTACATTGGGCCGGCCAGGATAATAAAGGGCATAAACAGATAACAGAAATAGTGCAGGAAATTCTGACCTTCTTTTTTACTGCGATAGAGCAGCACGTCCAGCGCGCGGAACGTCATAAAAGAGAGGCCGATCATGCCCCAGTGGTTATTTAAATGTAATTTCACCAGCAGCAGCGGCAATAATGTCAGAACGACCGCCTGCCACGTTTTTAACCATCCCTTCTCTTTAAGCGTGGCAAAAACATAAAAGCTGAAAAAAACGGCGGCGGGGACAATATAATCGCCCTGAAATATATATCCCCATCCCAGCGCCGTTAACACCGAGAGCGCAGATAACCAGGTCAGACGATGGCGCAATACGCGATTAACCAGCGCAAACGCCAGCGCGGATGAAAACAAATAAACAAAAAACATTCCTGAGCTGTACATCATTCGGCCTCAGAACTTTTGATATTCAAAATGCAGCTGCATGCTCATGCTGTCATCGACAGAGGTCCACGCGACGATGGTGATCGCCAGCAGGAGATAAAGGAAAAAAAGACGGATCGCGATTTTCATCATTTAAAACTCTGTGCAATAAAGCGAATCATAGGAACCCAGGCCAGTTCGGAAGGGTGCAAACGATCCCAGTTCCAGCCATTCTGATAAGGCATGGCGTACATATCTAAATAAGGGATCTGGTTTTTTTCCAGAATGGTTTTTATTTGTTTATCAACCGGACGGAAGGTATCGGTATTGTAAAGCGCCCAGGGGTTAACCGGGTCGACGATAGCAATCACCTGCACGTGGTGTTCTTTAAGCAGCTGGACGGTTTTACTGAAGGCGGCGATTTGCGCAGGCACGACCGGCGTGTCATCCCACTGCTGCCGCGTACTGTCCTCCTCGTAAATCGTTTTGTCCATCCACAGGGTGGCCGCGCTCTGCTGGCGTTTTTTATTTAACTCGCGCGCATTCGCCAGCTCTTTATCCCAGTCGGGGGCAATGTGGGCGGCTGGCTGCTGCGGCCAGGGCTGTACCGTCTGGGGCGTGATGTTGAGCAGCGCCAGCCAGTCGTTTTTTATCAGGGTGCAGACGTTGGCAAACTGGAAGCTCAGCTCGTCCCACATCAGATCGGGGTGCCAGCCAAAGACGCGCATTTGGCCGAAGGTTAAATGGCTTATTTCTTTACTATCAATATGCTTTAAATAATTAACCAGCAGCGGGCGCGCCTGCGGATCCTTCATCAACGGATTAAAAATAGAGCCGGGGAAATTATCGGCATAGATAGCCGGTGGCAGCCCTTTTGAATAAAAGCTGTCAGGAGCCAGAAGCAAAACAACTTTACTGTTTGCGTTAAGGCTATTTTTAAAACGAGAGAACAGTAAAAATTGCGTTTCATCATCGACGAACGCATCGCCATACGCCACGACGGGTTTGTGTAATTGCTTATTAAAGTAATTATATACAGCGTAATGTTCATCTTCTGAGGTGGCCACCTCAGACGCGCCAATGAAGAAAATAGCATTCCCTTCTAAGGCATGGGAAATAGTCGCAATTTTTTCCGCTTGTTCTTTCGGCGTGCCCGCCATTGATTTAATCAGCGGCTGGAAGGTGAGGGGCGGATTGAAGCTCGTCACCAGCGGGTGAACACAAAGGAACAATATGGCCAGGGTCGCCATCAGGATATGTAAGCAAAGCGTATTTTTGATTTTCATCATCAACCAGTAACACTGCATGGCAGTAATTTCTAAATCTGCGGGTACTCAGATTTATAACAATTACACAACAAATGACCGTTTATTTTTGTGGCATTCTATACCAGAGCGATTTAAAAGGATGAGCGTTGCTGTGTAACGGTATGTACAAGGTGGCTGTGACCGGTGCGCGGCAAGCGCCTGGGTGATTTTTGCGCAGTCAAACGCCGGCGGGTGAAAATAGAAAAATTCCTGCTTTACAAGGGGCTAATAGATGTTTATAGTGCGCCTCACTTTGGAAGCGTGGCCGAGCGGTTGAAGGCACCGGTCTTGAAAACCGGCGACCCGAAAGGGTTCTAGAGTTCGAATCTCTACGCTTCCGCCAAATTCGAAACCCTGCGATAGCAATATCGCAGGGTTTTTTCGTTTTACAGGGCAATCACCAGCTCCCCGGAATGGCTCCGCGAACAGCACAGCGCCACCTGCTGATCCGTCGCGCTTTTTTCCGCCTCCGACTGCACGCTATCCCGGTGATCCACCACGCCGTCAATCACCGGCGTCAGGCACGCCCCGCAGATCCCCATTTCGCATGACAGCGGTACGTCCACGCCGTTCTCCTGTAGTACCTGAGCGATGGTCTTATCCACAGGCACCGGCCAGCGCTCCCCGGTGGAGGCGAGTTTGACCGTAAAGATCTCGCCCGCGTCACCGCGTGCGGCAGGGACCGCGGGCTGAAACGCCTCGCTGTGAAGATGGCCATCATCCCATTCCCTGGCCGTCGCCACGTCTCGCACTTTTTCCATAAACCCTGCCGGGCCGCAGATCCAGGCGTGAAGCCCCGCCTCAGGTGCCGGGAGATGCTCTGCCAGCGCCGTGCGCGGGCTGGCGGTATGAATCTGGCACTCACCGAACCGGGAGAGTTCGCGCGCAAAGGCCGCGCTTTCGCGGCGTTTGACGTAATAGTGCAGCGTAAACGGCGTTCCGGCCGCCTTCAGCTGCAGGGCCATCGCATACAGCGGCGTAATGCCAATGCCTGCCGCCAGCAGCAAGACCCGCTCAGCCTGATGCAGCGGAAACAGATTGCGCGGGGCAGAGATTGCTAATTTCTGCCCGGGTCGCAGCGTCTCGTGAACGTAGCGCGATCCGCCGCGCGAGGCGGTTTCCCGCCCCACGCAGATAAGATAGCTCTCGTCTCCACACGCACCGGTCAGGGAATACTGGCGCACCGCGCCGCAGGGCAAGTGCACATCAATGTGCGCGCCGGGCTGCCACGCCGGCAGCGCGTTACCGTCTTCAGCCACCAGCCTGACGGCGAGGCTTTTGTCGCCCTCGCGCCACAGCCCGTCAACAATTACGCTCAGCATATCGGCCTCCGTCATACGAGGAAAAATTCGCCAAAGCCCATCTTCTTCAGTCCCCGACGGTAGGCAATTGAGCTCTTATCGGCGGGAATATGGGCTTCCAGCGTCAGATCCAGCGGCAGACTTTCCGGGCGCTGGGTTTCCACCATCAGGCGATCCTCTTCAAAAATGCGCAGATTGAAGGCATGCACATCCTCCACCGGAATATGCAGGTCAAAGTTACGCGCGATAGGGGCGAACATGCGGGTGACGCGCGATGACACGGGCGACGCGGCGTTCATGATGACCAGTCGCGATTCTCCCGGAAAATGAATCGTCAGGGTGGCGGTAAACGGCAGATGCATTTCAAAATGGCGCAGCCACTGAAACCCTTCCGGCGCCTGCACGGGTGAACTGGCGGGATAGTTGCTCACGGAGCTCCAGTAATCGGCAACAAAACCGAACGGCGTCTCCTGCGGCTGATAGGTGGGGACCCGCTGATTATTGGGGTCGGCAAAGGTATCGGTGTGGATCCAGGCAAAGTGCGCCACGTCCAGAAACCCCTCTACCTGACGACCGGCAAAGCCGTTCACCTCAAACGCCGGGCAGTTGATCTGCTGAAATCCGTCGTCATCCCAGTGCGGCATGGTGGGCAGCGGTACAGGATTGTCCGGGTCAAACGCCAGGCAGGTCCAGATCAGGCCGAAGCGCTCTTCCACGGCGTAGTTAATCAGGTTCAGCTTCGCCGGAACGGGCTGGTCGGGGCTGGACGGAATACGGTTGCAGCGCCCGTCCTCCCCAAAGCGGAGGCCATGATAGGGGCAGATAATTCCGTGCTCGTCGTGAAAGCCGAGCGTCAGCGGCACGCCGCGGTGCGGGCAGACGTCACGGGCGACCACGACCTGGTCGTGGATCCGGTAAATCACCAGCTGTTCGTCCAGCAGGGTCGCCTTGACCGGTGCCGGGCCGACGTCGCAGGCGCGCGCGACCGGATGCCAGCATTTCGCCAGGCGCAGCCAGTCCTCGGGCTCAAACGTGCAGTGGGCGGGTGGAGTCGGTTCTCTTTTCATCGTTGTCCCTCTTACGTTCAGCCTAACGGGCCGCCCTGAATGGTCTCGCACAGACCGTTGATGATGCGCTCGCCGGTCTCCTCTTTGAGTTCCTGATACCAGGCCTGCGTCAACGCCATGTCTTTCCCGTGGGTGACGTCGCAGCGTTTACGCGCCTTCAGCACCAGGTCACGTACCCGGTCGCAGCGCAGCGCTTCGTACTGCCGAAGCGCCAGCGTGATGCTGTGGTTTTCACGCAGGCATTCTCCCAGCACCACGGCGTCTTCCATCGCCGCACAGCCGCCCTGGCCGATATCCGGCGTGGTGCTGTGCGCGGCATCGCCGAGCAGCGCGACGTTGCCGCGCACCAGGCTGTCGAACGGCTCAATATCGTGGATTTCAATGCGGTTGGTCGTTTCAGGATCCAGCGCCGCGATAAGCTTCTGCACCGGCGGCGCCCAGCCGCGGAAGTAGCCCGTGAGGTCGGCGCGCAGGGTGGTGCGATCCTCCGCCAGGCCCGCGGGCAGCGGTACGTCAAAAAAGAAGTAGAAACGTCCGCCGGAAACGGGCATCAGCGACACGCGTTTGCCTTCGCCAACGAAGGTGGTCCACTGGTGCGCCGGGGCGATCTCTTCGTCAATCTTCACCAGCCCGTTCCAGTTCACGTACCCGGCGTAGCGGCGCTCCGGGGTATAGCCCAGCACGTACGGGCGCACGGCGGAGTGGCTGCCGTCGGCGGCAATCAGAAAATCGCCGGCTGCCGTGGTGCCGTCGGTGAAGGTCACGCTCACGCCCGCGCCGTCTTCGCTTACGCGTTCGACGCGCTTGCCGAACTGCACCCTGTCGCGCCCCCAGAAGTCCAGCATTTCGCGCTGAAGCTCAGCGCGCGAGACGGGGCAGGGGCGCCCGCCGGTACGCTCAACCAGCGGGGCAAGGCTGAAGCGGGTCAGGGTGTCGCCGCGCCGGTAATCCTTGTAGGCCATAAAACGCATCGGCCCGCCGTACGTCTCGATGATGTCGCCCATGCCGAGGTGCTGCATGCATTTCACGCCGTTAGGCCAGATGGAGATGGCCGCCCCGACGGGCCGGATCTCTTTGACGGCTTCAAACACGGTACAGTCGATGCCCGCTTTCTTCAGCGCGACGGCGGCGCTCAGGCCGCCAATACCCGCACCAATGACGATTGCTCTCATGCTTCTCTCCTTTTGCAGGGTGTAAAGACATTCAGCAATTTGCGTACCAGGCTGCAGAGTGGTGAAAACGGCGTTGTTAGAGGTGAGTTTGCACTGCTAAGGTGCGCAAACGCGGTGAGCGTGCCTTTTTTTGAATCAAAAATTTCCAGTTGAGCTATACGGAATCGACTGTTTCACGCCCGCGCTCAGAGTGGCGTGGTTTGTGCAACAATCAGGAAGAAGACAATAAAGGAGACGCTATGATCGCACTGCACGACTTCAATCATCTTCCCCACGAAAAGGCGTTAGCGCTGATTCACCCCTGCGTGGCGCTCCCCGAGTGGGCCGATGCGCTGGCTCTAGGGCGGCCCTACGCCAGCCGGGACGAATTGTTCAGTACGGCAAACGCGCTGACGCAAAACTGGGACGAAGCGGCGCTGGCGCAGGCCCTGAGCGCCCATCCGCGCATCGGAGAAAAGCCCGCAGGTTCACAGGCGGAGGCGGCGCTGTCGCGCCAGGAGCAGGGCGCGGTGAATGAAGGCGATGCTGCCCTTGCCCGGGCGCTGCGTGAGGGCAATGCCCGCTACGAGGCCCGCTTCGGACGCGTGTTTCTGATCCGCGCGAAGGGCCGCAGCGGCGAGGAGATTTTACAGGCGCTGCACGCGCGGCTGGAGAACAGCGACGCGCAGGAAATCCGTGCCGCGCTGGAACAGCTGCGGGAAATTACGCTGCTACGGCTGGAAGGAGTTATTAGCGAATGAGCACACTCAGCACCCATATTCTTGATATCTCGACGGGCAAACCCGCACAGGGCGTGACGGTCCATCTCGAACGGGAGGGCGAAATAATGGCCTCGGGCGTGACCAACGTCCAGGGACGTATCGCCGCGTTCGTTCCCTCTCTGCCCGCAGGCCGCTATCGGCTGGTGGCGGAGATCGGAGCGTGGTTTAGCGAAACCGGTCGCGACACGCTATATCCCTGCGCGCAAATTGATTTTGTGACGGGAGAAGCGGCAGACGAGCATTTCCATCTGCCGTTTGTGATTGCGCCCGGCGGATGGTCAACCTACCGGGGAAGTTGACCATACCCGCTCGCCGTTGACCCAGGTCTCGCTGATGTTGCGCTCGTCGCCGAGGGTCATCAGCACAAAAAGCTGCTCGTAGATATCCTGACAGCGGCGATTGCGCAGGCGCTGCAGCGGCGTCACGTCAGGGTCGATCACCACGAAATCCGCCTCTTTGCCGGGCGCGAAGTTGCCAATCTTATCGTCGAGCCTGAGGGCGTGCGCGCCGCCCAGCGTGGCGTGGTAAAACGCCTCGCTGGCGCGCAGGCGGTAGCTCTGAAGCTGGCCGACCTTGTAGGCCTCCCCCAGGGTGCGCAGCATGCTGAAGGTGGTGCCCGCGCCGACGTCGGTGCCGATGCCCATCCGCACCCTGTGCTGCCAGCAGGCGGGCAGGCGAAACAGCCCGCTGCCGAGAAACAGGTTAGAGGTGGGGCAAAACGCCACCGCCGAACCGGTGTCATGCAGGCACTGCCACTCGCTGTGGTGAAGGTGAATCGCGTGGGCGAACACGCTGCGCTCGCCGGTCAGGCCGTAGTGGTGATACACGTCCAGATAGCGCTCGTGCTCCGGCCAGAGGTCGCTCACCCAGGCCACTTCGTTGGGGTTTTCGCTCAGGTGGGTCTGCATCCAGGTATCCGGGAACTCCTCTCTGAGCAGGCTGACCGCGGCGAGCAGCTCGGGGGATGAGGTCGGGGCAAAGCGCGGGGTAATGGCGTAGCCCAGCCGTCCCCGGTGGTGCCAGCGCTGGATCAGCGCACGCGTCTGCCGGTAGCTCTGCTTCGCGTCTTCGCTCAGGTAGTCCGGCGTGTGTCTGTCCATCATCACCTTTCCGGCGATTAGGCGCATGTTGAGGCGCAGGGCTTCGGTAAACAGCGCCTCGACCGATTCCGGATGCAGCGTGCAAAACACCAGCGCGGTGGTGGTGCCGTTGCTTACCAGCTGGTGAATGAAAAATTCGGCGATCTCTTTCGCGTAGGCTTCATCGGCAAACTGGCTCTCCACCGGGAAGGTGTAGGTGGTCAGCCACTCCAGCAGCTGCTCGCCAAAGGCACCGATCATCTCCGTTTGCGGATAATGGACGTGGGTATCGACAAAACCGGGCAGCAGTAGCTTACCGCGCAGGTCGGTGTAGCCCTTGTGGGGGTCAAGATACTGCTCGCCCTCCTGCCACGGCATGTGCGCCAGAATTTTTCCGTTCTGTATAAACAGCACCCCGTCCTCAAGGTAGCGCGCGTGCCGGGCAATCGCGTCTGCGCTATCGCAGACCTGGGCAATATCAAAAAATGCGCCGCGGATCGCTGTCTGGTAATCCATCATGGTTCCTGCCTTATTGTGTACATAACGGGGTGATAAGGCGCAGCAAGAACGGTGCCAGAATGAACGGGCCGCAGCTAAGCTGCGGCCGGAAGGAGGAAGTTACTCTTTTTGCGTTGCCACGCGTGAGCTGAACGACGTCGCGCCCGCCGTCTCGCGATCTTCCCGCGCCAGCCAGCGGTAGGTCACGCCGCCGAGGAAGACGCCGATAAACCAGCTGAAGTTCGCCACCTCATGCAGGGCCGGGATGAAGCTAATCACCAGGCCCACGGCAACGGACGGGATCAGCGCGCCAATGGCTTTCGGGTTGAAGCCGTTGCGGTACCAGTATTTGCCCTTTGGCGTGTCGTCGAACAGATCGTCAACCGACACCTTGCCGCGCTTAATCAGGTAGAAGTCGGCAATCAGAATGCCGAACAGCGGGCCGATGAACGCCCCGAGCACGTCCAGGGTGTAGTGGATAAGCTCCGGCGAGTTGAACAGGTTCCACGGGGTGAGCAGGATCGAGCCGACGGCGGCAATCATGCCCCCGGTGCGGAAGCTGATTTTCTGCGGCGAGCAGTTAGAGAAATCAAACGCCGGGGAGACGAAGTTCGCGACGATGTTGATCCCGATGGTGGCGGTGATCATCGTCAGCAGGCCAATCGCTACGGCCAGATCGTTGCCCACGCGGCTGACGGTTTCGATCGGGTCGGTGATCATGCGGCCAAACAGCGACTGGGTGCCGGAGACAATCACCACGGTGACGATGGAGAACAGCAGGAAGTTAAACGGCAGGCCCCAGCGGTTGCCGCGGCGGATCTCGCCCATGCTTTTGCCGTAGCGGGAGAAGTCGCCAAAGTTGAGCAGCGGGCCGGAGAAGTAAGACACCACCAGCGCGGTCGCGGTGATCATCTGCCAGGTCTGCTCCCCCGCGCTCAGGGATTTGCTGGCGAGAGTGAAGGAAATGCCGTCAAAACCGGTCTTGTATACAATCCAGCCTGCGAGGGCCAGCATCACCACGTAGACCGCCGGACCGGCGATATCAATAAAGCGCTTGATAGCGCTCATGCCGTGCCAGAAGACCATCGCCTGCAGCACCCACATGATGGCAAAGCAGATCCAGCCGAGATGCGACAGGCCCAGAAACGCGCCGGTAGTGAGCGAAGAGAGCGACGGCCAGAACTTGAGCGCCACCAGCATCAGGGCGTTGGCGGCCAGGTAGGTCTGAATGCCGTACCACGCGAAGGCGATCAGCCCGCGGATCACCGCCGGAATATTGGCCCCGAACACGCCAAACGCCTGACGGCTGATTACCGCGTAGGGCACGCCCGCCATCTGGCTCGGTTTGGCCACCAGGTTGGCGCACAGCTGCACGATGCAAATCCCCACCAGCAGGCACAGCAGCACCTGCCAGCTTGCCAGCCCGAGCGTAAAGAAGCTCGCGGCGACAACATAACCCCCCATGCTGTGAACGTCCGACATCCAGAACGAAAAGATGTTGTACCAGCTCCAGTTCTGGTCACGCGTCGGTGCCAGATCCTCATTGCAAAGACGTGGGCTGTAAACCGCACCGGAATCAGCGGCCGTACCCTGCTGCGCGTTTTGACTGTTTGGCATGAAACCTGCTCCTGTGAATGAAAACCCGTTAAGCGGGAGTGCAGACGGTGTTGCAGGATCCAGGCCAAAATAATAAATCTTGTATGCAATATTTTATTTTTATGTATACGATTCGATAACGAAGAGTAAAAGACGGAGTGGTGAATGAACAACATAAACGCCCTGCAGACCGCGCCAGACCTGCATGACAAAGACGAATCGATCTTTCAGGCGCTGATGACCGCGATTGTCGAACATCAGCTGCTGCCGGGGAGCAAACTGCCGGAGGAGGCGCTGGCCGAGGTCTTTGGCGTAAGCCGCACGGGCATCCGCAAGGTGCTTCAACGACTCGCGGCTGTGCAAATGGTCACCTTAACGCCCAAGCGTGGTGCACACGTTGCCAGCCCGACGGTGGAAGAGGCGCAGCATATCTTCCGCACCCGCGCGCTGCTGGAGGTCGCCAACCTGCCGGACGTGCTGGCCCGCTGCCAGCCGCCGCACCTTGCCGCGCTGGAGGCCATTATTCGTCAGGAGCAGCAGGCGCACGAGGCGTACGACGGCCCGGCGGCAATCCGCCACTCCGCCAATTTCCACATTCAGCTGCAGGCCATCTCCGGCAACCAGGTGCTGACGGAGATGGTGACTGGCCTGAGCCAGCGCTCCTCGCTGGTGATTGCCACCTGGGGCGCGCCGTGGCGTCAGGGGTGCCGCTGCAACGATCACGAACAGCTTGTGGATCTGCTGCGCCAGAAGGCGCTCCAGCCGCTAAGCGATGCCTTAATGCACCATTTTGAACACATCGTTGCCAGCCTTTGCTTCGAGCGGGCGGGCGAGTGCCTGCCCGATTTTGCCCGGCTGTTTGCCGGCCACAAGGAGTCGTAATGTCATCTGTCTGTATACAAGTGATCAACCCCAACACCAGCCTCGCGATGACGGAAACCATCGGCGCGGCGGCCCGCGCGGTGGCGGCGCCGGGAACGGAGATCCTCGCGGTCTGCCCCAGCGCGGGCGTGCCGTCTATAGAAGGCCACTTTGATGAGGCCATCGCCGCCGTGGGGGTTCTCGAACAGGTTAAGCTCGGCAGAGAGCAGGGCGTGGACGGTCACGTGATTGCCTGCTTTGGCGATCCGGGCCTGCTGGCGGCGCGCGAGCTGGCGCAGGGGCCGGTTATCGGCATTGCCGAAGCCGCCATGCATATGGCGACGCTGGTGGCGACGCGCTTTTCGGTGGTCACCACGCTGCCGCGCACGCTGATTATTGCCCGCCATCTGCTGCACCAGTATGGCTTTCACGATCGCTGCGCGGCGCTGCACGCTATCGATCTCCCGGTGCTGGCGCTGGAAGACGGCAGCGGTGTGGCGCAGGAGAAGGTGCGCGCGCGCTGTATACAGGCGCTGAAAGAGGATGGCTGCGGCGCCATCGTGCTGGGCTGCGGCGGCATGGCGACGCTGGCGCAGGAGCTGACGCGCGAGCTGCGCGTGCCGGTCATCGACGGCGTCAGCGCGGCGGTGAAGATGGTGGAATCGCTGGTGGCGCTGGGGCTGTCGACCAGCAAGCACGGGGATCTGGCGTTCCCGGAGAAAAAAGCGTTAAGCGGACATTTTCAGGCACTGAATCCATTTTAATTTTTGGGGGTGGCAATGGGGCTTTTTGAACAGGATTACCCGCGGGATCTGCGCGGCTACGCGGGCAACCCGCCGCACGCGCGGTGGCCGAATCAGGCGCGTATCGCCGTGCAGTTTGTGCTCAATTATGAGGAAGGGGCGGAAAACCACGTTCTGCACGGCGATGCCGGATCCGAGCAGTTCCTGTCGGACATTATCGGCGCGGCCAGCTACCCGGATAAACACATGTCGATGGACTCCCTCTACGAATACGGCAGCCGCGCCGGGTTCTGGCGGATCCACAGTGAATTTCAAAAGCGCGGCCTGCCGCTGACGGTCTTTGGCGTAGCGATGGCGCTGGCGCGTCATCCTGAGATCGTCGAGGCAATCAAGGCGGCGGATTATGACGTGGTGAGCCACGGCTGGCGCTGGATCCACTATCAGAGCATGAATATCAGCCAGGAGCGCGAACACCTGCACAAGGCGGTGCACGTGTTGACCGACCTGTTCGGCAAGCCGCCGACGGGCTGGTACACCGGGCGCGACAGCCCCAACACCCGCCAGCTGGTGGTGGAGCACGGCGGCTTCGACTATGACAGCGACTACTACGGCGACGATCTGCCCTTCTGGACGGAAGTGGCCTGCAGCGACGGCTCCCGTAAACCGCACCTGATCGTGCCGTATACGCTGGATGCGAACGACATGCGCTTCGCCACCGCGCAGGGGTTTAACACTGCCGAGCAGTTTTATACGTATCTGAAGGACAGTTTTGACGTGCTGTACGAAGAGGGGGAACGCGCGCCGAAGATGATGTCCATCGGCATGCACTGTCGCCTGCTGGGGCGGCCGGGGCGTTTTCGCGCGCTGCAGCGGTTCCTCGATTACGTGCAGCAGCACGAGCGGGTGTGGGTCTGTACCCGCCAGCAGATTGCCGACCACTGGCGGGATGTGCATCCGTTTAAGAAGTAAGTGTGCCGTGTTTAGCCGGGTGGCGGCTGCGCCTTACCCGGCCTACAGGACCCACAGGGCATACGGGACATCGTAGGCCCGTTAAGCGCAGCGCCACCGGGCAGGTTTTTCAGCGTTACACCATCAAACTCACCTGTGCCGCAACGATCCGCCACCCGTAGGCAAACCGCACCCACGTCTGCTGCTGGCGGCCAATGCGTTCCGTGCCCTCGCGGGTAAACTCGGTGCTGCACACCGCGTAATCCTCGCCGAAGGTGGTGATAACGGTGTGGCGCAGCGTCCGCTGCAGCCCGGCGGACGGGCGCGCCGCCCGAAAGGCGCGGATTTCATCAATCCCGTACAGGTTTTCACCCGCCCCCAGACGCACCGTGTTTTTGTCGTGCCAGAACAGCTCGTCCATCACCGCAACGTTGTTGCTGACCAGCGCGTCTTCATAGCGGTAAAACGCGGCGGTCACCTCGGCAACCACCCACGGCAGGTTAATGTCATCGTGATTCATCATGCGGCCACCTCCGCCGGACGGGCGTCGGCGATGCCGCTCTCTTCCAGCACGCGCGCGGCGCGCAGGCAGGCCTGCTCGTTAAACGGCGCGGCAATCAGCTGCAGGCCAATCGGCGCACCCTGCGCGGTACGCAGCGGAACGGTGGTCACGGGCAGGCCCAGAAATGAAATCGGCTGGGTCAGCATCCCCATGCTGGCGCGGATGGGGAGCGGCTGACCGTTAATCTCCATGGTCTGCTCACCCGCGAGCGTCGCGCTGCGCGGCGTTGCCGGAGCGATCAGCACGTCGGCCTGCGCGAACAGGGTTTTAAACGCCTGTCGGGCGTGCGCGCGAAACCGCTGGGCCTGAATGTACCAGGCGGAGGGGATCATCGCGCCTGCCAGCAGGCGTTCCCGGGAGTGCGGCTCAAAACGCTCGGGCTCGCGGCGAAGCGCGGGCAGGTACTGGTTTCCCCCTTCGGAGGCGCTGATGATAAACGCCGCGGAGCGCGCCAGCTCGGCGTCCGGGAACTGCAGCTCATCCCGCACGTCGAGCGCCTTCGCCACCCGCGCCACGGCGTCTCTGGCATCCGCATCGCACCAGGTGGCGAAGTAGCCGCCGAGCACCGCGCAGCGCAGGCCGTCAAGCCCGCGATCGAGCAGGGGGCGCGTCTGCTCGCGCGAGCTCTCTGCCTGAAAAGCGTCGCTGCTGTCCCGCCCCTGCAGCGCATCGTAGACGGACGCCAGGTCGCACACGCGGCGGGCAAAGGGGCCGATATGATCGAGGCTCGCGACAAACGGATGGCTGCCGGATCGCGACAGGCGTCCAAAGGTGGGCTTCAGGCCGTAGATGCCGCACAGGGAGGCCGGAACGCGAATCGAGCCGTTGGTGTCGGTGCCGAGCGAAAAGTGCACCAGCCCGGCGGCCACGGCGGCGGCCGAGCCCCCGGACGAGCCGCCCGCAATGCGCGCCAGATCGTGCGGGTTACGCGTCGTGCCGTAGTGGCTGTTTTCGGTCGTGAAGCCGTAGGCGTAGGCGTCCATATTCACCATCCCGGTCAGCAGCCCGCCCGCGCTGCGCAGCTGGCGCACCGCGAAGCTGTCAGCGGCCGCGGCGGGGCGCTGGCTGAACAGCTCTGCCCCGGCAAGGGTGGTGTGGCCGGCAACGTCGAACAGGTTTTTTACCGCGTAGGGCACGCCCGCCAGCGGGGGCAGGGGGCGCTTTTCGCGGCGCAGGGTATCGATGCTCTCGGCCTCGGCGAGCATGCGCGCTTCCGTCACGGCGGTCCAGGCGCCGATCTGCGGGTTAACGCGCGCAATCGCCTCCAGCGTCTGGCGGGCAATCTCGCGAGCGCTCAGCTCGCCCGCGCCCAGCGCATGCTGGATCGCGCTGATACTCATCTCGTGTAGCCTCATGCTTTGTACACTCCTGCGATCTCCAGACGGTCGTCGAGCGGCAGCGCCATCAGCGGGGCGGCCATGTTTGCTATGCGGCTGAACTGCACCTGCAGCTCGGCGCGGCGGGCATCGTCCAGCGTTACGCCGAGCACGGACTCCATTTGCGCCAGATACGCCTGCCAGTCGGGTTGTTGTGTCGTCATAGTTTTCTCCTCAGAATCCGGCGGCCGCGCCGTTGCTGCGCGGGTCAAATGCCCCTTCGAACAGCCCGTTGGGGTGGCGGACAATCGCGCCCGCGTGGCCCATCGCTTCGCTGAAGTCAGGGAACATTTCCACCTCGTGCCCGAGTGCCTGAAGCCGTGAGACTGTCTCAGCGGTAAAGCGTCCTTCCAGCTTTAACGTGTCCGAGGTTTGTCCCCAGGTGCGCCCCAGCAGCCAGCGCGGGCGGGAAATGCTCTCCTGTAAAGGCACGCCCTGAATCGCGTAGCGGGTAAAAAGCGCGGCCTGGGTTTGCGGCTGTCCGTCACCGCCCATCGATCCGTAGACCATCACGCGCCCGTCCTTAAGACGCGCCGCCGCCGGGTTCAGGGTATGGAAGGGCTGCTTGCCCGGCGCGAGGGCCAGAAGATGATTGGGATCGAGGCTGAACGATGCGCCCCGGTTCTGCCAGACGATGCCGGTGTCGGGCAGCACCACGCCGCTGCCGAACTCGTGATAGATACTCTGGATAAACGACACGGCAAGCCCGCTGTTATCCATCACTCCCATCCACACCGTATCGCCCGGGCCTTTTCCGGTGCCCCACGGCGCGGCGCGGCCGTCGTCAACCCTGTCGGCAAGCGCCTGCAGGGCGGCGGGATCCAGCAGACCCTGAATATCGGTTTTCAGCTCGCGCGGGTCGGTAATGTGGGCATCGCGCAGGCCAAAGGCCAGCTTGGTGGCTTCAACGATGCGGTGAATGGTGTCGGCGTCGTCGGCCTCGGCCATGTTCAGGCGGTCGGTGATGCCGAGTATCGCCAGCGAGACCAGCCCCTGCGTCGGCGGGGTGTGGTTAAAGATCACCCCCTGCTGATGCTGCAGCCTCAGCGGCGCGGTGCGCCGGGCAGCGTGCGCGTTAAGATCGGCCAGCGTCACGGGCAGGCCCAGCGTCTCCATGCCGTGCGCCAGCACGTCCGCCAGCGGGCCGCGGTAAAAGCTGTCCAGACCGTCTTCCACCAGGCGCGTCAACGTCGTGGCCATGGCGGGCTGGTAAAAGCGGCTCCCGACCTGCGGCGGCTTACCGTCCACCAGCCAGGTTTCCGCAAAGCCTGGCACGTCCTTCAGCTCGTCGAATTTGCTGGCCGTGGCATGGGCCTGAGAGGCCGTAACCGGCGTGCCGTTTTGCGCATAGTCAATGGCGTCGGCCAGCAGGCGGGCCAGCGGCAGCGCCTTGCCGGTCAACTCGCGCGAGACCTTCAGCGCCTCGTCCCAGCCGCTCACCGTGCCGGCGACGGTCAGCGCCGCGCGGGGGCCGCGATGGGGGATATGCGCCAGACCGTCGTAGGCGTCGAGCGTCGCGCGCGATCCCGCCGCGCCGCTGGCATCAATGGCGACAGGTTCGCCTTCCGGCGGCACGATAAGCCAGAAGCCATCGCCGCCCAGCCCGTTCATGTGCGGATAAACCACGGCAACGGTGGCCGCCGCGGCGACCATCGCCTCTATCGCGCTGCCGCCTTCGCGCAGTACCGCCAGCGCGCTCTGGCTGGCAAGATGGTGGGGCGCAACGGCCATGCCGTGCGTGGAGACATTACTTTGCATAGAGAGTCCTCGTAACCCTGAAAGTCAC
Source organism: Enterobacter cloacae complex sp. S3 (assembly GCF_014930495.1). Taxonomy (NCBI): domain Bacteria; kingdom Pseudomonadati; phylum Pseudomonadota; class Gammaproteobacteria; order Enterobacterales; family Enterobacteriaceae; genus Enterobacter; species Enterobacter cloacae complex sp. S3. The sequence goes on along the minus strand of NZ_JADBRD010000028.1, from coordinate 44,398 downwards.
AAGGCGCTGCAAAAGCTGTTCCAGTTCTGAAAGAAAAGTTTCAGTAAACTGGCACGTATAATGAATACGCATAATAAAAGGTACAATGTGATGAAACAAAAGTTACAGAGGCGCTATGGAACAACTGGATGAACGTCTGAAAGCACAGTACCCGTCGCTGTCGCCGCAGGAGCAGCGGGTGGCGGACTTTATTTTCGATCATTTTGACGATCTCATTAGCTACAACAGCGCCGAGCTGGCGCAGCTGAGCGGGGTGTCGAAAGCCACGGTTAGCCGTCTGTTTAAGCGTCTGGGCTATGAGAAATATAAGGACATGCGCGACGAGCTGCGCACCCTGCGCCAGAGCGGGATGCCGCTCACCGATAACCGCGACGCGGTGCAGGGCAATACGCTGCTGGCGCGCCACTATAAGCAGGAGATGGCGAACCTGACCCAGTGGGTCAACGCCCTCGACGCGCAGCAGTTTGCCGACGCGATGGCCTGCATGGTGAAGGCGCGGCGCATCGTCATTATCGGCATGCGTAACGCCTATCCGGCGGCGCTGCACCTGCGCCAGCAGCTGCTGCAGGCGCGCGGTCAGGTGCTGGTCCTGCCGCAGCCGGGGCAGAGCCTGAGCGAGGAGCTGGTGGATTTAACGCCGGACGATCTGGTGGTCATGATGGCCTTTCGCCGCCGCCCGCGCATCATCCGCCCGCTGATGCAGCAGCTTCAGAGCAGCGGTATTCCGGTGCTGCTGATGTGCGAGCCGCAGGCGCACAGCCTGTTTCCGCTGGCGAGCTGGCAGCTCTGCGCCCCGCTGGACAGCGTCTCGGCCTATGACAGCTACTCCTCGGTCAACAGCCTGATTAACCTGCTGGCAAACGCCTTCCTGCATGACAGTCTCGATAAAGGCCGTCCGCGCATTCACGAGATTGCCTCCCTTTACCAGCAGCTGGACGAACTCGAACAGCGATAATGGGGCATCAGGCTGGTGCTTTGCATTGAAATGGTGCATCTGACGGGTCGGGAAAACATACGTTTTTTCGACCCGTCCGCGTTTTATCAGGCTTCGCAAGAATATTTTCCGCTTCGCCCTGGTTGGCACATTAGTTGCAAAATCACATTCAAAGAATCTTTTGTTTCATGTTAACGTTACGGGGAAGCACCATGAAAAAATTGTTGATTGCACTGGCCGGGGCCGCATGCCTCTTTACACAGCTGCCGGCAAAGGCTGACCAGCTTCAGGATATTGAGAAGCGCGGCACTATTCGCATTGCCGTTCCGCAGGACTTCCCGCCGTTTGGCTCGGTGGGGACCGATCTGCAGCCGCAGGGCTATGACATCGACATGGCGCGCTATCTGGCCAAACAGATGAAGCTCAAGCTGCAGCTGGTGCCGGTGACCAGCGCCAACCGCGTGCCGTACCTGCAAACCGATAAGGTGGATCTGGTCATTTCCAGCCTCGGTAAAAATCCCGAGCGCGAGAAGGTGATCGACTTTAGCCGCGCCTACGCTCCGTTCTTCCTCGGCGTGTTTGGTCCGAAAGGGGCCGAGCTGAAAGACGCCGCTGCGCTGAGCGGAAAAACCATCGGCGTGACGCGCGGGGCGGTGGAGGACATGGTGCTGACCGGCCTGGCGCCGAAAGACGCGGACGTGAAGCGCTACGAAGATAACAACACCACGCTCTCCGCCTACCTCTCCGGACAGGTGCAGTACGTGGCGACCGGCAACCTGGTGGTGGCGGCCATTTCGCGCCAGAACGCGGATAAAGCTCCGGTACCGAGCTTTATGCTGAAAGATTCGCCGTGCTTTATTGGCCTGAAGAAAAACGAACCGGCCCTGAAGGCAAAAGTGGACGCGCTGATTGAGCAGGGTATCAAGGACGGCACGCTGAACGGCCTGTCCGAGCAGTGGCTGAAGGCTCCGCTGCCGGCCAACCTTGGCGCCTGAGCCGATGACGGAGCAACTTGATTTCTCCGCGCTCTGGCCGCACTGGCCGGAGCTGCTGGCGGGGCTGTGGGTCACTATTCAGCTGACGGTGATGGCGACCGTCGGCGGCCTGGCGATAGGGATTTTCGGGGCGGCGATCCGCAGCGCGCGCCCAACGTGGTACAGCCGGATCTGGGGCGCGTACGTGGAGATCATCCGCAACACGCCGTTTGTGGTGCAGCTGTTTTTCATCGTCTTCGGCCTGCCGAATCTTGGGCTGAAGATGACGGCGGGGGAAGCGGCGCTGCTGGCCATGGTGGTGAACCTGGGCGCCTACAGCACCGAGATTATCCGCGCGGGCATTCAGGTCACGCCGAAAGGGCAGTGGGAGGCCGGACGCGTGCTGGGGCTGACCCGCCTGCAGACCTTTATTCGCGTGGTGCTGCCGCCCGCGCTGCAGCGCATTTACCCGGCGCTGGTGAGCCAGTGCATTATCGTGATGCTCGGCTCGTCGGTGGTGTCGCAGGTCTCGTATGAAGAGCTGACCTTCGCCGCCAACCTGATCCAGTCCAGAACGTTTCTGAGCTTTGAGGTTTATCTGGTGACAACCGGGATTTACTTAGCGCTGTCGATTACCCTGCGCCAGCTGATGATGGCGGCGGGACGCAAATGGCTGGGGGTGCAGGCATGATGACCACCTTTACCGACTGGGACATTATTCGCAACCTGCTGCTGGCCGGACGCTGGACGGTGCTGCTGTCGCTGGTGGCGTTTGTCGGCGGGGCGGCGGTGACGCTGCCGCTCCTGCTGCTGCGCCTGACGGGCGGGCGCACGGTCAGGCGCATCATCCGCGGCTATATTGAGCTGTTTCAGGGCACGCCGCTGCTGATGCAGCTGTTCCTGGCCTTCTTCGGCGTGGCGCTGTTCGGCATCGACGTCTCGCCGTGGACCGCCGCCTCGCTGGCGCTCACCTTCTACACCAGCGCGTTTCTGCTCGACATCTGGTTTGGCAGTATTCGCGCCTTGCCAAAAGGGCAGTGGGAAGCGTCGCGCTGTCTGGGGCTGACCTTCGGCCAGACCCTGTTTCGCGTCGTCGCCCCGCAGGCGCTGCGCATCGGTATCGCCCCGACGGTCGGCTTTGCCGTGCAGGTGATCAAGGGCACCGCTCTGGCGTCGATTATCGGTTTTATCGAGCTGACCAAGGCCGGGACCATGCTGACCAACGTGACGTATCAGCCGTTTAAGGTTTTTGCGCTGGTGGCGCTCGGCTACTTTATTCTGTGTTATCCGCTGTCGCGCTACAGCCGCTATCTGGAGACGAAATTCAATGCCTCTCATCACCATTAATCAGGTGCAGAAGTACTACGGCGATAACCACGTGCTCAAGGGCGTCGATCTGGATATCGACATGGGCCAGGTGATCTCCATTATCGGGCGCAGCGGATCGGGCAAAAGCACGCTGCTGCGCTGCATCAACGGCCTGGAAGGCTATCAGGACGGCAGCATCAAGCTGGGCGGCATGACCATTACCGACCGGGATTCTCAGGCGCGCGAAATCAGCCGCTCGGTCGGGATGGTGTTCCAGAGCTTCAACCTGTTCCCGCACATGACTGCGTTGGAAAACGTGATGCTCGCCCCGCGTCGGGTGCTGAAGAAAAGCGCCGCCGAATGCCGCGAGCTGGCGCAGCAGATGCTGGAGAAAGTGGGCTTAGGCGATCGTCTGGATTACTACCCGTCGAGCCTCTCCGGCGGCCAGCAGCAGCGCGTGGCGATTGCCCGCGCGCTGGCGATGTCGCCGAAAGTTTTACTCTGCGACGAGATCACCTCCGCGCTCGACCCGGAGCTGGTGGGCGAAGTGCTCAAGGTGCTGGAGCAGCTGGCGGCCGAGGGGATGACGCTCATACTGGTTACCCATGAAATGAATTTTGCCCGCGAAGTGGGCGACCGCGTGGTGTTTATGCACCAGGGGAAAGTCTGGGAGCAGGGCGACAGCAAAACGCTGTTCGCCAACCCGCAGACCACGGAACTGAAGCAGTTCATCTCCTCCGTGCGCGGCCTCAACTGATAAGGACTTAACAATGGATATCGCACGCTTTCCGCAAATCAACCCGCCCCAGCGCCTGCTGATGGGGCCGGGCCCGATCAACGCCGACCCGCGCGTGCTGCGCGCCATGTCGAGCCAGCTGATCGGCCAGTACGATCCGGCCATGACCCACTACATGAACGAGGTGATGGCGCTCTATCGCGGGGTGTTCCGCACCGAGAACCGCTGGACGATGCTGGTGGACGGCACCTCCCGCGCGGGAATTGAAGCCATTCTGGTCTCCGCCATCCGCCCGGGAGATAAGGTGCTGGTGCCGGTCTTTGGCCGCTTTGGTCATCTGCTGTGCGAAATTGCCCGCCGCTGCCGCGCGGAAGTACATACCATCGAGGTGCCGTGGGGCGAGGTGTTTACCCCCGACCAGGTGGAGGATGCGATTAAGCGTGTTCGTCCGCGCCTGCTGCTGACGGTGCAGGGCGACACCTCCACCACCATGCTGCAGCCGCTCGCCGAGCTCGGCGCGATCTGCCGCCGCTACGACGTGCTGTTTTATACCGACGCCACCGCGTCGCTCGGCGGCAACGCGCTGGAGACCGACGCCTGGGGGCTGGACGCCGTCTCGGCCGGGATGCAGAAGTGCCTCGGCGGCCCGTCGGGCACCTCGCCGATCACCCTGAGCGCGCGCATGGAGGAGGCGATCCGCCGCCGCAAATGCGTTGAGGAGGGCATTCGCACCGACGCCCACCGCGACGGCGACGAGGAGATGATCTACTCCAACTATTTCGATCTCGGCATGGTGATGGACTACTGGGGGCCGGAGCGCCTTAACCACCATACCGAAGCCACCACCGCGCTGTTTGGCGCCCGCGAGTGCGCGCGTCTGATCCTGCAGGAAGGGCTGGATAACGGCATTGCGCGCCACAGGCTGCACGGCGATGCGCTGCTGAAAGGCATTCAGGCGATGGGGCTGGAGACCTTCGGCGACCTGAAGCACAAGATGAACAACGTGCTGGGCGTGGTTATCCCGCAGGGCGTCAACGGCGACCAGGTGCGTAAGCTGATGCTGGAGGATTTCGGGATTGAAATCGGCACCTCGTTTGGCCCGCTGCACGGCAAAGTGTGGCGCATTGGCACCATGGGCTACAACGCGCGCAAGGACTGCGTGATGACCACCCTGAGCGCGCTGGAGTCGGTGCTGAACTACCTGAAATTCAACACCACGCAGGGTGCCGCCATGCAGGCCGCGTGGGACCACTATCGCCGCGAGACGCCGCAATGAGCCCGGCGGCAGAACGGGTGATGGCCCGCGCCGACGCGCTGGCCGCCATCAGCGAAACCCCGGATGCGCTGACGAGGGTTTATCTCTCCACCCAGCATCTGCAGGCCAACCAGCTGGTGGGGCAGTGGATGAGCCAGGCGGGAATGACCGTCTGGCAGGACAGCGTGGGCAACATCTGTGGACGCTATGAGGGCGCGCAGGAAGGGGCGCAGGCGGTGCTGCTCGGCTCGCATCTCGATACCGTGCGCAACGCCGGGCGCTACGACGGCATGCTCGGGGTGCTCACCGCCATTGAGGTGGTGGACAGCCTGCACCAGCAGGGGGTGCATCTGGCCCAGGCCATCGAGATTGTCGGCTTTTGCGACGAAGAGGGAACCCGCTTCGGCATTACGCTGTTAGGCAGCCGGGGGCTGACGGGTACCTGGCCGCAGTGCTGGCTGGAAAAAGCCGACGCCAGCGGAATCAGCGTGGCGCAGGCGATGACCCTGATGGGGCTCGATCCTGCCCGCGTGCTGCATGCCGCGCGCCGTCAGGAGGATTTCAGCGCCTATCTGGAGCTGCATATTGAGCAGGGGCCGTGCCTTGAGCAGGAGGCGCTCGCCCTTGGCGTGGTGGAGGCCATTAACGGCGCGCGCCGTCTGAACTGCCGCTTCACCGGCGAGGCCGGGCATGCGGGAACCGTGCCGATGCTCCACCGCAGGGACGCGCTGGCCGCCGCCGCCGAGTGGATGGTTATCATTGAAAACGCTACCCGACAGCAGGGCGGCAACCTGGTGGCGACGGTTGGCGAGCTGCGCTGTCTGCCGGGGGCGGTGAACGTGATCCCCGGCGAGGTTCAGCTCTCGCTGGATATTCGCGGGCCGCAGGATGCGCCGCTTGATCGGTTGCTTAACGACCTGCTGGAACATGCCCAGGCGATCGCATCGCGCCGCGGTCTGGACTTCAGCGCCGAGGAGTTTTACCGCATTGCCGCCACGCCGTGCGATATCCACCTGCAAAAGGTGCTGGGGGAGGCCGTCACTTCGGTACAGAGGCGCTCGCTATCGCTGCCCAGCGGTGCGGGCCACGATGCGATTGCCATCGCGGAACGCTGGCCGGTCGGCATGCTGTTTGTGCGCTGCAAAGGGGGCGTCAGCCACCATCCGGCGGAATCGGTGATGGCTGAGGATGTCGCCCTCGCGATTGAGGCGTTTGGGCGGGCGGTAAGAACGCTTGGTGCGATCTGAGTATTGCCCGGCGGCGCTACGCTTGCACGGGCCTACGGGATGGGTAGGCCGGGTAAGCGCAGCGCCACCCGGCAGGGAACTACGTTACTCCAGCCCCAGCGTATATTGCGCAATCTTAAAGTAGATAATCAGCCCGGTGCCGTCGATAAGCGTCGCGATAAACGGCGCGGAGACGACCGCCGGGTCAATGCCGCAGCGCTTGAGCACCATCGGGATCACGGACGACACAATCGCACTCCAGAGCGTAATGCACACCAGCGTCAGGCTGACGATAAGCGTAATTTCCAGCCCAATCCCCATCATCCAGGCGCGAATGCACCCGGCGATACCGAGCGTGGCGGCAATCATCAGCGAGGTGGTCATCTCTTTACGCAGCACGCGGCCAACGTCGCGCAGGCGGACTTCCCCCAGCGCCATGGCGCGCACCAGCGTGGAGGTGATCTGCGTCCCGCTGTTCCCGCCCGTGCCGATCAGCAGCGGTATAAAGAACGCCAGCGCGATGGCGGACTCCAGCGCCTCTTCAAAATGCTGGATCACCGAGCTGGTGTAGGCCTCCGCGACAAACAGCAGCAGCAGCCAGACGGAGCGTTTCTTCCACAGGCTATACGGGCTGGTGTCCAGATAGGGCTTCTCCAGCGGCAGCGTCGCCCCCTGAAGCTGGGCGTCTTCGGTGACGTCATCTTCCAGCAGATGGGCGATTTCGCGCTCGGTCAGGCAGCCGACGAGCTTGCCGTGGGTGACCACGGGCACCACATCCGCGCCGCCGTGCGCCAGCAGTCCGGCGACATCGGCACGTTCATCCTCCGGTTTGACCTGCAAAAACTGCGAAATCATCAGCGATTTCACCGGCTGTACCGTGTCGGCGGTCTGCAGCAATTTACGTACGGCAATCATGCCCGCCAGGCGGCCATTGTCTTCAATAAAAATATGAGACGGAATATCGTCGTCTTTTAATTTTTCGAAGAATTGCTCGCGCGCCAGCGCCACGCATAATGAAATATCGAGGACAATAAAATCGGTATTCATATATTGCGCGATCGCGCTGTCATTGAATGCCAGATTCTGGTTGTGAATAGCGTAAGACATAGTGAATTCCCTTTGAATAATAACATCTCTCAGGGGCGAGCAAGACAGGGCATGTCGAAGAGGAGATCCCCACGTCCTGGGTTCAGCACTGTACACCGTATCCCACGAGGGAAGTTATACTGACAAAGCCTTGATTCGACAGTGCCTGTTTTACCCTGTGCCGGTTCTCTCGAACCTACCAGAGCGATAACGTGTATTTGTACAGGAGCCTCGCCATAACGAGATCGTTGTAAAACGTGAGGAATAATACGCTTATTTAAATTTACCGCTCAGGAAATTAAATAATGTTTAAGAACGGTTTAGATGATTTTTATTAATAAAATGTTGAGGGTTTATTTAAGTTAATTCATTTCTAATGGAGGATTAAATAATCAACGGAGGAGAGGATAATGGCGTGGTTTGATAATCTGCTGAATCATTTTGCGCTGTATCCGGCACATCTTTTCGCGCTGTTATTTGTGATGGCGCTGAGTAAATCGACGGTGCTAGTCTCCTCCGTGCTGCCGCCCGCCTCGGTGATGCTGCTGGCGGGCATTACCGTCAGCCAGGCGAGCATGCATCCTGCGCTGGCATGGCTGGCCGTGGTGCTAGGGGCAACGGCGGGTTCGGGGCTGAACTACCATATCGGTCAGCTGATGGGGCACACGCGATGGATGACCCGCTTCACGGCGAAGCACGCCGGTAAAATGCTGCGGGTGCAGCATCAGCTGCAGAAAAACGGGGTGCTGGTCCTGTTCACCGCGCGTTTTCTGGCGGTGCTGCGCTACATCGTGCCGCTGGCGGCGGGAATGCTCAGGCTGAATGCAGTCAAGGTCTACGCCGTCAGCCTGCTTTCCGCCTGCGCATGGGCGGCGCTGTATGTCGGCATCGTCACCGGCATCAGCGCCTTTTGAGTTACAAACTCCCCATTCCGCCGTCGACCAGCAGCTCCGTTCCCACCGTGTAGCTCGACTCGTCGGACGCCAGATAGAGCGCGGCTTTTGCCAGCTCCGTCGTCGAGCCCATTCTGCCGAGCGGCACCAGCTTGATGATCTCCGCCATCATCGCGTTAAGCGCCTCGTCGCTTAAGCCCGTTTTGGTAAACGCCGGGGTCTCCACCGGACCGGGGCTCAGGCCGTTGACGCGGATCCCGCGCGGCAGCAGCTCCGCCGACAGCGTGCGCGCCAGCGACAGCAGGGCGGCCTTGCTCGCGGCATACACGCTGCTGGTCGGCAGGCCGATACGCGCGCTCACGGAGCCGCAGAGGATCACCGACGACGGGTTATTCAGCAGCGGCAGCAGCGCCTGAATTAAAAAGAACGGCCCCTTCAGGTTGATGCCCATCAGGCGGTCCCAGGCCTCCTCCTGCCAGGCTTCCAGCGGCGCGTGCGTCACGTCACCAGCGTTGAGAAACACCGCGTCCAGGCGTGGCCAGCGGGCGGCGAGGGTTTCCGCCAGCGCTTTTTGCGAGGCGATATCTCCCGCATCGGTCGGGATCACCCAGGCCTTATCACCAAGAATACGTTCTGCTTCGGCGAGGGTGTCCGGGTTGCGTCCGGTCACGGCGACGCGCGCGCCTTCGGCGATAAACGCCTGCGCGGTGGCAAGACCGATGCCGCTGGTGCCGCCGGTAATCAGCGTATATTTATCTGTTAAACGACCCATGTTCTTCTCCTGAAATGTCTCTGGAGAAAGCACTATAGAAACGTTAGTATCGAAAGGAAACCAGGTACCAAATGGATACTAAAGAGGCAAGAGGTGTGCTATGGCAGAAATGCTGGAGGTGTGCTGTGAAAAAAAAACTGAGGCGTATACCTGCCCGATGACGCAGTTTGTGAACCTGATTTCCGGTAAATGGGCGATCCCCATTCTGTACCGTCTGATTGTGTTCAACACGCCCGTACGCTTTGGCGATCTGCTGCGGGCCGCTGCCCCCATCACGCAGAAAGAGCTGACCAAGCAGCTGCGCCTGTTTGAGCAGCGCGGGCTGGTGACGCGGACGGTCTACCCGGAGATCCCGCCGCGCGTGGAGTATCAGATCACCGCGCTGGGGTTAACCCTGCAGGACGCACTCTCCCCGCTGGCCGCCTGGATGAGCGAGTACGGCGACCAGCTTGAGCGTTAGGCTACTGTTTTGCGTAGCGCGGTGCCGGAATGCCGGTGCGCGCGCTGTTGAACAGCTCAAGACGCGCCGCTTCGTAGCGATCCCACAGGCCGGCGTCATGCATCGGCGGGATGGTGATCGGTTCACCCTGATCCAGACCCGCCAGCGATGCATCCACCATATCGTCGGTGGTCATCACCGATCCTTCCGGCAGATCGTTTACCGTGACGCCCGAATGGCTCCAGATTTCCGTCGCCGTGGCGGCGGGCAGCACGGCCTGAATGCGCACGCTGCTGTCGGCAAATTCTTCCTGTAACCCACGGGTAAAGCTCAACACCCACGCCTTGGTGGCGCTGTAGAGCGCGCTGCCCGCCCGGACGTGCAGGGCCAGCACGGATGCGATGTTGATCAGCGTGCCGCGATTGTTCTGCGCCAGGCGGGGCAGGATGGCGTAGGTCAGACGCATCAGCGCCGTGGTGTTCAGGGTGTTAATGGCCTGATGCTGCGCCACATCGCCCGCGAGGAACGGCGCCATCTGCGCGGTGCCCGCGTTGTTAATGAGCGTATCAATGGCGGTATTGCTGCGCAGCGCCTCTTCCACGGCGCGGATCCCGGCTTCATCGGTAAGATCGGCCACCAGAATATCGACGGCCACGCCGTAGCGCGCGCGAAGGTCGGCGGCAAGGGTGTTCAGGCGATCTTCGCGACGGGCGACCAGCACCAGGTTAGCGCCGCGCGCGGCAAGGCGATCGGCATAAACAGCACCAATTCCGGAAGAGGCGCCCGTAATCAGGGCGGTGGTGATTTGCGTAGTCATCGTGTGTTACCTCAGGGCAAAGTGGGTTATTTGGTTTCAAGATGAAACTGAATAAACTCTCTGTCATTTGGTTTTATAATGCAACTATATTTGCGAGCATTTTGTGCTGTTGCCGTCGGGAACGATCAGGATGGGAGTTTTGCCACGATCTCTTCAGGCGTCAGTTCGCGGCCATCGTCGGCGATAAGCGCCAGTTTGCGCAGGGGTTTGCGCTGTTCGGTATCGACCAGCACGGTGCCGCATTCGTTATCCGCAAACAAAAATTCATTGCCCCACTGGGAGAGGGCAACCAGCACCGTTTGCAGGGCACGCCCTTTATCGGTCAGGACATACTCCTGCCAGGCGCTGCCGTCGGACGCGGGCTGAAGCCGGAGGATGCCTTCGTCGACCAGCAGTTTCAGCCGCGTGGTCAGCATGTTTTTCGCGATGCCGAGGCTTTTCTGGAACTCGCCGAAGCGCTTAATCCCGCGCAGCGCGTCGCGAACAATCAGCAGCGACCACCAGTCGCCGATGATATCCAGCGAACGGGCGACGGGGCAGGTGCTCTCTTCGAGGCGGGTACGTTTCACGGTCAATTCTCCGGTGGGGTGTGGTTTTATTATAAAACTTATTGGTGCACACCGTAAGCACGTTAATCATCAGTTTGAGAAATGCTTCCCGGAAAATTGTCACGAATCTGTCACACTGAACGCGACATTTTAAAACGAGTGAGGAATTAGGGATGAAAAAAGCACTACTCGCGCTGGCAGTCGCCGGTTCCATTTCAGCAACGTTTGGCGTGCAGGCGCAAGAGACGCCGGAAGGGTATCAGCTGGAGCAAGTTTTAATCATGAGCCGTCACAACCTGCGCGCGCCGCTCGCCAATAACGGCAGCGTGCTGGAGCAGTCCACGCCGAAGCAGTGGCCGGAGTGGGAGGTGCCGGGCGGTCAGCTCACCACCAAGGGCGGCGTGCTGGAAGTCTATATGGGCCATTACATGCGCGAGTGGCTGGCGCAGCAGGGGATGGTGAAGACGGGAGAATGCCCAGCGGCGGATAGCGTTTATGCTTACGCCAACAGCCTGCAGCGTACCGTCGCCACCGCGCAGTTCTTCATCACCGGTGCGTTCCCGGGCTGCGACGTTCCCGTGCACCATCAGGAAAAAATGGGCACCATGGATCCGACCTTTAATCCGGTGATTACCGATAACTCGCCGGAATTTCGCGAAAAAGCGCTCAAGGCGATGGAGTCCGAGCGGCAGAAAATGCAGCTGGGCGAAAGCTATAAGCTGCTTGAGCAGATGACGAACTACGCGGATTCCCCGTCCTGCAAAGAGAAAAAGGTCTGCTCGCTGGCTGACGCGAAAGATACCTTCAGCGCCGACTATGAAAAAGAGCCTGGCGTATCCGGGCCGCTGAAGGTGGGTAACTCGCTGGTGGACGCGTTCACGCTGCAGTATTACGAAGGCTTCCCGGCCGACCAGGTGGCCTGGGGCGAAATCAAAACCGACCAGCAGTGGCGCGTGCTGTCGAAGCTGAAGAACGGCTATCAGGACTCGCTGTTTACCTCCACCGAAGTGGCGCAAAACGTGGCGAAGCCGCTGGTGAAGTACATTGATAAAACGCTGGTTACCGAGCAGGCAAAAGCGCCGAAAATCACCCTGCTGGTGGGGCATGACTCGAACATTGCTTCCCTGCTGACGGCCCTGGATTTCAAACCGTATCAGCTGCACGACCAGCAGGAGCGCACCCCAATTGGCGGCAAGATTGTCTTCCAGCGCTGGCATGACAAAAACGCCAATCAGGAGCTGATGAAAATTGAGTATGTCTACCAGAGCTCAGAGCAGCTGCGTAACGCCAGCGTCCTGTCGCTGCAGTCGCCCGCGCAGCGCGTGACGCTGGAGCTGAAAGGCTGCCCGGTGGATGCGAACGGCTTCTGTCCTGTCGATAAATTCAATGCGGTGATGAATAACGCGGCGAAGTAAAAGAGAACTCCCCGCTGCGGCGGGGGGAAACGCTTAGACGTTTTTACGTTCGATGGTTTGCTCGCCCCAGTAGAGCGAGTCTTTATCCGTTTTTTCGAAGGCGCGCACCAGCACCTCATCGTTACCTTCCTCCCAAATCTGCTCGGCCAGCTTTTCATCGTACTTCGCGACTTCAAAGATAGCTTCGGCAATCTCCGGAGAGGTGTTGCGTAAACTTGCCCATTCGCCCACGTGGTGAGCTTTGGATTCTTGAGTTGGCATGCTTGTCCTCCTGTTGGGTGTTAGCCGTTCAGTTTTTTGGCCAGACCCGCGACGTATTCACCCTGATAGCGGGCGATAGACAGTTCTTCATTGCTTGGCTGACGTGAGCCATCCCCACCGGCAATGGTGGTTGCGCCGTACGGCGTACCGCCACGCACCTGGGAAATGTCAAACAGCTCCTGGGCGCCGTAGCCAATCGGCACAATCACCATCCCGTGATGAGCAAGGGTAGTCCAGGTTGAGGTAATCGTCTGCTCCTGACCGCCGCCGGTGCCGGTAGAGCTGAATACGCTGGCGAGTTTGCCGTAAAGCGCCCCGGATGCCCAAAGTCCGCCGGTTTGATCGAGGAAGGTGCGCATCTGGCCCGACATATTGCCGAAGCGGGTCGGGGTGCCGAAGATGATGGCATCATAGTCCGCCAGCTCCTGCGGGGTGGCGACCGGGGCGTTTTGCGTTTTCCCCCCGGCTTTCAGGAAGGCTTCCGCCTGCATGGTTTCCGGTACGCGTTTCACCACAACCTCAACGCCATCAACCCTGTTCGCACCTTCTGCTACCGCGTGAGCCATGGTTTCAATGTGTCCATACATGGAATAATAGAGCACCAGAACTTTTGCCATTTTGCATCACTCCTCGTTGGTTTTTCTGACAGCGGATCGCTGCGTTCTTTTAAAGATATGCCATCACAGCCAGACTGCAAAAATGAACGGCATTTCTTTGATTTATAACAATATGGTTACAAAAAGGCTTTGTAGCAAAATGAAACAACTTTTTGGCAGCATATTTTTGAAATGATAAGAAAGGTTTATGAATCGCCGCCGCGTCATCTCACCCGAAAGGCTGAGTTCATGTTGCAGAATATTACCTGCGGCTTGCCGGATAGCGGCATTCCACTAAGCTTAGTTTCACGCGGCACAGATAAAGGCACTGTCCTTGTGTTGCGAGGTGAAAGAATCCTCTTTTACTGAATGCAATATGATGTCTAATGTTTCACATTCTGGAGGTTAGAGATGGCAAACCATCGTGGTGGTTCAGGTAATTTCGCAGAAGATCGTGAAAGAGCATCAGAAGCAGGCCGTAAAGGTGGCCAGCATAGCGGGGGCAATTTCAAGAATGACCCGCAACGCGCATCTGAAGCTGGCAAGAAAGGGGGGAAAAACAGCCACGGCAGCAGTAAGTAACACGCCGGGTTGAACCCCTGCCGCCGGGATCTCCCGGCGGTTTTTTTATTTCTGCAACATTGAACTGTAACCAAAGGCAACGCACACTAGGGAATTGATCTTAACCGCGAGTGCCGCATGTCTGTTTCACGCTTCAAATTCTCCGTTAAACCGCAGGAAGCCATCCTGATTCTCATCACCATGTTCTGGGGCGGGACGTTTCTGGCCGTTCAGTACGCGGTGACCCTCAGCGATCCGTTCTTTTTTGTTGGCCTGCGCTTTGCGACGGCGGCGCTTGCCGTGGGGCTGATTTCGCTTAAAACGCTGCGGGGGCTGACGCTGAAAGAACTTAAGGCCGGCGTGGCGATTGGGGTGGCGATAGCGATGGGCTACAGCCTGCAGACATGGGGATTGCAGACCATCTCCAGCAGTAAATCCGCGTTTATCACCGCCATGTATGTGCCGCTGGTGCCGCTGCTGCAGTGGCTGTGCCTGGGGCGGCTGCCGGGGCTGATGTCCTGTATTGGCATCGTGCTGGCGTTTATCGGCCTGATCTTACTGGCCGGGCCGGAAAACAACCTGCTTGCGCTGGGGCCGGGCGAAATCATCACCCTGATAGGGGCGATTGCCATTGCGGCGGAAATTATTCTGATTAGCGCCTGGGCGGGCAAGGTCGACGTCAAGCGGGTAACGGTGGTGCAGCTCGCCACGGCGTCGCTGGTGGCGTTTGCGACGATGGTGCCGGCAGGCGAGTCCGTGCCGCCGATGTCCACCGGCCTGGTGGTGGTAGCACTGGGGCTGGGTATTTTCAGCGCCATTATTCAGGTCACCATGAACTGGGCGCAGCGCAGCGTATCGCCAACCCGCGCGACGGTGATTTATACCGGTGAACCGGTCTGGGCGGGGATTTTCGGACGCATTGCAGGTGAGCGTTTGCCGCTTCTGGCGCTGGTGGGCGCGGCATTTATTGTCGCCGGGGTGCTGGTGAGCGAGTTAAAGCTCAGAAAACGTCGGAGTGAGGTCAGGGATTTGACGGCAAAAGAAGGTTTAGATTGAAAAAATGGACAGGCTTATTTACGATGTGTACGGATAAATACCGTACACGGTGATGTAAACCATGCCAGCACTTAAAAAACAGCGTATCGATCTTCGCTTAACGGACGAAGACAAAACAATGATTGAAGAAGCGGCGGCGATGACGAACCAAACGATCACCCAGTTTATGGTGAACAGTGCGTCAGAGCGTGCTGCAGAGGTCATTGAGCAGCACCGTCGTCTCGTATTAAACGAAGCATCATGGAATGCGGTGATGGATGCCATCGACAATCCGCCTGAGCCAAATGAACGCCTGAAACGAGCAGCAAAACGGCTTCGAAACATGGAGTGAAGCGCCGTGGAGAATCTCACGATCGAAATGTTATCAGAGGGAACCGATTATGACTTCGAGGATTTTGATTGTGGCGAACCCTCGCTAAATGCCTTCCTTGCTGAACATCTGGTGCGTCAGCACAATGGGCGTATTTTACGAGCCTACCTGCTTAAAGAGCGCGATCGTCCGCGAGTCCTGGGTTATTACACTTTATCGGGAAGCTGTTTTGAAAGAGCGATGCTTCCTTCTAAGACTCAGCAGCGCCGAATCCCTTATATCAACGTACCCAGCGTGACGCTGGGACGTCTGGCTGTAGATAAAACACTACAGGGAAACGAGTGGGGAACAACGCTCGTTGCGCATGCTATGCGCGTTGTCTACCTGGCTTCACAGGCTGTGGGGGTACACGGAATATTTGTTGATGCCCTTAACGAGCGGGCAAAACGATTTTATCTGAAGCAGGGCTTTATCCCGCTGACAGCTGAAAACAGCCATTCTTTGTTCTTCCCTACAAAATCTATCGAACGGCTGTTTGAGCAAGAGTGATTGCTTTACTACCTGTTGTTCTGAAGGAATGTACACGTCGGGTGATGCCTGGCCGTCACCCGACATGGTGATTTCACGAATCCTGATGCACTACGGCGCCCTGCGGCGCGGCGGCCATCCGGCGGCTCAGCAGGGCGTTAAGCAGAATTGCCCCAAAGGTCGCCGTGCCAATCCCGCCAATCGTAAACCCGCCCAGCGTCAGGGCAAAATCGCCTGCGCCCAGCACCAGCGTGACCGCCACCATAATCAGGTTACCGTTCTGGCTGAGATCGACGCGATGCTGTACCCAGATGCGCGCGCCGGCTACGGCGATCAGCCCAAACACCACAATCGATGCCCCGCCGATAACCGGGGACGGAATGGTGTGGATCAGCGCGCCGAACTTCGGTGAGAAGCCGAGCAGCATCGCCATCACCGCCGCCGCCACGAAGACCAGCGTCGAGTAGACCTTGGTTACCGCCATCACGCCGATGTTTTCAGCATAGGTGGTGACGCCGCTGCCGCCTACGGAACCGGAGAGCATGGTCGCCAGACCGTCACCGACGAACGCGCGGCCCATGTACGGATCCATGCTGCGCCCGGTCATCCCCGCAACCGCCTTCAGGTGGCCTAAGTTCTCCGCCACCAGGATCACCGCCACCGGTGCGATAAGCATCATCGCCTGGGTGTTAAAGGTGGGCGAGGTCACCTTCGGCAGGCCGAACCAGGCGGCCTGATGCAGCAGCGTAAAATCAACCGGCTTGCCCAGACCGAAAACGTTGGCCAGCAGGGCGTAGACCAGACAGGCGACAATCAGCCCAACCAGAATCAGCAGCCGCTGGATCATGCCCCGCGTGAACACCGCCACCAGGCCGATGCACAGCACCGTGATCACCGCCATCCAGCTTTCAAACGGCGAGGCGGAGACGCTCCTGACCGCAATCGGCGCGAGGTTGAGGCCAATTGCCATCACCACGGCGCCCGTCACGACGGGGGGCATCATTCGCTCTATCCAGCGCGTGCCGATTTTCATCACCACCAGACCAATCAGGGTGTACACCAGGCCGCAGGCAATGATGCCGCCGAGGGCCACGCTCAGGTTGGGGTTGATCCCCTGGCCGTTAAACCCGGTGGTGGCGATGACCACTCCGACAAAGGCGGCGCTGGATCCGAGATAGCTGGGCACGCGCCCGCCGGTGACGAAAAAGAACAGCAGCGTGCCGATACCCGACATCAGAATAGACAGGTTGGGATCGAGTCCCATCAGCATCGGCATCAGCACCGTGGCGCCAAACATGGCGACCGCGTGCTGAATGCCCATCACCATCGTCTGCCCGAGCGGGAGACGTTCATCCGGCGCGACCACGCCTGCTTCTGTGGAGGTCGATTTCAACTGCCAGTGGGGAAATCCGAACATGGTCTGTCTCCTTAAGGCGGGTTAACAGGCGGGTCGCATAAGCGCGTGGTAGCCGCGGTCAAACCACACCAGCCCTTGCGGCGCGGGGTGGCGAATAATCGAAATAATGTCGCAAAACAGAATGTCGTGGGTGCCGACGCTCACCACCTGGCTGATGCGGCAGTCAAACGAGGCCAGCGCATCTTCCAGACGCGGACAGCCCGTGTCGCCCGTCTGCCAGCGGGCGGCGGCAAAGCGTTCCGCCATCGGCGTTTTACCGCCAAACAGGTTAGATAAAGGCTCCTGTCCGGCGCTCAGGGTATTCACGCAAAGGGTGCGGTTTTCGCTAAACGTTGGCCAGACGGACGCACCGCGGTTCAGGCACACCAGCAGGGTGGGCGGTGAATCCGTGACGCTGCACACCGCGCTGGCGGTGAAGCCTGCCATCCCCGCCGGGCCGTCGGTGGTGATGATGTTGACCGCCGCGCCAACGCAGGCCATGGCGTCGCGAAAGGTTTGTTTATCCGGTGATGTCATCATCGCTCCTTACGCCAGCCCGCAGGCGTCGTCAAAGTCCAGGCGCGGCAGGCGCCCGTAAAGTTTGCGGGTATCGCCATAGCCTATGTTGATCAGCAGATTGCTTTTAAGCGTCGTGCCGGTGAAAAAGGCTTCGTCGACCTTTTGGCGGTCAAATCCCGACATCGGGCCGGTGTCCAGCCCCAGGGCGCGACAGGCGAAAATCAGGTAAGCGGCCTGCATTGAGCTGTTGCGAAAGGCCGTCTCTTCCGCATGCGCGGGGCTGGTGGTGAACCAGCTCTTTGCATCGCCGTGCGGGAACAGCTCGGGCAGGCGCTCGTAGAATTCACCGTCCCAGGCAATAATCGCCGTGACCGGAGCGGTGAGCGTTTTCTCGAGGTTACCGCTGGAGAGCGCCGGGCGCAGCTTCTCTTTTCCCTCCGCGCTTCGCACAAACACAATCCGTGCCGGGGAGCAATTGGCGGACGTGGGCCCCCATTTCATCAGGTTGTAGATTTCGCGCAGCGTTTCGTCGCTGACGGGCATATCCTGCCAGCCGTTATGGGTGCGCGCGCCGGTGAACAGCGTTTCCAGCGCGGCGGGGGTAATGGCTTCGCTCATTAAAGCTCCTTATAAAGCGGGTTCCGGGCTGTGCAGCAGGCTGGCCAGCCCGTTCAGCAGCAGGGTGTTAAAGGTATCCGGCTCGGTGACGTTGCAGGCGTGCCCGCCCTGGCGCATCACCACGCTGTGGCTGTGCGGGATCGCCGCCTGCAGTTCGGATGAGCAGACTGAGGGCACCAGCATGTCGTCGGCAGAACAGACGATCTGTACCGGGCAGCGAATGCGCGCCGCATGGCGGCTGAAGTCGGCCTTTTTCAGGGCGCTGAGCCTGTGCAGCAGGTTGGTTTTACCCTGGAAATGGGCCAGCGCCAGCGCTTCTTCGGCCTCCAGACGGGGCGCGCGGGCGGCCATCCAGTCCGCCGGGTAGAGAAACAGCGGCTGCGCCTCGACCCACGCCTGTGCGCCGCCGTAATGCAGCAGGCGCTCGCGGATCTGAAAGCAGCGGCGGGTGTGGGCGTTGAGGGTCAACCAGCCGTTGACGCACACCAGCGCGGTGAGGGCGTCGGGCCTGTCGAGGGCCAGCTGCAGGCCGACCAGCGCCCCCAGCGCGTGACCCACGACGCTGTAGCGGGCAATCCCGGCTTCAGCCAGCGCCTGGGCCAGCTCGTCCGCCATCTGCGCAAGGCTGTACCCTTCCGGCAGGGTGGCGGGGTTATTGCCCGTTCCCCGCTGGTCATAGCACACCACCTGATACTCCGGCTCCAGCGCGGCCAGCTGGGGCAGCCAGTAGCTGCCGCTGCCGCCGAGACCGGAAATAAAGACCACCACGGGCGCGCCCTCGTACGGGGGCGGCGAGACGGAAAGTTTCATACCTGCCTCACTTCGCGATGTGCGCAACGGTGGCGATCTCAACCAGCGCCTCTGGCTTCACCAGCCCGCACTGAATGCAGAACCGCGCCGGTTTATCGCCGGGGAAGAACTCGGCGTAAATCTCGTTAATCGCGGCGTAGTTTTTCCAGTCGGTGATAAAGATGCTGTTGAAGGTCACGTCCTCCATCGTGCCACCCGCCGTTTCGATCACGGTTTTGATCGTCTCCAGCACGTGGCGGGTTTGCGCCTTTGGGTCGTTGATAAACACCACGTTGTTGTCTTTATCAAACGGCAGCGTGCCGGAGACATACACCACGCCGTCGGCGAGGATGCCGGGAACAAACGGGGCAATCGGCGTGCTGGTGCCCGGCGGAATAATCACGGATTTTGGCATCAGGCGTCTCCTCAGGCGATACGGGCAAGCGGGGGAGTCAGGGCGTCGCAGAAATCATTGACGTTACTGACCCAGCCAAAAAAGGTTTCGATGTTGAACAGGGCCGCCTTCTGGGCGAATTCCGGCCCGGCCTGGTGGGTCGCGTCTTCCAGCACCACGCCAAAATACTCGAGGAAAAAGCCGTCGCGCAGGGTCGACTCCACGCAGACGTTGGTGGCGATGCCGGTGAACACCAGATGACGAATGCCCCGGCTGCGCAGCAGGCTGTCGAGCGGGGTGTTGAAAAAGCCGCTGTAGCGCGGTTTGGGCAGAACAATATCGCCCGCCTGCGGTACCAGCTCATCCACCAGCTGATAGTCCCAGCCGCCTTTCGCCAGCAGCTTGCCCTGCAGTTCGGGCCGTTTACGCATGGTTTTCAGGGCGTTCGACTTGTGGAAGTTGGGCGAGCCGGGGCCGCCTGCCTCGACGTACTGGTCATCCCAGCCGTTCTGGAACCAGATGATGAGCATGCCCGCGGCGCGCGCGGCGGCGACGGCGGTTTTAATGTTCTCGATCACCGGCCGGGTGGCGGAGACGTCGAACCCCGCCAGATCCAGATAGCCGCCCTGGCTGGCGTAGGCGTTTTGCATGTCCACCACGATCAGCGCGCTCTGCTGCGGCGCGAAGGTGATAGCTTCCGGGCGTGCGTTAAGGGTCGTCATTACGCCACCTCCTTCGTAACGGCAGGGATGTGGGCGCGGCACTGCATCAGCGGCTGGATGCGCTCGCCGAAGGTCTCCACGCCGGTCAGGAAATCGTCGAAGGTCAGCAGGACGCCTTCCGCACCGGGGACGGCCGCCACTTCGTCAAGCATTCTGGCGACGCTGGCATAAGAGCCAACCAGGGTGCCCATGTTGATATTGACGGCGGAGGTCGGGTCGGCCATCTGGCGGACGTTGGTATCCGCCCCGGAGCGGGTATCCTTCTGGCTCTGCTCGGTGAGCCAGCTCAGTGCCTCCTCGTCGGCGCCGTCCTTATAGCGCTCCCATTTGGCGCGCGCGGCGTCGTCGGTCTCGTCGGCGATCACCATAAACAGCACGTAGGAGCCCACGTCGCGCCCGGTTTTGTCGGCGGCTTCTTTCATCCGCGCGGCGGTCGGAGCGAAGGCGGCCGGCGTGTTCACGCCTTTACCGAAGCAGAAGTTGAAGTCGGCGTATTTCGCGGAAAACTCCATCCCCGCGTCGCTTTGTCCGGCGCAAATCACCTTCATCGGCACCGACGGCTGGGGGCTGACGCGGCAGTCGTTCATGGTGAAGAAATCGCCCTTGAAATCGCTTTTGCCGGTCCCCCACAGGTCGCGCAGCACCTGCACGTATTCGGTCAGGTAGTCGTAGCGATGCGAGAAGTACTCGTCACCCGGCCAGAGCCCCATCTGCTCGTACTCCGGTTTTTGCCAACCGGTGACCAGGTTGACGCCAAAACGCCCGCCGGAGATGGAGTCGATGGTGGAGGCCATGCGCGCGACGATCGCCGGGGGCAGGGTGAGCGTGGCGGCGGTGGCGTAGATTTGGATCCGCGAGGTGACCGCGGCCAGCCCGGCCATCAG
The DNA here is from genome assembly GCF_014930495.1 of Enterobacter cloacae complex sp. S3. Classification (NCBI taxonomy): domain Bacteria; kingdom Pseudomonadati; phylum Pseudomonadota; class Gammaproteobacteria; order Enterobacterales; family Enterobacteriaceae; genus Enterobacter; species Enterobacter cloacae complex sp. S3. The sequence continues at coordinate 23,361 of NZ_JADBRD010000028.1, read as the reverse complement.
GGTAAAGGACTCCAGGTTGTGATCCCAGAATTCAGTTTTGCCGCCAAAGCCGCGCAGCTTGATCATCGAAAGCGCAAAGTCGAAATGGTAATGCTCTGCTTTCTGCACGATGGCTTTATTGAGCTCAAAGGTCGGCATGTATTGCGGTGCAGTGGTCGAGATAAGCCAGCCGTTGTTGCCGATGGGTACAAATACGCCAATTTTCATCACGAACCTCTCTTCATTACGTCGCAGGTGTATCGGTGTTTTTGCAAAGGCGGTGCCAGTTTTGAAAATGGCTGTGTTATTAATGTGTTAATCAGAAGTTGGTGGATTGATTCGGCTAAATGTGGACTAACTGGTCAAAAACATTGCACAGAAAACAGGCATTCATGCGCGATCGGAGTGCAGGATGTCGTGGCGAGTCGGGGGTTTTGCTATGCTGAGGGCAACGCAGAATAAGGAGAGCGGGAATGGCACAAGGCGCAGTGAAAACACCAGGTAAACGTTCGCAGGCGGTGAGCGCCAAGAAGCAGGCGATCCTCAGCGCGGCGCTCGAGACTTTTTCGCAGTTTGGTATTCACGGCACGCGCCTGGAGCAGGTGGCGGAGCAGTCCGGCGTATCCAAAACCAATCTGCTTTACTATTACCCGTCGAAAGAGGCGCTCTATGTGGCGGTGATGCAGCAGATCCTCGATATCTGGCTGGCGCCCCTCAAAGCGTTCCGCGCGGAGCTGGCCCCGCTGGTGGCGATCAAAGAGTACATTCGCCTGAAGCTGGAGGTGTCGCGCGATTACCCGCAGGCGTCGCGACTGTTTTGTCTTGAGATGCTGCAGGGCGCGCCGCTGCTGCAGGCGGAATTAACCGGAGATTTAAAGCAGCTGGTGGACGATAAGTCGGCCATTATTGCCGGATGGGTCGCCAGCGGAAAACTGGCCCCGGTCGACCCGCATCATCTGATCTTTATGATCTGGGCCTCCACCCAGCATTACGCTGACTTTGCGGCCCAGGTTGAGGCGGTGACCGGTAAAACGCTCCAGGACGAGGCGTTTTTCCACAGCACCCTGGAAAACGTGCAGCGGATGATTATCGAAGGGATCCGCCTGCGCTAGTTTCCCCTCACCCCAGCCCTCTCCCTCAAGGGAGAGGGGGTCGTCCGCGCAGGTATTATTTTGTGGGGATCCCTCAGCCCGGCGGGAGAGGGCAGCTTAAGTCGCCCTCTTCACACTGCATCAGCGAGGCCAGAAACGCTTCTCGCTCCACGGTTTTCTCCGCCAGACACTGGTTAACAATCATTGGCTGGACGCTACCGCCTTCCGTCCCCGAACCGATAAACGCGCAGTCCGCATCGCGCAGGGTAATCCACGCCAGCTGCGCTTTTTTCAGCAGGTCGCGCTGAGGAGCTGCCGCGCGTTTGATGGCGGCCTGATACGTCTGGTTGAGTTTTTTATCGGCAGCCTGGTACTGCTGCGCGCTACAGGTATTCAGTTCAAGCTGGGTGGTCGCGTTGTCGCACTCGTCGGCCAGCGCGCTGGCGCTCAGCAGCAGTGCCGCACTGGCGATAAGAAATCGTTTCATATACTCCCCAAAAAAATAAGGCTCCGTCTCCGGAGCCTTATTAGCACAGCGTTAGCCTATTGTCATCAGGCTGGCGTTACCGCCTGCCGCCGCGGTGTTGACGCTGAGCGAGCGCTCCACGTACAGACGCTCCAGCAGCAGGTTAGTTTCCCCGCGCGCAAAGCCCTGCACGGAAACGATGGCGCCGCTGCGGGCCGCAACCTGCTCGCACAGTTCGCGCAGCTGATCGGAATCACCGTGGTAGATCACCGCATCAAACGGCTGGGTCAGCAGGCTATCGGCTTTCGCGAAGCGAATGCGGGCCGAGACCGCCTTCGGCAGCTGTTTGGCGAGATCGCGATGCAGGGCATCTTCCGGCCACAGCACTTCACAGCCGGTTGCCATGGCGGCGGCCAGCTGCACCAGCGCGTCCTGCTCGTTATCGGCCACGCACAGCACGCGCTCGCGCGGCATCAGCGTCCAGGTGTTGCGCTCGCCGGTTGGCCCCGGCAGCAGACGCTGCGTGCCCGCCTGCGCCAGCTCGCCGTACTGCTTCGCGACGGCACGCAGTTCAGGACGTTTTTCTGCCCATGTAATGAGCGCCTCCAGCGGCTGGGTCAGCACGGTTTTCAGCTGCGCATCCACCGGATAGTCCGCATCCTGGCGTGCCAGGGTGACGCCCAGGGCGTTCTCCGGACGGTTCGCCAGCAGACGGTACAGGTAGAGCGGACCGCCCGCTTTCGGACCGGTGCCGGAAAGGCCTTCGCCGCCGAACGGCTGCACGCCCACGACCGCGCCAACCATGTTGCGGTTAACGTACAGGTTGCCCACTTTGGCGCTGCCGGTCACCTGCGCGATAGTCTCGTCGATACGGGTATGCACGCCGAGCGTCAGGCCATAGCCGGAGGCGTTGATCTGCTCAACCAGCTCGTTCAGGTTGTTACGGTTGTAGCGCACCACGTGCAGCACCGGGCCGAAGACCTCTTTTTTCAGCTCGTCGAAGCTTGCCAGCTCAATCAGCGTTGGCGGCACAAAGGTGCCGGTCCGCCATTCGCGGGCATCTTCGCTGTTCTCGCGGACCGCCTGGAACACCGGACGGCCTTTCGCGCGCATGGTCTGAATGTGGTTTTCGATGTTGGCTTTGGCTTCCGTGTCGATCACCGGCCCGATATCGGTAGTGAGACGGCCCGGGTTGCCCATGCGGCATTCGGCCATCGCGCCGCGCAGCATCTTCAGCGTGTGGTCCGCCACGTCGTCCTGCAGGCACAGCACGCGCAGGGCGGAGCAGCGCTGACCGGCGCTGTCGAACGCGGAGGCCAGCACGTCGACCACCACCTGCTCGGTAAGGGCAGAGGAGTCAACGATCATGGCGTTCATCCCGCCGGTTTCCGCGATGAGCGGCGTAGGACGGCCCTGCGCATCCAGACGGGTGGCAATGTTGCGCTGCAGCAGAGACGCCACTTCGGTCGAACCGGTGAACATCACGCCGCGCACGCGGTTATTGGAGGTCAGTTTGGCACCGACCGTTTCACCACGGCCCGGCAGCAGCTGAACCACGCCCGCCGGCACGCCGGCTTCCAGAAGAATGCTGATGCCCTGCGCGGCAATCAGCGGGGTCTGCTCTGCCGGTTTTGCCAGCACGCTGTTGCCTGCGGCCAGCGCGGCGGCAATCTGGCCGGTGAAGATCGCCAGCGGGAAGTTCCACGGGCTGATACAGACGACCGGACCCAGCGGACGGTGGGTTTCGTTATCGAAATCATCGCGCACCTGACCGGCGTAGTAGTGCAGGAAGTCGACGGCCTCGCGCACTTCGGCAATGGCGTTGCTGAAGGTTTTGCCCGCTTCGCGCACCAGAATGCCGATGAGCGACTGCATCTGATCTTCCATCAGCACCGCCGCGCGCTCCAGAATCGCGGCGCGCTCCTGCGGCGGCGTGGCAAACCAGATAGGGGCGTTGTTCACCGCGCTGTCCAGCGCCTGATCCACTTCCGCTTCGGTCGCTTCTCGCGCGTAGCCGACGATATCCTTCGGCTCGGCCGGGTTGATCACCGGCTGCATTTCGCCGTCTGCAACGGGCTGCTCCAGCATCGGTTTGGCCTGCCACTTCTGCAGCGCGCTGTTGAGCAGGGCAGAGGAGAGGGACGCCAGACGGTGTTCGTTGGCGAGATCCAGACCCGCCGAGTTGACGCGGCCTTTGCCGTACAGCTCGCGCGGCAGGGCAATCTTCGGATGCGGCAGGCCAACCTGGCCTTCCTGTGCCGCCATCTTCTCAACGGCCTGCACCGGATCGGCCACCAGCTCGTCCAGCGGCAGGGTGGTATCGGCGATGCGGTTAACGAAAGAGGTGTTCGCACCGTTTTCCAGCAGACGACGCACCAGGTACGCCAGCAGGGTTTCGTGCGTTCCCACCGGAGCATAGATTCGGCATGGGCGGTTCAGCTTGCCGTCCGCCACTTTACCGGTGACCTGCTCGTACAGCGGTTCACCCATGCCGTGCAGGCACTGGAACTCGTACTGGCCCGGATAGTAGTTTTGCCCGGCCAGGCTGTAGATCGCCGCCAGGGTGTGGGCGTTGTGGGTAGCGAACTGTGGATAGATCAGGTTCGGCACGCCGAGCAGCTTTTTCGCACAGGCGAGGTAAGAGACGTCGGTGTAAACCTTGCGGGTATAGACCGGATAGCCTTCCAGCCCTTCCATCTGGGCGCGTTTGATTTCGCTGTCCCAGTAGGCGCCTTTCACCAGACGGATCATCAGGCGACGGCGGCTGCGGCTTGCCAGGTCAATCAGGTAATCAATGACGAACGGGCAGCGCTTCTGGTAGGCCTGGATAACGAAGCCAATGCCGTTCCAGCCTGCCAGCTCCGGCTCGAAGCACAGTTTTTCCAGCAGATCGAGGGAGATCTCCAGACGGTCGGCCTCTTCGGCGTCGATGTTAATGCCGATGTCATACTGGCGCGCCAGCAGGGTCAGGGACTTCAGGCGCGGGTAGAGTTCTTCCATCACCCGGTCGTACTGCGCGCGGCTGTAGCGCGGGTGCAGGGCAGAGAGCTTGATAGAGATGCCCGGGCCTTCATAAATACCGCGACCGTTGGACGCTTTACCAATGGCGTGGATCGCCTGCTGGTAAGAGACCATGTAGGCCTGCGCGTCGGCGGCGGTCAGGGCCGCTTCGCCCAGCATGTCGTACGAGTAGCGGAAACCTTTATCTTCCAGCTTGCGGGCGTTCGCCAGCGCTTCGGCAATGGTTTCCCCGGTCACAAACTGCTCGCCCATCAGGCGCATCGCCATGTCCACGCCTTTGCGGATCAGCGGCTCGCCGCTCTTGCCGATGATGCGGTTCAGGGAGCGGGAGAGGTTGGCTTCGTTATGGGTGGAGACCAGTTTGCCGGTAAACAGCAGGCCCCAGGTGGCGGCGTTAACGAACAGCGACGGGCTGCGGCCAATGTGGGAATGCCAGTTGCCGTTGCTGATCTTGTCGCGGATCAGCGCGTCGCGGGTGGCTTTATCCGGAATACGCAGCAGCGCTTCCGCGAGGCACATCAGCGCCACGCCTTCCTGAGAGGAGAGGGAAAACTCCTGCAGCAGACCCTGAACCATCCCGGCGCGGCCGGTGGCGGTTTTCTGGTTGCGCAGCTTGTCGGCTAACTGATACGCCAGGCTGTGCGCCTGTGCGGCAATGGCTTCCGGCAGGCGGGCCTGCTCCAGCAGCATCGGCACGGCGTCGGTTTCGGCACGGCGGTAGGCGCCGGTAATGGCGGCACGGCTGACGGACTGCGGCAGGATCTGCTCGGCGAATTCGAGGAACGGCTGATGGTTCTCGTCGCCAGCGGCTGGAGCCTCCTCGCTTTCGTTCGCCGCGCCGGCCAGTAGGGCAGGCAGCTCCGGCAGACCCTCATCGCTCTCGAGTCTTTCGAGATAGTTAAAAATCGCCTGCTTAATTAACCAGTGCGGCGTGCGGTCAATGCGGGTTGCTGCGGTCTTAATCCGTTCGCGGGTTGCGTCATCCAGCTTAACCCCCATGGTGGTCATACCCATGCCAAAGCTCCTGTTGTTCTGTAATAGCATTCTGTTGATAGCGTGAAATATCCACCATGTTGCAACTTTGTGCAACCGTGTTAAATGTGACCTGGTTTGCAACCCGGAAAATGAATGGATTGTTAACGAATGGTTAGCTGGAAAAACGCGCTGGCTTTTGTGCGGGAAGCCTGGTTTTATGCGGTAGTTAACACTTTTCAAAGGTGCAACCCGTAAAAGCGTGAGCGAGTGCAACCTATAGAAAACTCGTATCAAACCGGGGATGAAATTGATGTAAATGCAGTGTTAAATCGTTTGTCAGCGGAAGGCGCATACGGCAGGATAGCGCGCCCAACCGAAACACAAGATACATTCACCTCGTTCCGGTGATCATATAACAAGGCAGCCCGGATGGTTGTCGCTCGACATTTTGGAGAATTTGAATGGCTATTAGCACACCGATGCTGGTGACATTTCTCGTTTATATTTTTGGCATGATCCTGATAGGGTTTTTGGCGTGGCGTTCTACAAAGAACTTTGACGACTACATTCTGGGCGGACGCAGTTTAGGCCCGATGGTGACCGCACTCTCTGCGGGCGCCTCCGACATGAGCGGCTGGCTGCTGATGGGGCTGCCCGGCGCGATTTTCATCTCCGGTATCTCTGAAAGCTGGATCGCCATCGGTCTGACCGCGGGCGCATGGATCAACTGGAAGCTGGTGGCAGGCCGTCTGCGCGTGCATACCGAGGCCAACAACAACGCCCTGACGCTGCCGGATTATTTCACCGGACGTTTTGAAGATAACAGCCGCATCCTGCGCATTATCTCTGCGGTGGTTATCCTGCTGTTCTTCACCATCTACTGCGCCTCCGGCATCGTGGCCGGCGCGCGTCTGTTCGAAAGCACCTTCGGCATGAGCTACGAAACCGCCCTGTGGGCCGGTGCGGCGGCGACCATCCTCTATACCTTCGTGGGCGGGTTCCTGGCGGTAAGCTGGACCGACACCGTGCAGGCGAGCCTGATGATCTTCGCCCTGATCCTGACCCCGGTGATTGTGATTTTCACCGTTGGCGGCTTTGGCGAATCGCTGGAAGTGATCAAGCAGAAGAGCATCGAAAACGTCGACATGCTGAAAGGGCTGAACTTCGTGGCCATCGTCTCCCTGATGGGCTGGGGCCTGGGCTACTTCGGTCAGCCGCATATCCTGGCGCGCTTTATGGCGGCGGATTCTCACCACACCATCGTGCATGCCCGTCGCATCAGCATGACGTGGATGATCCTGTGTCTGGCAGGGGCGTGTGCGGTCGGCTTCTTCGGCATCGCGTACTTCAACAACAACCCGGCGCAGGCGGGCGCGGTCAACCAGAACGCCGAGCGCGTGTTCATCGAGCTGGCGCAAATTCTGTTTAACCCGTGGATTGCCGGTATTCTGCTCTCCGCAATCCTGGCGGCGGTGATGTCCACCCTGAGCTGCCAGCTGCTGGTTTGCTCCAGTGCGATCACCGAAGACCTTTACAAAGCCTTCCTGCGTAAAAATGCGAGCCAGAAAGAGCTGGTGTGGGTAGGGCGCTTTATGGTGCTGCTGGTGGCGCTGATTGCCATCGCGCTGGCGGCCAATCCGGAAAACCGCGTGCTGGGCCTCGTGAGCTACGCGTGGGCGGGCTTTGGCGCCGCGTTTGGTCCGGTCGTGCTGTTCTCCGTCATGTGGTCACGTATGACCCGTAACGGCGCGCTGGCGGGGATGATCATCGGTGCGCTGACCGTTATCGTCTGGAAACAGTTCGCGTGGCTGGGCCTGTACGAAATCATTCCGGGCTTCATCTTCGGCAGCATCGGCATCGTGGTGTTCAGCCTGCTGGGTAAAGCCCCGTCTGCCTCCATGCAGAAACGCTTTGCTGAAGCCGACGCGCATTACCACACTGCGCCGCCGTCTAAGCTCCAGGCAGAATAATTTTTCTCGCAGCACAATGCAGGCCGGGTGAGCGCAAGCGCACCCGGCTTTTTTCTTGCCAAAATCCGTAATTTCCTGTGATATCCCTGTGCTTATAACAATGAGGATAGCGAAGCATGACAATCAAAACAGGGGTAATGGCAGCGGCACTATTGATGCTCGCTGGCTGCACGGCGCCATCGCAACACGCGGCTGTAGAGACCTGCAAGGCGGATAACCAGATGCAGCAAACCACGCTCTATTTCGGCTTAAATCGTCCTGCCGGGGCGCAAATCACCAGCAACGAGTGGCAGCAGTTTGTTGACCAGGACGTGACGCCGCGTTTCCGCGATGGCTTAACGGTGTTTGACGCGCGCGGGCAGTGGCTGGGGAACGACGGGAAAGTGGCGCGTGAACCCAGCAAAGCGCTGATGCTGATCCACGGTAAGGATGCGCAGAGCGAGAAGAACATCGAAGCGTTACGCGGGATTTATAAATCACGCTTCGCGCAGGAGTCGGTGATGCGCGTCGACCAGCCGGTGTGCGTGCAGTTCTAATAAAAACGGCGGGAAATCCCGCCGTTGTTGTTTTGTAGGCCGGGTAAGCGAAGCGCCACCCGGTATTGCATCAGAGCACCAACCCCGCAAAGCTCGCCGACAGCAGGCTCACCAGCGTCGCGCCGTACACCAGACGCAGACCAAACCGCGACACCACATTCCCCTGCTGCTCGTTAAGGCCCTTAATCGCCCCGGCCACAATGCCGATGGACGCGAAGTTCGCGAAGGACACCAGGAAGACGGATAAAATGCCCAGCCCGCGCGGGGACATCTGATGCGCGATTTTTTGCAGCTCAATCATCGCCACAAATTCATTCGCCACCAGCTTGGTCGCCATAATACTGCCCGCATTTAAGGCATCACTCAGCGGAATACCCACCAGCCATGCCAGGGGATAAAATACATAGCCCAGGATCTGCTGGAAGCTCATGCCAAATACGCTGGAGAAGAGGGCGTTAACGGCGCTAATAAGTGCGATAAAGCCGATCAGCATAGCCAGAATAATCATCGCCACCTTAAAACCGGCCAGAATATACTCGCCGAGCATTTCGAAGAAGCTCTGCGATTCATGCAGTTTTTCCAGCTTGATATCCGGCTCCGCTTCCGGGCGCGCCGGGTTGATGACGGAGAGAATAATAAAGGTGCTGAACATGTTCAGAATCAGCGCCGCGACGACAAATTTGGCGTCGAGCATGGTCATATAGGCGCCGACAATCGACAGGGAGACCGTCGACATGGCCGTGGCCGCCATGGTGAAGAGACGACGAGAGGAGAGATCGCCCAGCACGCCTTTGTAGGCAATGAAGTTTTCCGACTGGCCGAGGATCAGCGAGCTCACCGCGTTAAAGGATTCCAGCTTGCCCATACCGTTCAGTTTTGACAGCAGCGTGCCGATGACCCGAATAAAAATCGGCAGGATCCGCCAGTGCTGAAGAATACCAATCAGCGCGGAAATAAAAATAATTGGGCAAAGCACGCCGAGGAAAATGAACGCCAGCCCTTTTTCCCCCATTCCGCCAAAGACGAAATTGGTCCCTTCCGAAGCAAATTTCAGCAGTGACTCAAAGAAGCCGGAAACATATTTAATCAGGAATAACCCGCTTTCGGCGTGCAGGAAAAAGAACGCCAGCGCAATTTCAATAACAATCAGCTGTAAAACATAACGAATGCGAATTTTTCGGCGGTCGAAACTTACCAGCCAGGCAAGCGCGAGAATAATGACCAGCGCCAGCAGGAAATGGACAATTTTAAACATAATTAATTTTCACCAGATGTTTGAGGCGGATATTTAGCCACAGCCCCGTACCAGCGTAAATGGGCATTTTCGTTATAACTTATAAACCTGAACGTAACGTATGTAACTATTACCAGGCTCGGCGTTTACAACTCGTCATCAAAACACCACACATTTCGCTTGTGTTTCTTTTCGCCGTAATGATAATCACTATCACAAGAATTTACCTTTCTTTGCATCAGTTGACCGCGATAAACATTTAAGGTGTCGGCATGTTTGTTCCATTTCTCATTATGTTACGTGAAGGGCTTGAAGCTGCCCTTATCGTGAGCCTCATCGCCAGCTATCTGAAGCGAACCCAGCGCGGACGCTGGATTGGCGTCATGTGGGTCGGGGTATTCCTTGCCGCGGCACTCTGTCTGGGCCTCGGTATCCTCATCAACGAAACCACCGGGGAGTTCCCGCAGAAAGAGCAGGAGCTGTTCGAAGGGATCGTCGCCGTGATTGCGGTGGTGATCCTCACGTGGATGGTGTTCTGGATGCGTAAAGTCTCCCGTAACGTGAAGGTGCAGCTGGAGCAGGCGGTGGATAACGCGCTGCAAAAGGGCAATAACCACGGCTGGGCGCTGATCATGATGGTCTTTTTTGCCGTAGCGCGTGAAGGCCTGGAGTCCGTTTTCTTCCTGCTGGCGGCGTTTCAGCAGGATGTCGGTATCTGGCCGCCGGTTGGCGCGATGCTCGGGCTGGCAACCGCCGTTGTGCTGGGCTTTCTGCTCTACTGGGGCGGTATTCGCCTGAACCTGGGCGCCTTCTTCAAGTGGACCAGCCTGTTTATTCTGCTGGTGGCGGCTGGGCTGGCGGCAGGGGCGATTCGCGCCTTCCACGAGGCGGGCCTGTGGAACCATTTCCAGGACGTGGCGTTCGATCTCAGCAACGTGCTCTCCACGCACTCTCTGACCGGCACCCTGCTCGAAGGTATCTTCGGCTATCAGGAAACGCCGAGCGTCAGCGAAGTGGCGATGTACTTTATCTATCTGGTTCCGGCGCTGGTGCTGTTCGCAATGCCGCCGCGTACCGGCACGCAGGCGTCGCGCGTTACGCCATAATTTTTGTTTTAGTTACAACATACTTTTAAAGGGAAGAGTCATGGCAATTCAGTTCCGTCGTAGTGCGTTATGCGCAGGCATTGCCGCGCTGTTCGCTTCTGCATTCTCCGCCTGGGGCGCGGATGTTCCTCAGGTTAAAGTCACCGTTAATGATAAGCAGTGTGAGCCGATGACCCTCACGGTGAACAGCGGCAAAACCCAGTTTATTATTCAGAACCACAGCCAGAAAGCGCTGGAGTGGGAGATCCTGAAAGGGGTCCTGGTGGTGGAGGAGCGTGAAAACATCGCCCCTGGCTTCAGCCAGAAGATGACCGCCAACCTGCAGCCGGGCGAGTATGAGATGACCTGCGGCCTGCTGACCAACCCTAAAGGGAAGCTGATCGTCAAAGGTGAAGCGACGGCCGATGCGGTGAAAGGTGCTGCGGTGCTGAGCCTGGGCGACGCGATTACGGCGTACAAAGCCTATGTCACGAAAGAGACGGCGGACCTGGCGGCGGCAACCAAAGCCTTTACCGATGCGGTGAAGGCCGGTGATATCGAAAAAGCGAAATCCCTGTATGCGCCAACCCGTCAGCACTACGAGCGCATCGAGCCGATTGCCGAACTGTTCTCTGACCTTGATGGCAGCATTGATGCCCGCGAAGATGATTACGAGCAGAAAGCCGCCGATCCGAAATTCACCGGTTTCCACCGTCTGGAGAAAGCCCTGTTTGGCGACAACTCTACCAAAGGGATGGAGAAATACGCCGCGCAGCTGAACGGCGACGTGCTGGAGCTGCAAAAGCGCATCAGCGAGCTGGCCTTCCCGCCGTCAAAAGTGGTGGGCGGCGCGGCTGGTCTGATTGAAGAAGTGGCCGCGAGCAAAATCAGCGGCGAAGAAGATCGCTACAGCCATACCGATCTGTGGGACTTCCAGGCCAACGTCGACGGCGCGCAGAAAATTGTTAACCTGCTGCGTCCTCAGCTGCAGAAAGAGAACGGCGAACTGCTGGCCAAAGTGGATGCCAACTTCAAAAAAGTCGACACCATTCTGGCGAAGTACCGGACTAAAGACGGGTTTGAAACCTACGACAAGCTGACCGATGCCGACCGTAACGCGCTGAAAGGCCCGATTACCGCCCTGGCGGAAGATCTCTCTCTGCTGCGCGGCGTACTGGGTCTGGACTAAGCACGATGAATAAGCATAACGAGAACGATGTGGTTGAGCCTTCACGTCGTCGATTGTTAAAAGGAGTAGGGGCGCTGGGGGGCGCTCTTGCTCTGGCCGGTGGCTGTCCGGTAGCGCATGCGGCGAAACCGCAGAGCGCGCCCGGCACGCTGTCACCCAATGCCCGCATGGAGACGCAGCCATTTTATGGCGAGCATCAGTCGGGCATCCTGACGCCGCAGCAGGCGTCCATGATGCTGGTGGCCTTTGATTCGCTGGCCAGCGATAAAGCCGATCTGGAGCGCCTGTTCCGCCTGCTGACGACGCGCATCGCGTTTCTCACCGCAGGCGGACCGGCGCCCGATACGCCGAACCCGCGTCTGCCGCCAATGGACTCCGGCATTCTGGGGCCGTTTATCGCCCCGGATAACCTGACCATTACCGTTTCGCTCGGTGAGTCGCTGTTTGATGCGCGCTATGGGCTGGCAAAACAGAAGCCGAAAGCGCTGCAGAAAATGACGCGTTTCCCGAATGACTCCCTGGACGCGGCGCTGTGTCATGGCGACCTGCTCCTGCAGATTTGTGCCAATACCCAGGACACGGTGATCCATGCCCTGCGCGATATCATCAAGCACACGCCGGATCTGCTGAGCGTGCGCTGGAAGCGGGAAGGTTTTATCTCGGACCACGCCGCCCGCAGTAAAGGGAAAGAGACCCCGGTGAACCTGCTGGGCTTTAAGGACGGTACGGCCAACCCGGACAGCAGCGATGCGGCGTTGATGAAAGACGTCGTATGGGTGACGGCGGATCAGGGCGAACCGGCATGGGCGGTGGGCGGCAGCTATCAGGCGGTGCGGATTATCCAGTTCCACGTGGAGTTCTGGGATCGCACGCCGCTGAAAGAACAGCAGACGATCTTTGGTCGCGATAAGCAAAGCGGCGCGCCGCTCGGCATGAAGAACGAGCATGACGTGCCCGACTACGCCAGCGATCCCAATGGGGATACCATCGCGCTGGACAGCCACATTCGTCTGGCCAATCCGCGCACCAAAGAGACGCAGTCCAGCCTGATGATGCGTCGTGGCTACAGCTATTCGCTCGGCGTGACCAACGCCGGACAGCTTGATATGGGGCTGCTGTTCGTCTGCTATCAGCACGATCTGGAGAAAGGCTTCCTGACCGTGCAGAAGCGGCTCAACGGCGAAGCGCTGGAAGAGTACATTAAGCCTATCGGCGGCGGCTATTTCTTTGCCCTGCCGGGCGTGCGCGATCGGAACGCATACCTCGCTCAAGGTCTTATTGAAGCCTGATAATTGTCCCCGCAACCGTTCGCGGGGACATTATTTTTTCATATGACTATCCTCCTGTTATATTTCTGTAATATTTCTATATGAGACTGATTTCACCTGTAGGGACAGTCTTAAAAGTTGCATTCAGGTAAAATAAATGTTGCATTTATGATAACTCCTGATGTACTTAAGATAAGACAGCGGTAGTTCCCGGCAGTGATGCTGAATCACTATGGAGATCGCGAATGGTTGCGTCCTGTACTGGACAAGGTAAACATAACAACCGCAGCACCCGGCGCGGAGGCTCAGACTCCGGCAGCGATTTCCTCACCACTAAATTCTCCCCCCTTCCTCAAGAATCTGATTCGACCGACGTGCAGAACGGTGCGCGTAGCTGTTCCGTATCGTTATCCGATAAAGCAAGCAATGGCTTACAAGGAAGCCAACCCTCTGATGTTCGTGCGCATAATCGTGCCGAAGCTGGCGCGTGTGATGAATACCAACAACTCAAGGTGCTATCCATGGGAAGACAAAAAGCAGTGATCAAAGCTCGTCGCGAAGCAAAACGTGTGCTGAGACGGGATTCACGTAGCCATAAACAGCGTGAAGAAGAATCGGTCACCTCGCTTGTGCAGATGAGTGGCGTAGAAGCAATTGGCATGGCCCGAGACAGCCGTGATAATTCTCCAATTGTGGCGCGCAATGAGGCTCAGGCGCACTACCTGAATGCTATCGAGAGTAAACAGCTCATCTTTGCAACCGGTGAAGCCGGATGCGGGAAAACCTGGATCAGTGCAGCCAAAGCGGCGGAAGCGCTGATTCATAAGGATGTGGAGCGCATTATTGTTACTCGTCCTGTACTGCAGGCTGATGAAGATCTCGGCTTCCTCCCCGGAGATATTTCGGAGAAGTTTGCTCCGTACTTCAGGCCCGTCTATGACGTGCTGGTGAAGCGACTGGGTGCATCCTTTATGCAGTACTGCCTGCGACCAGAGATTGGCAAGGTGGAAATCGCGCCGTTCGCCTATATGCGCGGACGTACATTTGAAAATGCGGTCGTCATTCTTGACGAGGCTCAGAACGTGACCGCTGCGCAAATGAAGATGTTTTTAACGCGCCTCGGGGAGAACGTGACGGTTATCGTTAACGGCGATATTACCCAGTGTGACCTGCCATCCGGCGTGAAATCCGGGCTGAGCGACGCCATGTCACGTTTTGAGGAAGATGAGATGATTGGGGTGGTACGCTTCACCAAAGAGGACTGCGTGCGTTCCGCGCTCTGTCAGCGCACGCTGCAAGCGTATTATTGAGTTTGCTGTTGTGTTCAAGGCCCGGGAAACCGGGCTTTGTTTTTTGTGCTTTTTATCCCCTCTCCCCTGGGGAGAGGGGCAGGGTGAGGGGCTCAGGCCGCACCGGGCTGCATATAGCACCGGGGGATTCTCATCCCACCAGAGGTGTGCAACATGCGAAAAAAAAG